>JASIBA010000081.1 GCA_030041735.1 Thermoplasmata archaeon | reverse complement strand
GGCCGCCCCTCGCCCGCCATGCGGTAGGGGTCCGCGCACCCGCGACCGATGGTCAGTGTCGATGCCCGCTTCGTGATCGACTGCGTTCGCGGCCTCCCGTCGGCCGTCGAACGGTATCGGACCTTGCGGGACGCGCTCGAGCCGCTCCACTTGTCGGTCGTCGCGCGGGCGGCCGTGATCACCGATGCGGCGGACCGGGACGCAACATTCCAGCACAAGGCCGCCGATATGATTCGTGCGACCGAGTCGCTCGACATCGACGCGGAGTCGATTCGGTGCGCGGCCGAGATCGCCCGGGAACTCGCGCGGGAGGGTCGCCGATTGGACGGTGTCGACCTGTTCGTCGCGGCCGGCGCGCGTCGGCACGGGCAGGTGCTCGTCTCGGCGAATCCGAGCTTTGAGCATGTCGCCGGGCTCGTCCGCGAACCGTATTAGACCCAGAGACGTCGGAGGGACCATGGGGTTCGCTGTTCGATCGGCGGCCTGGGACGCCGGCGGGTCGATCCCGACAGCCTACGCGGCGGACGGCCCCGATCGTTCGCCCCGAATCGAGATTGCCGGGGTGCCCGCCGGGGTCCGGTCCTTCGCCCTCGTGCTCGACGATCCCGATGCTCCCGGAGGCACGTGGGTGCACTGGGTGATCTACGACCTGCCCGCGTCGACTCGGGAGCTCGCGGAAGGCCTGCCGAGGGCCGGGGCCCTTCCCGACGGGAGCCGGCAGGGTCGGAACAGTTGGGACGAAATCGGATACCGGGGTCCGTCTCCGCCGCCGGGGAAGCCGCACCGGTACATCCTCCACCTCTACGCGTTGTCCGCGCCGATCGATGCCGCGCCGGGTCTGACCGCTGACGCCGTGCGCAGTGCGATTCGGTCGCGCGTCATCGCGACGGCCACGTACCTCGGCACATACGGCCGTTCCAAGTAGGGGCCGCGGTTCCGTCGTTCGGGTTCGAATCCCGGCGGGCCCGTAACACTTTGCTTGTGGAACCCATGCCAGTGTGGTCCAGCGGTTCTACGAGAACAAGGTGCAGAGCTTCGGAGCCCCAAACGCGCCGGTCGCCGTGGCGCAGAAGTTGGCCAGCGCGACCTGGCGGATCCTCACTCATAACGAGCCCCTCAAGGACGAGGATGAGGCGTTGACCACGCAGAAAGAACATCGGACGGCCGCCCGAGCTCGGGAAGCGAGGGAAGACACCTCAGTGGAGACACTCACCGAGGTCGGAAAGCGGCTGGCCGCGCAAACGCGGCGGCAAGAACACTAGACGAGGGAGGCCGGACTACCGGCTGAGAGATCACGGGGCTCGCTGCCCGATCACGGGAGTCCACCGGGGAAGCACCGCCGCTGCGGGATCGAGCCCTCGCCGAGTGCAACTACTTACGGCACGTCCCAGGCGCCACATCGACGAACGTCGCGCATTTCGAATAGAGGCGACGGAGTGGCCCCCAAGGCCGGAAGGGGTCGATGGAGATACGGACGCTGACTTGGTCGGACTTCGAGGAGTGGTCGAGCCTGCAGGGGAGCCGCTACGCCGAGCTCGGCTCGAACCCGGAGCTCGGCCTCTACACGGAGCTGCAGCCACCGTCCCCCACCGACCTTGCGAACTACTTCGCGGGGGTGATGGCGGGGATCCTCGAGAACCGCATCGTCTGCAATGTCGCGGTGGACGGGGGTCGGGTTCTCGGGCACGCCTCGATCTTCCCGGTCGGCGACCACCGGGAGAAGCGACACATCGGGAGCCTCGGGATGGTCGTCCGGCCGGAGCACCGCGGACGAGGAATCGGGCGCCGGCTGCTCTCAAAGACGCTCGAAGACTGCGTGGGAAAGTACGAGATCGTCGAGCTCACCGTCACCTCGACGAACGCCCCGGCGCTCCGCCTCTACCGCGCGCTCGGGTTCGTCGAGCGGGGCCACCTTCCCCGGTCGTTCAAGCGCGGGGAACTCTACCTCGACGAGATCATCATGTCGCGCCCGGTGGCGAGCTCAAGGTGATTCGCAGACCGGCTCGCCGGGGCTCTCCGTAAGACCACCCCGCACCCGAGATCGTCGACGAAGCCCAACGCGAGCCCAATCGGCGGGCCACAGACCTGAAGGGCCATGCTCGATGACGGCGGGCGTGACCGCCAGGAGCCCGGATGTGAATGCCATCATCGCAGCCGTGCCCGACCGGCGGGGCGCGATCCTCGAGAGGCTCCGGACAGTGATTCACGCGGCGGAACCCGAGATTATCGAGGCTGCGAAGTGGAGGAAACCGAGCAGCCCGCTGGGCTTCGCTACGTTCGAGCGCCACGGTGTGGTCTGCATCACGATCCCGCTCAAGGAGCGCCTTCGAATCATGTTCCCCGACGGTTCGCGGCTCCCCAATCCCAAGTAGCCCTTCAGCGCCCAGCGGAACAGCACGTCCCGGGACATCGACATTTGTGAGGGCGGCAGGCTCGACCCGCCGGCGATTCGGGCGCCGGTGCGGGCGAGCGTCAAGGTGGAGTCGCGTTCAAGTTCACCCACCGGGGCTTTCGCCGCTAGTCCGCGAGGATGACGCGATACCCGCAGGCTGAGAGCGCGGCCCGTAGGATTCCAGAGCAAGACGCCGAAGATCGACGGACTCGCACACCACAATGGACCTGCGTCGGATACCACCTGAAGCCGGCTTGCCGAGAGCAGGTCACAAACCTCCAGGCCACCACCGGACCCATGCGATAACTCCTGGCGGGCCACGCGAAGGACAGTGCTATCCAGCGGCGAGCTGCCCCGCCAATCTGCGGCGAGGATCGCCGTCGGCTCCCCCTGGGGTCGCATAGCTTGTACATCAGACCGGAGCGGTTCCATGGTGTGCGTACCGTGCTGATAGTGCGTCGGGCCAGCCGGGGCTGGTGAGCGGCATGGCGTTGGTCGCGCCATCTCGGGTTCGAATCCCGGCGGGCCCGTACCCCGAACACGGAGTCAGGCCACCGAGCGGCCGTGGTCGATGGACGCCGAACCTAGGTCGATTCGAGCGGAACGGTGGACTCGGGCGAGGGGAGCTCCGAAGGCATCGGCGGCTTGGCGAAGCCCACCTGCTCGAGGTGCTTCCACCGATAGATGGCGATCGAGACCGCCCAGCTCCCTACGAACAAGAGGATGATGATGATCCCGCACCACCCCCAGATCTCGATGCCGTCCGGCCCATTCGAGTTGTTCAGCCAGTTCATGGTGTTCCAGAACCCGAACGGACCGCCCGAGAGATGGAGCTCCGAGGCCAGCACGCCCAGGAGCTCGATCGTGCCGATGACGACGGCGACGATGACCGAGATCACGGTCATCGTGAGGTTGTAGTAGACCTTCCGGATCGGTCGCAGGAAAGCCCACCCGTACGCGAACCGCATCCCGAAGCCGTCGGTGGTGTCCGTCAGCACCATCCCGCAGGTGAACATGAACGGCAGCACCATCACCATCCAGAGGGGGAAGTGGGCGGCCGCGGTCGCCGTCGTGACCGTGATCGCGATCAGCGCGACCTCCGAGGCGGTGTCGAACCCCAGTCCGAAGAGCACCCCGATGGGGTAGATCTGCCATGGCTCGTTGACGAACCGGAACAGCTTGCCGAAGTAGCGGTTCATGAAGCCGCGCTTCAGCAGGGTCTCGTCGAGCTTCTTCTGATCCAGCGCCCCCGAGCGGAGGGCCCTGAAGATCAGATAGATCTCCCAGAAGATCAGGAAGTTGATCAGCGCGATGACGTAGAGGAACGCGCCCGAGATCAGGGTCCCCAGCACCGCGCCGTCCGCTTCGAACGCCGGAAGGTTGCTGGCGATGAACCGGGTGGCGACGACCAGGACGGCGATCATCGCGACGACGATCGTCGAATGCCCGAGCGAGAACCACGTCCCGACGGTCGTCGGGCGCTTGTCCTGCTGGATCAGCTTCCGCGTGGTGTTGTCGATCGCGCAGATGTGGTCGGCGTCCACACCGTGGCGCAGGCCGAGCGTGTAGGCGAGGATGCCCAACGCCCAGAAGATGGCGTACTGGGTCCCGATCCAGAAGGTGGCGTAGATACCAATCCCGGTCGCCGCGGCGATGGCCACGTAGATCAGGACGACCTTGACCCACTCGGCGCGAGAGAGCACGAACGGGTTCCGGACCTCCGTGAGCGGATTGGGAGCGTTCGCGGAAGCCGTCGTCACATCCCGGCCCACGGCCAATGGGGCCTAAAACCTTGGGGTGTTTTCGACGAACGTAACACCGCGGTACCTGGCGCGCGCGAGGCGAGCCGCACCGTTATCAGCGGCTCGTAGCTCGCCAGGTCGCCGAGGCGGCATGGCGAGAGACGTCCGACGGCCCGATCCACCGGGGCGTGGTACGGATGCGGCGCATCGCGGGCGCAAGCGGAAGGAGAAGTACGTCGTCCGGCTGGGCGTTTCGCTGGATCCGGACCTCCTGGCCCTGCTCGACGGATGGGTCCGGGAACGGAACTCCCCGAGCCGCTCGGACGCGATCCGCGCCCTCATCCGGAAGGAACTCGCGGAGCACGAACTCGGCGATCCCGACTCGGACTCGGTGGCGAGCGTCCTCCTGATCTACCGGCACGACGCGCCCAACGTCCTCCGACGTCTGACCGCCGTCGAACATCGCTGGGGGGTGCACGTGAGGTCGTCCTCCCACGTCCACCTGGAGGGAGGGTCCTGCATGCAACTCATCGGATTGGTCGGCAAGCGGGACGAGGTGGTCAACGCGGCCGAGGACCTGCGGGGGGTCAAGGGCATCGCGTTCGGCCGGTACTCGCTCGGGACCCCGGCCGTCGCCGGCGGAACGACGGGGCATCGCCACCCGCACCACATGGACGCCGCCGCCTCAGAGTCGAGATCACGGCCGCTCGTCGACTCCGAGTCCGCCGCCTGACCCCGCTCGCGCACCGCGCGGGCCGTCGGGTCGGATATCGACAGAAGGGACCGCGCGGCGGCTCCGCGGATCCGGTTAGAGAACGCGGACGGCTTCGAGGTTCAAGGGCGCTTGCGTGGCGATCCCGAACCTGCGGTGGAGGCTCGAGGCCAGGTCCACGGCCCGCGACTCCTCTCCGTGGTTCACGAGGATCTGGCGCGGCCGCGGATCGAGGTTGCCGACGTAGTTCATGAGCTGGTTGCGGTCCGAGTGCCCCGAGAACCCTTCGACGGTGGCGATCTCGACGCGCACGGGTACCGAGACGGGCCGCCCGCCATCGACGTACGACGCTTCGGCGAGACCCCGCTGCAGCCGGCGGCCGAAGGTACCCTCGGCCTGATAGCCGACGAACAGCAGCGCGTTCGAGGGGTTCGGCGCCCATCCACGGAAGTACTCCATCACGGGGCCTCCGCTCATCATGCCCGACGTCGCGAGGACGACGCACGGCTCCGGGGAGTCCAGTACTTCCGACCGCATGTGCGGCGAGTCGATCCGACGGAAGATCTCGGAGAGGAACGGGTTGTCCCCCTGCTGGAAGATCTGGGTCCGGAGCTGAGTGTTCAGGAACTCCGGGTAGGCCGTGTGGATGGCGGTCGCCTCGAAAATCATGCCGTCCAAGTAGACGGGCACCCGGGGGACCTTGCCCTCCCGCATGCCCTGTTCGAGCACGAGCATCATCTCCTGCGATCGTCCGACCGCAAAGACCGGGACGAGGAGCTTCCCTCCCCGACCGAGGACGGTGCTCGCGTAGGCGCAGAACTCGTCGGTGGCCTGCTGGCGACTGGGCTGCACGTTCCGCGCCCCGCCGTACGTCGACTCGATCACGAGGGTGTCCAGACGGGGGAACCTCGTGTTCGCCGGGTCGAAGAGCCAGGTCCGTTCGTACTTCATGTCGCCCGTGAAGGCGATGTTGTGATCCCCTTGGCCGAGGTGGAAGTGGCAGATGGAGGAGCCGAGGATGTGGCCGGCGTTGTGCATGGTGAGGCGGATGTCCGGGGCGATGTCGGTGGTCTCGCCCCAGCGGAGCGGAATCGTCCGCCAAACGAGCTCGCGGACCTGCGCCGAGTCGTAGAGGCCCCGGCGGGCCTCCTGGTTGACGACCTTGATCGCGTCGAGGAGCATGAGCGTCATCAGGTCGCGCGTGGGGGCGGTGCAGTAGATCGGGCCCTTGTACCCGTACTTCAGGAGGACCGGGACGAGGCCGCAGTGGTCGAGGTGGGCGTGGGTGACCACGACGGCGTCGAGGGAGTCGAGGGGCAGGAGCTCGGGCGCGTTGAAGAACGGCGTCCGGTCCGACCCGGGATCGATCCCGCAGTCGATCAGCACCTTCGAGTTCTGGGTCGTCAGAAGGCAGGCGCTCCGGCCTACCTCTCGAAAACCGCCCAGCGCGGTCGCGCGCCCCCAGAGCTTTTCGGGCAGTGGATCGCGCGCGATCCGGATCCCGACCTTCTTGAGGAAGGAGCGTCGGTCGTCGAAGGAGTTCCTCAGGTGGATGCGCACCTCCTCGACCGTCTTGGACGGGATCGGTGGGGTCCGGACGACCGTCGGGACCCAGCCGATCTTCCGCTTGAGGTCGTTGAGGACGGACCCGCCGCGCCCGATCGCGGCCCCGGGGTTCGCGGCCTCGATGGTGACCTGCCCGGTTTCGTGCTCGAAGTAGAGCTGGTTGATCTCGGCCTCGGGTGGGATCAGTTGGCGGATGCTCTCCTCGGCCTGCTTTGGCTCGATCAAGGCGTCGGGATCGCTGCGGACGACGACGCGGCGGCGGAGCCGCTGGGCGATCTGGCGGAGGAGGTCTCCGCCCGAGAGGAAAGCGTCGAGCTGCTTCGTGTAGAGGACGATGTGCGGGCCTTCCAGCTCGATGTCGCCGACCTCGACGCCGGCTGGTAGTACCTCCGTGAGTGTCGTCCGAGTTTGTTCGATCAGTGCGACCTGACTCATGGGTCCCGTGAAGGAGTTCGCCCGACCCGACCCCCGTTGAGCGGGCCCGCCTTTCCGGAAGCGCGACACCGGCGGTGACGTGCGGTCCAGACGGCGGCGCCACGTAGTCGCGTCGCGCATCCCGAACGCCTCAACGCTCGGGACGGGTCCCGGCTCGGGCGAATACGTTTTTTGTAAACGACATAAGTTTAAATCGATTCGGGGTCTCAGCCGACCGCCGCCCAGTCGGCCGGGAGACCCGGAAAGTCCCGGGCGTTCCTCCGACCGCCGGTAGGATGCGTACCGTGGAGCACAAGGTCCGAGACTTCTCGAAGCTGCTGACCGAGGGGACGATCAAGGGCCTCACCCCCAAACAGATCAAAGCTCACATTGGGCTCTACGAGGCCTACGTGCGCAAGCTCAACGAGGTCGAGCAGCGGATCGCGGAGTTCATGTCGAAGCTGGACACGGAGCCGGACATCCTGCAGAAGAACGCCAATTTCACGTTCGGTCCGTACAGCGAGCTGAAGCGACGCGAGATCGTCGCCTACAACGCGAGTTACC
The DNA here is from genome assembly GCA_030041735.1 of Thermoplasmata archaeon. Taxonomy (GTDB): domain Archaea; phylum Thermoplasmatota; class Thermoplasmata; order Lutacidiplasmatales; family UBA184; genus Lutacidiplasma. The sequence goes on along the minus strand of JASIBA010000081.1, from coordinate 5,591 downwards.
TCCATCAAGCCTATTTCGAGAATCTCCAGCCGGTCAACGAGCCCGACGACCAGTTCCGTTCGCTGCTCAAGTCATCGTTCGGCTCGATCGACCGGTGGAAGGTCGAAACGAAGGCCGACGGGACTTCGACGCCGGGGTGGGTGCTCGTGACGTACGATCATCGACGCGAGCAAATCCACAACTGGGTCATCAACGAGCACAGCATCAACGTCCCCGCGATCTCCCAGGACGTCGTTATCGCCTTGGATTGCTGGGAGCACGCGTACGCGATCGATTACGGGACCGACAAGGCGACGTACCTCCAGGTGTTCCTCGATAACATCAACTGGGAGGAAGCGAACCGCCGGCTCAACGTGGTCCTCAACGGACGTCCGTCCCCGGCGATGCGGTAGAGATCCCTCGGTCGGGGTCGCATGGTCAGCGTGGACTCCCGCTTCGTCCTCGACTGCGCGCGCGGTCTGCCGACCGCCGTCGAGCGGTTCCGACAGCTGCGCGCGAGTCTCCAACCGCTCTATCTGTCTCCCGCCGCGCGCGCGGCCGTCGTGGTCGACGCGGCCAACCAGGATCCCGCGTTCCGCCGGAGGATCGACGAGCTCCTCGGCTCCACCGAGGGCCTCGACATCGACGCGGAGTCGATCCGATGCGCCACCGAAATCGCGCAGGAGCTGGCCCGGGAGGGGCAGCGGCTGGACGGCGTCGACCTGTTCGTGGCAGCGGGCGCGCGACGGCACGGGCAGGTTCTCGTGTCCTGCAACACGGAGTTCGAGAACGTCCCCGGACTCGTCCGTCAACCGTATTGAGCCCCGAACCAGTACGGGGGGCCATGGCGCTCAGAGTCCGATCGCGAGCCTGGAAACCGGGAGAGACGATCCCTACCTTGCATACCGCCGATGGCCCGGATCGTTCGCCTTCGATCGAGTTCGCGGAGGTGCCGGACGGGGTGCGGTCGTTCGCGCTAGTCTTCGACGATCCCGACGCGCCCGGGGGCACCTGGGTCCACTGGATCGTCTACGACCTCCCGGGCACGACGCGCGAGCTCGCCGAGGGCATGCCGCGATCCGAGGCCCTGCCCGATGGCGCCCGACAGGGACGCAACAGCTGGAGCGAGATCGGGTACCAGGGGCCGTCTCCTCCCCCCGGCAAGCCCCATCGGTACATTCTCCACCTCTATGCGCTCTCCCGACCGATCGGGGCCCCCCCGGGCTTGACCGCGGGAGATCTCGAAGCCGCGATCCGCCCGCTCGTGGTGGCGACCGCCTCCTACACGGGCACGTACGGACGCCCCAAGTAGCGATTCTCGCCGCGTCTAGGCAACGAGCGCCGGTTTGGGACAAAACCTACGAAGGGTCCGCGAGGCGGAGTCGTCGCTCCTGACGAGGAGTCAGGTGGACCTCCCACCACTCCACCTCGCGGGTCCACCGACGGAGTTCCCGCACCACCCGCGCTCGGTCTCCGACCCGGACCACGACCACCCCGCGGTTGACCTTCCAGTGCGGGATCTCGTCCAGCAGACCCCGCCGACGATACTGGCGGTCCCCGACCTTCCGGGCTTGTCCCAGCACCTTCTGAGTGAACCGCGAGCGATGCGTCGGCGGGACCTCCCCGAGACGGTAGGCGATGATCGCCGCCCGACCTCCCGACCCACGCTCGGCCATCGGCCCGGGAGCGTAGGTCGGGGCCCCCTTATAACGACGCCGGGGAGAATGGCGCCTGTATAGGCACCACCATTATATCCGGCCTCGCTCCTCTCCCCCCTCATGCGGCCCTCCGATGCCCGCCGCCGCCTCCAGGAGATCGACACCCAGGTCCGCACTCGCTCCTTCCCCTACGCCCGTCGCGCGCGTCCACCGATCCCCTGGTCCCTCTACACCCGGGCTCAGACCCGCGAACTGCCCGAGATGCTCGAGCTCATCCAGCGGGTCGTCGACCGACACGCCCACGAGCACCCGGAACCTCTCCCCGAGCGTCCCCGAGGCGGACGGCCGGCGATCCTCCTCTCGGACCGCCTGAAGGGACTGCTCGCCCAGAGCTACCTCGGCCTGCCCAACCGCCCGACCGAGGGCGGGGTGGCGGCGTTCCGGGCCGCCCTGGGCGTGCGGGACCTCTTCGGCTACAAGACCGTCGAGCGCAGCTATGGGGACCCCCGTGTGGCGGCGGCGCTCTACGCCCTGCTGGAGATCACGAATCGGCCCGTGCAAGGGCTCGAGACCGGGTTCTCCGCCGACGGCACGGGCTCGCCGGTGCGGGTCGGCCAGCACTATCGGAGCGCGCGGGCCCGACAGGACGAGGAGGAGCGGGCGGCGGGACTCCTTCCGCAGGGGGAGATGGGGTGGGTCTACAATGTCGGCACCGTGGGGCTCCGCTACGGGTTGATCGCCGGCTGGGTCTCGTGGACGGACCCGAGGATCGGCGAGATCTCCCAGTTCTCGGAGCTGGCCCGACAAACCTTCGCCCTGCACCCGGCGTGGTCGAGGTTCCTGGGCGACGGGGCCTACTCGGCGCGCTGGGTGGTCGGTCTCCTCGATCGGATGGGCGTGCAGGCCTGGATCCTCCCCCGACGGACCGTGACGATGAAGAGCCTCGGCGAGCCGGCGTGGCCCCGATCCCTGCGGGGACTGGTGCGGGACCCCCAGACGTGGTTGGCCCACTATCACCAACGGTCGCGATCGGAGGCGACCTGGTGGTCGCTGTCGGCCCGGAACCCGAACAAGATCCGCAAGCGGCTCGAGCAGCGGCGAGAGACCGAGGCGCTCCTGAGAGCCGTCGTGAGGAATCTGCGACGGCTGTGCTACCTCCGATGGCTGGAGCGCGATCGGAGGTTCACGGCCGGGACCTCCTTCGCGAGCTGAGCGAACCCCGCTCACCCCGACCGGTTTTGTCCCAAACTCAACGAGCGCGGAAACCTTATCGTGGGTGGCCCGAGTCCGGTTTACCGACCCGAGCCGGCCCTCGGTGAGGCGGCTCCTCGCGACGTTCGCCTCATCCGTGGGTCTTCCTGTCCGGCGGGGTCGCGGCCTTCGACTCGAGGTTCTCGAGCCACTTCGAGATGATCTCGAGGAGGTACTTGCCCCCGGACGGGTCGATCAGGAGCTCGAAGTCGGTCACCACCCGGCGTGCGGTGCCGTCATCGCTCATCTCCGGCACGAGGCTCCCGACACCGATCCGGAGCAGCCAGCCCTCGGAGCCGGCGCAGAAGCTCTCACCGTACACCTGTCGGAACTGGGGATGGAGTCCGAACGACGGCGCGTCCCGGAGCTTCGGCGGATCTTCGGCCATGCCCATCGATTCGGCCGCGGCCTACATGAAACGTTCGACGGAGCGCCGAACCCTCTGAGCCACGCGGCCCACCCGGCGGTCCCGGGCCTCGCCCGGTCGGCCTCTCCGCCCAGGGGGAGCGCGGCTCCGAGCGGGACGTTGAAGTAGTCCCCCGCCCAGAAGGCGATAAGTCAATATACATGACAGTCAATAGACTTGACTAATGAATGCGACCGAATCGAGCCCGAGGGGCCTCCAGGACGTGCCGTTGTCCGCGCTGCTGCTCGCGACCCGGGGAGTGTACACGGCCGCGGTGCGCCGGGCGCAGGCGAAGATCGGCTGCACGGACGTCCCCGCGTCCGGCGAGTTCATCCTGAGCGCGATGGAGTGGACCGGAGCCTCCATCGAGCCGATCGTCCGCTGGCTCGGGGTCTCGAAGCAGGCCGTGAGCCAGTCGGTGGATCAGCTCGTGGTCCGCGGGTATCTCGAGCGGGCCCGCGACCCCGACGACCGGCGTCGGGTGAAGTTGGTGCTCACCGCGCGCGGCCACGCCGCGGGCCGGGCCGCGAAGGCGGCGATCCAGCACCTCGACCGGGAGCTCCAGGCTCGCGTGGGGGCCGCGAGCATCGCCCACACCCGCGTGACCCTCGCGGCGCTGGCCGAGTTGAAGCGCGCCGCCCAGCGACGGCAGGAGGCGGCATGAGCGCGGCGCCGCTCGCGCGCGTCGCGGACCGGGACGAGGACTTCGCCCGCCTGGGCGTCCAGCGGGGCCAGGTCGAGCCGTGGGAGGACGGGATGCGCACCACCGGCGGGCCGGGCAGCTACGAATGGTGGTACTTCGACTCCCACCTCGAGGACGGTTCCTCGCTCGTGGTCACGTTCTACACCAAGTGGCTCCTGAATCCGAAGGCGCGCGAGGCGCCGATGGTCCAGATCAACCTGGACCGCCCGGGCCAGCCCTCGCGCCAGCTGTTCGTCCACGCCACGCCGGAGGAGTTCTCCGCGAGCAAGGACCGGTGCGACGTGCGCATCCGGGACAGCTACTTCCGCGGCGATCTCCACACCTACCAGATCAAGGTCGTCGCCGAGGGTCTTACGGTCGAGGCCGAGCTCGTCGGTCAGGTACCTTCGTGGCGCCAGGGGACCGGCGTCACCTACTTCGGGGCCCACGACGAGCACACGTTCGCCTGGCTGCCTTCGGTGCCCCAGGGCCGGGTCACCGTCACGATCTCGGAGCCCGGTTCCACGCCGAAGACGCTCACCGGCATCGGCTACCACGACCACAACTGGGGCGATGTCGCAATGTCGAAGCTGCTCAACCACTGGTACTGGGGACGGGCGCAGGCCGGTCCGTACTCCGTCATCGCGGCCTACCTCTACGCCGAGAAGGCGTACGGACGGACAGAGCTCCCCCAGATCGTGATCGCGAAAGGCGGCCAGATCGTCGCCGACCAGGCATCCAAGGTCCGGCTCGTGCTCGAGGATGTGTTCGCCGATGCGCACAGTCAGAAGCCGGTCGCGAACCGCGTGATCTACGAGTATGCCCAGGACGCGCGGGTCCGATACCGGGCGATCTTCCAGCGCACCGAGACCCTGCTCGACCAGAAGTTCGCCGACACGGTGACCGGGATCAAGCACGCGCTCGCGGTCATCGCCCGAGTGGACGGAGCCTACCTCCGGTTCAGCGGCACCGTGACGGTGGAGAAGTACGAGGACGACCGGCTGGTCGAGCAGGCGAGCGACCCCGGGATCTGGGAGCTGATGTATCTGGGCCATGTCGAATGAACACGGAGACGGGACGACGCGCCGCCCGATCGCCGAACGAACGCCCGGCACCCCGGGGGGCCCGGCATGACGCCGACCACCCGGCGGGCGTCTCCCGCGGCCGCCGGCGATGACCTCCCCCGCCAGCTCGAGCGTCTGCTCGCGGGAACCGGAGTGAAACCCGCCGACACCGGCGGCACGATCTCCTTCGCGGGCGCCGACCCGATCTTCCCCAGCGCGATCCGGCTCGGGTCGGTCTTCGCGCTCTCCGCGATGGCCGCCGCGGTCGGCGCGGCCACGGTCTGGAAGATGCGCACGGGGAAGGCCCAGGACCTGTTGATCGATCTCCGCCAATCCTCCCACGGGATCGATCCCGAGATGACCTTCGGCCCCAAGCTCAACGGCTGGCCGTACCCGAATCCGATCGGGAACAATCACCCGTTCTCGGTCTTCCCGTTCGCGACCCGGGACGGCCGCTGGGTCTACCCGTCCGCGGTGTACCCGGCGCAGCAGTTCGCCTGGACGAAGTTCTTCAACTGCGGCGCGGACCACCACCAGGTCGCCGCCGCGAT
>JASIBA010000080.1 GCA_030041735.1 Thermoplasmata archaeon | reverse complement strand
CCCAGCACGGTGACGTTGGCCGACCCGTAGTTCCCGACGAAGACCCGCCCGTTGACGGGGTCGACCGAGATCGTGTAGACCTCGCTGCCGCTCGTGGAATTGCGGACGAGGGCGTTGGTCCGCGCGTTGAGCACAGAGACGTTCCCGGTGTCATACTCCCCGACGAACATCGTGGCGCTCTTGGGATCATAGGCGATCGCGCCCGGGGGCGTGCTCAGCTCCAGTGTGGTCACGACCTTCCGGGCGCCGGGATTCAGCACCGTGATGTTGTCCGAGCCGGGGTTCGTGACGTAGAGATCGTGGTTCGCCCCGTCATAGGCGATGCCCCACGGATCGATGCCCGCCGGCAGATGACCCACGACCCGGTCACGGGTCCCGTTCACGATCGCGACGTTGCCCAGCGAGTAGTCGTCGACGTAGATGTCGGTCGTGCGAGGGTCGTACACGACCCCGTACGGGGTCGCGCCGAGGGGGACGTAGCCCACGACCCGGTTCGACGTTCCGTTCACGACGATCAGCTGGGACGACAGAAGGTCGCCCACGTACAGGTCCCCGTTCGCGGCGTCGAAGGCGATGTTGTACGGCGCCGACCCGAGGAGGGCGGAGGTGACGACCCGGTAGCTCGAAGCGTTCACCACGCTGAGGTTGTTCCAGACGTAGTCGGATACGTAGACGTAGCCGTTCACCGGGTCGTAGGCGAGCCCGTCCGGATTCCGCAGGACCGGGAACGTGTGCACGACCGTGTCGGTGGACGTGCTGACGACCGAGACGTTCCCCGCGAGCCCGGCGAAGAGGTCGCCGTCCGTGGAGTCGTACGCGAGCATCGTCGGCAGGTCCGGGAGCGTGACCGTCCCGATCACCGCCTTCGTGGCCGGGTCGAACACCGCCAGATCGGATCCGGATTCGTTGCCGAGGTAGAGGTCGTGCTGGGCGGGTCCGAAGAGGACCGACGAGGGGTCGAAGGTCAGCGCGACGTTCGAGAGGACCTTCTCCTCCGACGCGCTGAGGATGGTCAGGTTGCCGTGCACGGGCGCGGGATTGCCCTCGGGGACCGACGGCACGTAGAACTTCCCGTTCCCGGGATCGTACGCGATGCCGTTCGGGCCCGCGACCGGGAATCGGCCCGTTCCGAGCGAGAACGAACTCTCTACAACGCCACTCGACCCGTTGAGCACCACCACGAACGCCGCGCCGCTCGCGTTGGTGCCCGTCACGAAGAGGTCGCCGTTCACCGGATCCGCGGCCATCGCGAGCGGCTCGACTCCGATCCCGACCGTCCGCTGGATCAGATCGGTCGAGGCGTTCACGACCGACACCTCGTCGTAGGTCTGGAGGCCGAAGTAGACGTTGTCGTTCTGCGCGTCGTATGCGAGGGTGTTCGGATAGGCCCCTGTGGGGATCGCGGCCACGACTCGGTCCGACGACCCGCTCACGACGTCGATCACGTCCGCGTAGAAGCTCTCCACGAAGACCTCGTTGGTGATCGGGTCGTACGTCTCGAGCGACGGCAGGTCGGACGACTCCGCGACGAAGTCCCCCGGCACGAGCGTGTCGTTGGAGAGGACCAGCGTCGACTCGTTGACGGGGGCGGGATCGGGCGACGGCGGGCCGATCGGGCCCCCGGGGGTCCCGACCGAGACCGGCGGGGGGAGTGCCCCTCCGCCCGGGTGGACCGAGAATACGCCCACCCCCATCAGCATCGCCAGTCCGACCGCGCCGAAAACTCTCCAGTGGCCACTGCCGCTCGCCGCCATAGATCCATGTTCCACGGCGCGGGACCTGGTCGCGCAGGTCCCGCGCCGAGCCGGAATTGATAGAAATTCGCCGGGATGGGGAATAAACGTTCGGATGCGCGCCGAACCTTCGCCGGTGGTCGTTGGTCCGGCCCAGTTCCGGCGCTTCCTCTCCGACCTCCGAACCCCGCCGGTCGAGTTCGGCACGTGAGGAGGCGGGCCGATGGACCTCCTCCGGGTCGATGGACCGGACGGTCCGGCACCTCGGGCGGATGGTCGATCAGGCGTTCACGAGACGCATCGACTCCGCGGGGTACCGGGGGCCCGTGGCGGACCCCTTGGGGATCAGCTCCTCGATGCGCGCGCGGTCGGCGGCGGACAGCGAGAGATCGGCCGCTCCAACGTTCTGCTCGAGGTAGGTGCGTCGCTTCGTGCCGGGGATCGGGACGACATCCTCCCCTTGCGCGAGGACCCACGCGAGCGCGAGCTGGGCCGGCGTGCACCCGCGCTCGCGAGCCAGCGCGGCGAATCGGTCCACCTGGGCGAGATTCTTCGCGAAGTTCTCGCCCTGATACCGGGGCAGCCCACGTCGGAAGTCGTTCTCGGGCAGGCCGGCCACATCGCGGACCGTGCCGCTCAGGACCCCGCGCCCGAGGGGGCTGAACGGGACGAACCCGACGCCGAGCTCCCGGCAGACGGGGAGCACACCGTCCTCGGGATCCCGGGTCCAGAGCGAATATTCGCTCTGGACCGCGGTGATGGGATGCACCGCGTGCGCTCGACGGAGCGTCGGACCGCTCACCTCCGAGAGCCCCAGGTAGCGCACCTTCCCCTCGTGCACGAGCTCGGCCATCTCGCCGACGCTCTCCTCGATCGGCACCTCGGGGTCGACCCGATGGAGGTAGTACAGATCGATCCGGTCGATCCCCAGCCGTTGGAGGCTCGCCTCGCAGGCCTCGCGGATGTGTTCCGGTCGGCCGTCCACGCGGCGGCTCGCGCCCGAGCCGGGCGGGACGAGCCCGCATTTGGTCGCGATGACGACCTCGTCCCGGTGATCCCGGAGGGCGCGACCCACGAGCGCCTCGTTCGTGAACGGTCCGTAGACATCGGCCGTGTCGAAGAACGTGATCCCGAGCTCGAGCGCGCGCGCGAGCGTCGCCCGCGACTCCGCGTCGTCGGGCGTACCGTACGACATCGACATGCCCATGCACCCGAGCCCCACGGCGGAGACCCGCGGACCGTGTCGACCGAGCGTGCGCGTCCGCACGGTGCGCCCATCGCCCTGGCCCGATTAACGTCCGCGGGTCACGGCGACCGGATCCGAGGAGATCCGGGACCCGGCCCTATTACCCCCGGCGGCCCTGGGGCCGCACATGCAGCGCCCCGTCGCCGCCGGCATCCTGACGATCCTCGGCGGGTTCTTCATCCTCATCGGCGGCGTCGTGTTCGCGCTCATCGGAGCGGTCTTCGCCCTCTTCGGGCTCGGCAGCATCGTGTTCACCCTCGGGCTCGCCGTCGGATTGTTCGTCATCCTGATCGGGGTACTGATGGTCGCGGTGCCGGTGGGTCACTCCGTGCTCGGGGCACTGGCGATCGTGTGCGCGATCGTCAGCATCCTCGTCGCGCTGGGCGGGTTCGTGCTCGGGTTCCTCCTCACCCTCGCCGGAGGCGTCCTCGCGATCCTGTGGAAGCGGTCCCCGCCTCCGTACATCATCACCGAGGCGCGGGTCGTCCCGCCGGGTTCGCGCTGACGACAAGACCTCGGCGTTCGCCCACGAGGACACTTCCGTCCTCCTGGCGGAGAGGGCGCTCCGAATACGCGCCGGGGGGGCGGGCGTTCGGAGCGCATCTTCCCGTCCGCCGGCGGCGTACATGAAGGCACGTCCCACGCGAACTCGGGGTCCGGCGAATGCCGATGGACCCCCGTCCGTGACCCGAATAGTCGGTCGACAATCGCAGTTCCCGCGGAAGCACGTGCCTCCCCGAGGCTTGGCCGGCGAGCGCCGCGGGGACGGTCCGAACCCGCGCTACCCGGCACCCGGCGGCGCACGGGCCGCGCCGGCGATCGGCCGACCGTAAGGGTCGGCGGTCCGGTTCAGGCCACGCTGTACCGGGGCGACGCGCGCATCGTCCGGTTGCTGCGGTAATGGGGCTGCAGCATGTGGCCGATGCGGGCCTGGTCCGTGGCGCACGACTGCCCGCAGAGCGGGCAGGTCCACGATCTCTCCGCCGCGTCCGGGACCGTCGAGACCGGCTCGGAGCCCCCGAGCGCCCGTGGGGGCGCTCCTGGCGTTTCGTTTCTCGCTGTCATGTTGGTTTTCTCCTTCTTGGTTGGTGTAGACGTGCCGTCGAGAGTTCAACTAGCTTTGTCCCGACGGGAGGCAGGCGGTCGGAAGCGGCGGGGGACGCCTCCCGCGGGCCCGGCTCGCTTCGATACGAAGTTCTCCGAAAGATTCGAAGCTCCCGTAACCTTGGAGCGCTAGGGAGAGATATCCGCCGGAGGTCTCCGGGGGCGAGGGGACGACCGCCGATGCCGCGACCTCCTCGCTCGAGCCTACCGCAGCCCCTGTTCGACGAGCCCGTGTTCGCGCAGGGCCGGCCCACTCCGGATCCGACCCGGTTCAAAGTCCCGCACCCGTCGGACGCGGCCCTGTATCGCCGCCTGCAGGCGCTCCTCTACGAGGACGTCGTCGGCTTTCCCCGCTCCCGGGCCGCGCCGGAGGAGCTCTATCGCCTCGCGACGGCCCTCGGTCCCCACGGGCCCGAGATCGACGCGGACCTGCGCGCTCACGGACGGATCGTCTTCCACATGGTGGGGGACATCGGAGCCTCCACCGAGGGAAAGTATCCGGGCGAGATCCGGGTCTCCGACCGGATCACCCAGGACTGCCGCCTGGCGCCGCCGGACGACCGGCCGCAGTTCCTGTACCTGCTCGGCGACCTGGTCTACGACTTCGGGGAGGCCCGCTACTACTACGATCAGTTCTACGAGCCGTATCGGAACTATCCGGCTCCGATCTTCGCGATCCCGGGGAACCACGATTCGTTCATCGTTCCGGGAACGCCGCCGAGCGAGGCTCCCCTGGTCACGTTCCAGCGGAACTTCTGCGCCCCCGAGCCGGTCGTGACGCCCGAGGCCGGTTCGCTCCACCGGACCGCGATGACGCAGCCCGGCGTCTACTTCGCGCTCGATGCCCCGTTCGTCCGGATCGTCGGGCTGTTCAGTAACGCGTTGGAGGACCCGGGGGTCATCTCGAGCCAGGGCGGGGAGTGGAAGGCGATCCCGGACGTCCAGCTCGAGTTCCTCTCCGCCCAGCTCACCCGACTGCGCGACGAGCGATTCGAGGGCGCCGTCCTCCTGACCACCCATCACCCGCCGTTCGCCTACGCTCCCCCGGCCGGGGGCGTCGGTGGAGGGGGCACCCACGCGAGCAGTCCCGCCATGCTCGCGCAGATCGACCGGATCTGTACCGAGACCGGCGTGTACCCGCACGCCTTCCTCGCGGGGCACGCCCACAACTACCAGCGATTCACGCGATCGATCGATTTCGAGCACGGTCGGATCTCGGTCCCGTTCGTGGTGTGCGGAGGCGGTGGGCACGATGTCGATCCTCTCGTCCAGGCTCGCGGCGGACACGCCGGCGTCGAGCCCGCGGATGGGACCGTCGTCTCCTACCTCGATCCGGAACCTCAGGTGGAAGCCCGGGGGCTCGTGCTCGAGCACCACGACGACCGCACGTACGGGTACCTGCGCGCCACGGCGGATCCGAACAGCCTGGTGCTCGCGTTCCATCCGGTGGGGACCGGCGCGATGCCGGCCGAGCCGTTCGATCGGGTGGTCGTGGATCTCGCGTCGCACACCGTGCGACGGGTGGCCGGCACGCCCCGGCGCGCGCCCACCGGCGAGACCGACCGACCCGCGCGGCCGGAGCGTCGCTCCTCCCGGGCCGCGCGCGGCGCCCGGCGCCCGGGTTCCGGTCCGCGGTAGGTCAGCTCTCGGGCGCCGGCGGAAGGCCGGAGCGCGCGCGCAGCCGACCGACCGCCTCGAGGACCTCGAGTCCGTTGCGGATCCCGATCGACCCGGACGGGAATCGCTCGGCCGCGAAGTAGGCGCGGAGCTCCGCGTCGCGACCGACCCCGATCCAGGGCAGGATGGCGTCGAGCGTGTAGGTCATCAGGTAGGAGCCTTCCGCGCGGCGTTCGAGCTCGCGCAGGTGCGTCCGGAGCCAGTCCCAGACCGGGCCGCCGGCCGTCGGGTTCCGCGCCGCACCCCAGGTCGCTGGGACGAGGAGGTCGGACATCCGCATCGCTTCGAGCCCGTGGTCCAGGAACCGGATCACGAGCTCCGACGAGGGGAGCCCTTCGATCGCATGACAGGCCTGGAGCGCCGCCTCGCCGTCGGGACCGCCCGTCCGGCGGAGGAGCTCTTCGTGATCCTGCGGGGAGCCGTACCGGGCGGCGGCGATCGAGATCGCCTCGCGGAACGCGGGGGCTTCGCGGTCCACCGTGGCGAAGCGGGCCGCCAGCGCGCGGGCGTAGTCGTCGTCGAACCGGACCCGGATCCGCGCCAGCCACTCCCGCGCGATGTCGTTGCCCTCCGGCTCGCCCGACCGCGGGCGCTCGCCTAGCCGGTCGAGCTGCTCCGCGGTGAACTCCCGCGCCGTGGCCGCGAATCCGGGCGCATCCCGGAGCACCGGTCCCAGCCCGAAGACCGATTGCGTGACCTCCTCGATGGTCAGTAGATCCTCCGCGGAACGCAGGTCGCGGACGAGATCGAGGTAGTCCTTGAGGGCGAAGTCGCCGGAGAGGAGGAACGCCCGCGCGTCGTGGAGATACGCCCAGCGGTCGAGCGGATCGGCGGCCGCGAGCCGCGCCCGCCACGCGTTCCGGAGCTCCCCCTGCGGCAGGAGTCGAAAGAAACCCGGTCGCTGCGGGTCGATCCGGGCCGTGCGGCCGTCGGCATCCCGCAGCCGCATCTCGGCGGTGTCGAAGAGCAGGCGATCCTCCCGCCCGTGGGCGGCGACGCGAAGCGGGATCGGCCAGGGGGGTTCGGGCGCGAGGCGGCCGAGGTAGGTGAAGCGCCGCTGCGCGAGGACCAGGTCGGAGCCGTCCTGTCGCACCTCGATGACCGGCAGCCCCGGCCGCTCGACCCAGGCGCGCATGACGTCGACGACGCCGTGCCCCGAGCTCTCCTCCAGCGCGCGCCAGAGGTCGCCACTCTCGGCGCTGCCGAACCGGTGCCGACGCAGGTACGTCGCGAGGCCCCGGCGGAACGCCTCCTCGCCGAGGTAGGCCTCGATCATCCGGATCAGCCGGGCGCCCTTGAAGTAGGTGATCATGTCCGCGGTCGCCATGATCTCCTGCGGGTCGACCGAGGCCGGCTTGACCGGGTGCGTCGACTCGAGCGAGTCGGCGGGATCGCCGCGCGCCGCGAACAACACGAACTCGGCCCACGGGTCCTGGCGGATGCCGGCCCGTTCCCCGATCCGGGCGGTGATGAACGTCGCGAAGGCCTCGTTGAGCCAGAGCTCGTTCCACGCCTTGAGCGTGACCAGATCGCCGAACCATTGGTGGGAGATCTCGTGCACGACGGTCTGTTGCGCAAACCGGCGCGCGGCCGGTGGGGTGTTCGGACCGTAGAGGTAGTGCTCCTCCGAGCCCGTGATCGCCCCCCAGTTCTCCATGCCGACCCAGAAGTCGGACAGCGCCACGAGGTGGAGCTTGGACAGCGGGTACGGGACGCCGAAGTACTCGGCCAGCGCCCGGAGGGTCGCCCGGGCGTCGCGGAGCGCCGGCGCCGCCTTCGGGGCGCTCCCCGGTGGGCCGGCGATGACCACGGGAGGGTGCTCCGTCGTCTCGGAGGCTTCCTCGAACGGACCGACCCCGACGTAGAGCAGATAGGTCGCCATCGGTGGGGATCGCTCGAAGGTCCAGGTGCGGCGACCCCTCTGCGGCGGCCCGCGACTCCCGGCGGTGTTCGAGATCACGGTGAGGTCCTCGGCGGTCGTGACCCGGAGCGCGAACTCCGCTTTGCGATCGGGCCGGTCGAAGCACGGAAGGAACCGACGACACCCCTCGGGCTCCATCTGAGTGCTGAGCGCCTTCCGATCGCCGAGGTGGGAGACGAAGAGCCCGGTCTGGACCTTCTCCCCGGCGCGTCCGTGGTAGCGGATCCGGATCGGATCCGACTCCACCTCGCCGAGCTCGAGGCACAGCTTCCCCCGATCGGCGACCGCGTGGAAGGCGACCGGCCCGCGCCCGCCGTCGACCGCGTCGACCTCGAGCCCGACCAGATCGAGCTCGACGGGCCGCTCGGGCGGATAGTCCGAGATCGTGAGCGTCCCGGCGAACGTCGAGGCGCCGTAGTCGACGTCCAGGTCGAGATCGTACCGGAGCAAGGGCCGACGGAAGGGGAAACTCGGGAAATCCTTTCCGCGGGCGGCGCCCGCCGTCCGAAACGCCGCGGGGTGGGCAGCCTTTTGCCGCGGGCCCGGTGCGGGCCGGCGTGTCCGCGATCGACGAGACCGACTTCGCGGTCTACCGCTACCTTGCCCCGGACGGCGCGGCGCGGTTCTGGGGGTCGCGACGCGTGATCGATCCGCGCGCCGGGGCCCGGGAGATCGCGGAGCGCCTCGGGATCAGCGAGACCGGCGTGCGGACGCGGCTCCGGTCGCTCCGGGAGCGCGGGTACCTCGCGGACGCCGAGGTCTGGCCGAACCCTTCCCTGTTCGGCGTGGAGCTGCAGGTCGCGGAGCTCCCGGTGGACGAGGTCGGCGAGTCCCGACGGCTCCTCGACGATCTCGGGCTCGTGGACGGCGTCACCTTCGCGCGGGACGTGCTCGACGAACGCGATCGGACCCTCCAGGTCTACTTCGTCGCGGGCGGGCCGGCGGAGGTCGAGCGGCGGGCGCGGCTCCTGCGGCGACTGGTCGGGCGGAACGAGGTCCGGGGTCCGCGCCCGTACTTCGTTCCCCCGGCCGCGCGCCCCCTCACCCCGCTCGACTGGCGGATCGTCCGGGCCCTGCGCGCTGCCCCCGAGGACGGTTTGCAGCGGATCGCGCGTTCGGTCGGGATCAGCCTGAAGACCCTGGGCCGGCGGTTCCACGCGCTGCTCGAAGGACGGGCGGTGTGGTGGAGCCACGGCGCGAGGGCGGTCGAGTTCCCGCTGGCCCTCCTGACCGTCGGGACGGATCCGGCCGCCGACGTCGACGCCCTCGCGACCCGCGTGAGCTCGGAGACGCGCACGTGGATGCCCGTCGCGTCGGACGGTCGGGGCCTTCCCCCCACCGCCCGGCCGCCGGAGTTCGCGGGGCTCCTGCTGGCGGATTCCCCGGTCGCGGTCGAGGCCGCCGCCGGGCGGCTCCTGGATCGCGCCGGGGTCGCGACGGTCCGCCGGACGTTCGCCCTGGGTTCGGCGATCTACCGCGCGTGGTTCGACGAGCAGATCGCCCGTCGGACGTCCTGACGAGCTCCGGCTACTCGGACAGCGACTTGTTGGTCTCGCTCAGACGCCGCGCGATCTCCTCGATGATCGTCCGGAGGACGCGCGGCTGGTCCATCACGCTGGACCAGAACTCCCAGCGGGAGAGCACCAGGCACCGCACCGCTTCCGAGGCGACGACATCCGCCGACCGGGCCTGGTTGGTGAACAGCGCCATCTCGCCGAAGAATTGTCCGGGCCCGAGCGACGCGAGCTTCCGGCTCTTGCGCCGGACCTCCACCCGGCCGTCCAGGATCAGGTAGAACCCCAGTCCCTCGTCGCCTTCCTTCACGACCACCGCGCCCGCGGGATACGTGCGCTCCTTCCCGTCGCGCGCCAGGCTCGAGAGCTGCTTCGGGCTCAGTCCCGAGAAGATCGGTACCTTCTGCAGCCGTCGGACGGTCTCAGGATCCCCGCTCGCCCGGAGAATCGCCATCGAGGCCCTCTACTCGGGACCGGTATATGGACCTAATCGGGGGAACCGCTCGCACCCGACCGCTCAGAAGCCGCCCCGGCCGCCGACCCCGGTCGGGACCCGGAGGCGGGACCACCACGCCCGAAGACCGGCGCGCGGGGGCTCGGTCGCGCGGACCGGCAGGGCGGCCAGCAGCGCGGGGCGGTCCGGCGCGTCGTCGCTCAGCGGCAACTCCCACAGGCGCTGCTCCCCGAGGCAAGGTCGGCACGCGATCGGCATCGCCGCCATCACCATGAGGGACTCCGGTCCGGTTCGCTCCATGGATCCTCTCCGTTCGAGCCGCTCGGGCTCTGGAGACTATGGGGGCGCCCGGGCTACTTGGACCCCCCGAGCGTATCGGCGCGGGAATTCGACCCGGCACGGGCAGCGCTACCGAATTCCGCTCGAAAACGGTGGATATCGGATGCGTCCGGGGTCGGGTTCCGGGTCAGAGCCGGGAGCCGGCCAGCCCCTCGGGCGAGTGGGGCCGCCGGCTCCCCGGTCGGGTGGTCGCTATCGGACGGGCGAGGCGATCAGCTCCCCGGCCCCGGCCGTATTCGCGTGGTCGTGCTGCTGGCAGGTCACGCCCGAGGCGGGCGCGCATCCGCTCGTCTGCGCGGTGTTCGTGCTCTCGCTCGCGACGACGCTCAGTACCACGTAGCCGACCGCCCCCACCAGAACGGTCACGACGACCAGTACCAGCGCCGCTCCCTTCACTCCCATCGTCTTCGCTTCGCTCTTCATGTTCGCTGGACCTCCGAGGTCCCGAGCGATAGGAGGGGCGGCAGGGTTGAAGTGGGGTGGCGGTCCGGCCTCCGATAGGGCAGATATACCCTGCCGATTCGGTCGCTCAGACGCGGTCGAGGTCCGAGCGCAGGTCGACGCCGTGCTCGAGCACCGACTTGAGATTCATGAGGTAGTACGCCCAGCCGGATTCGACCTGGCCGAACAACCAGACCCAGTTCTTGCCGCTCCGGAACCCTTCGTGCCGCAGGTGCAGCAAGGTGCCCCGTCCTTTGCGCTTGAGGCGGAACCGGGCCACGGTGTCGAACGCCTTCGGGCCCTTCGGGCGGTCGTGCCACGCGATCACGAGCTTCGAGGGCGCCTCCACCGATCGCACCTTCCCCTTCATCGCGGCGCCCGGCGCCCACTCGAGGCGGTACGTGCCGCCCTTCCGGAGCTCGACCTCGGCCCGCGGGGCGAACCAGCCCGCGAGCAGCTTCGGCTGCGTGAGCGCCGCGAACACCCGGGCGGGTGCGACGGCGAGGTAGTAGGTCTGCTCGACCGCGGGGATCTTGGCCATCCGCCGGGCGATGTCCTTCCGTCCATAAGGACGCTCCCGGAGGTCGTGGCTACGGGAACTCCGTAGGCCCGGCCCGGTACTTCGAAGCGGTCGAAGCCGGGGGCGTCAGCCCGCGACGTATCCGCTCGACGCGAGCTGGCGGACGATGCGGTCGATCGACTGGTCCACGGTGAGCGAGGAGGTGTCGACGGTGAGATCTGGGTTCAGCGGCTCCTCGAAGGGGTCGTCGACCCCGGTCATCTTCGTCACGGAGCCCTCCTCGGACCGTCGGTAGATCCCCTTCGGGTCCCGCTGCCGACAGATCTCGATCGGGCAGCTCAGCCAGACCTCGAAGAAGCGGGTCCCGACGACGGACCGCGCCGCCTGGCGGGACGTCTCGTAGGGCGTGATCATCGCGACGAGCACCGCAACGCCGTTGCGGGCGAGCATCCGCGCGACGAAGCTGACGCGCCGGGCATGCATCTCGCGGTCCTTCCGCGAGAAGCCGAGCTCGGGTGAGAACATCTGGCGCATCTCATCACCGTCGAGCACCTCGACCTTCCAACCCATCGACCGGAGGCGCGGGGCGAGCGCGCGCGAGATCGTGGTCTTGCCGGAGCCCGAGAGCCCCTCGAGCCAGACGACGAATCCGGTCGGCGGCGGGGCGCCCGGGGTGCCCATCTCGCGCCGACCCGGCGCGCGGGACCAAAAGGGTTTCCGTGAGCCCGGCCGCGGGCGGCCCGGGTTTCTCACAACCGCACGGCGGTCTGAGATAGGCGAAGTTTGCGCGGGCGCGTTTCGCGGACTTCGTCGTATGGCGAGGCTAAGAACCTCGGTCCTCACCGCGCCGCGATGTTCGACGAGCCCATCCCGCTCCGAACGCGCCCCGAGCCGAACGGTGTCCCCCTCGAAGGAGGTCGCCGATGAGCGCCGGCGCGCCGCCCAGCGGCGCGCCCGCCGCGGAGGCCCCCGGGACCCCCGCGACGCCCGTCCCGACCGTGCGACGAAAGCGGAACACGGGGGCGATCGTCGCGGTCGTGCTGGTCATCATCATCGTCGCCGGGGTCCTCGTCGTCGGCTACCAACAGAAGTGGTTCGGGGGCTCGACCAGCAAGTCGGAGGCGAGCTGCACCACCGGGGTGACGCTCTCGGGCAACGGCGCCCAGATCATCAATCCGATCATGAGCGTCTGGACGACCGACTACGCGACGCAGTCCGGGAACCAGGTCAATTACGACGACGGCGGTTCCGGTACGGGCATCACCGACTTCTCCGAGAATCCCCCGCTCATCGACTTCGCGGTCGCGGACAACCCGCTCTCCTCGACGGAGCGCGCCGCGATGCCGGGCACCCCGCTCTCGATCCCGATCGTGGGCGGCGCGATCACCGTGATCTACAACCTGCCCGGACTCACCGGTCACCTCAACCTGACCGGTCTGGTCCTGGCCGAGATCTATAGCGGAACGATCGCGGACTGGAACGACGCCGCCATCGCGGCGCTCAACCCCGGCGTGAACCTCCCCAGCAACCCGATCACGACGGTCCACCGCGTCGATTCCGCGGGCACGACGTACGTGTTCACCACGCTCCTGTCGGACGACTCGAGCTCGTGGGCGAGCAGCGTCGGGACGGGGCTCCTCCCGAGCTGGCCCAGCAAGCCCGTGCAGGTGGGGGTCAAGGGGAACTCGCTGATGCTGAGCACGGTCGGGGGGAACGCGTACTACATCGGGTACTCGGACCTCACCGACACGCTGACCTACTCCGCGTCCACGCTCCAGTACGCCGCGGTCCAGAACCCGGCCGGTACGTTCGTGGCGCCGACGCTCGCGAACACGGCCTCCGCAATCAACGACGTCCTGGCGAGCGCGACCCTTCCGACCTCCGCCTCCAGCAACTGGTACAACCTGAGCATGGTGAACGCCAAGGGGACGAACGACTACCCGCTGGCCACGTTCATCTATCTGTACATCTACCAGAACGCGAGCAAGGGGTACAGCCCGTCGCTGACGAAGACGCAGGTCCTCATCCAGTGGGTCGACTATCTGCTGAGCCCGGCGGCCCAGGCGCTGACGGACGCCACGTCGCCCACCCAGCTCTACTACGTCGCCCTGCCGGCCTCGGTGATCGCGGTCGACACCGCGGGCCTTCAGACGATTACCTTTAATGGAGCGTCCATCCCCGCGTGTAAGTAAGTAGGGGGGATGGGCCGTCGCGACGGCCCCGAGCGGAGTGCGTAGCACGTCGGTCCGGGCCGGTCGCTGGACGCTCCTGCGTTGGCTGGGGCGGACGTTCCTCGGGCTCGCGGTCGTCGCGACGATCGCCTTCGTCGCGCTGGTCGCGGGCCTGGCCTACCTGCTGGCGCACGCCTCCTGGCAGTCGATCCGGACCTTCGGCTTCGGCTTCCTGACCGGGACGACCTGGGACCCGATCCACAACATCTACGGGGCGGCGCCCGCGATCGCGGGCACGCTGATCACCAGCGGGCTCGCCCTGCTGTTCGCGGTGCCGATCTCGCTGGGCGTCGCGATCTTCCTCGCCGAGATCGCCCCGCGGTGGGTGCGGCGGCCGCTCGCCTACGCGGTCGACCTCTCGGCGGCCATCCCGTCCGTCGTCTACGGCTTCTGGGCGTACATCGTGCTGGTCCCGCTGATGCGCACCACGGTCGAGCCGGCGCTCGCGCGCTGGAGCGGCGGACGCTTCCCGTTCTCGTCGACCCCGATCGGGTACGACCTCCTCACCGCGACGCTCGTCCTCACGATCATGATCCTGCCGACGATCTCCGCCCTCTCTCGGGAGGCCCTCCTCGCGGTCCCCCGCATCCATCGGGAGTCGGCACTGAGCCTCGGGGCGACGCGGTGGGAGGCGACCCGGATCGGCGTCCTCAAGTCCGCGCGGGGCGGCATCACCGCCGGCGTGGTCCTCGGTCTGGGCCGCGCCCTCGGCGAGACGATCGCCGTGACGATGGTCATCGGCAACATCTTCATCCTGCCCAACTCGCTGTTCTCCGAGGGCGCGACGCTCGCGAGCTGGATCGTCGACACCTTCCCCGATGCGACCCCCGGCATCGACCGGAGCGCCGTGCTCGAGCTCGCGCTGATCCTGCTCATCATCACCTTCGCGATCAACGGAGTGGCGCGCTGGCTCCTGCGCCGCGGTCGGAACCCCGACGACGACGGAGCCCCGCCCCATCGCTCGTGGTGGGATCGGCTCCGCGCGCGTCGGACCCGGGCCCCGTCGCTCCCGACGGCGGAGCTCGATCCTCTGGGACCCGAACCCTGGCGGGCCCGCGCGGCCGAACGAGCGGCGTCGCGCCGCCGCCGCCGTCGCGCCGTGCAGGCGGCGGTCGTCGGCCTGACCGCGTTCTGTCTCCTCCTCGCCCTGGCCCCGTTCGCGAGCGTGATCGCGACCGCGGTCGAGCGGGGAGGCAGCCTCGTGATCCAGCCTTCGTTCTACACGTCGCTCCCGCCGATCGGCTGCAACCCGCATCCGGGCGTCACCTGCCAGGTCGGAGGCATCGGCCCCGAGATCCAGGGGACGCTGATCATGCTGGGGCTGGGCGCGCTGGTCGCGATGCCCGGCGGCCTGCTGATCGGGATCTGTCTCGCCGAGTACGGTCGCGGCCGCCTCGCCCGTGTCGTGAGCCTCCTCGCCGATGTGATGACGGGGGTTCCGACCATCATCCTCGGCGTCTTCGTCTTCACCTTCTTCCTCTACGCCGACCACGATGCCACGCTCAGCGCCCTCTCGGGCGGGGTCGGGCTCGGGGTCCTGATGCTGCCGATCACCGCACGCGCGACGGAGGAGGCGCTCGGCACGGTCCCGGCGGCGGTGCGGGAGTCGGCCCTCGCGCTCGGGTTCCCGCGTCATCGGGTCACGCTGCGGGTCGCCCTCAAGTCCTCGCGGGCGGTCCTGGTCACCGGCCTCCTGCTCGCCGCGTCGCGCGCCGCCGGCGATACGGCCGTCCTTCTGCTCACCGCCGGCGGGAGCAGCTTCTACTTCCACAGTCTGGACACGGAGACCGCGGCGATCACGCCGTTCATCTTCGATAACTTCGGCTCGAACTACCAGAACCTTCAGGCGGCCGCGTGGGGCGCGGCGCTCGTCCTGCTGATCATCATGCTCGTGATCGGGCTCTCGGCGCGCCTCGCGGTCGCCGCGCGGGCCGACGCGGCGGAGGCGACCGGCTGATGTCCGGAGAATCCGCGAAGCTCCGCGCGGTGGGTCTGAACGCCTGGTACGGCCGGCGCCAGGCCCTCTACGACGTCTCGCTCGACATCCCGACCGGTCAGGTCACCGCGATCGTGGGGCCCTCGGGATGCGGCAAGTCGACGTTCCTGCGTTGTCTCAACCGTCTCCACGAGGAAGTGCCCCGGGCCCGCACCTCGGGCCAGATCCTGCTCGACGGGGAGGACCTCATGCGGCAGGACCCGGTGACGGTCCGCTTCCGCGTGGGGATGGTCTTCCAGAAGCCGAGCCCGTTCCCGCACACCTCGATCTACGACAACGTCGCCGCCGGTCTCCGCCTCATGGGCGTCCGACGGCGCGACGAGCTCGACCAGGGGGTCGTGCGCGCGCTGATGCTCGCCGGTCTCTGGGAGGAGGTCGAGGACAAGATCGACGCGCCGGGCGAGGGCCTCTCGGGCGGGCAGCAGCAGCGCCTGTGCATCGCGCGCGCGCTCGCCGTCGAACCCGAGGTCCTGCTCATGGACGAGCCGTGTTCGGCGCTCGATCCGATCGCCACGCACCGCATCGAGACGCTGATCCAGTCGCTGAAGGGCCGGTTCACGGTCGTCGTGGTCACCCACAACCTGTTCCAGGCCCGGCGCGTGTCCGAGTCCACGGCCTTCTTCTATCTCGGCAAGCTGGTGGAGTTCGGACCCACGGCGACCATCTTCGAGTCCCCCCGCGAAAAGCTGACCGAGAATTACGTGACCGGTCGGTTCGGCTGAGGAGCCCGTCCCACCCCTCCGTTGGGCCTCGGGACATGGGCTTAATCGGTCCGCCGACCCGTCGGCGGACGATCGGATGAACGGGGCAGGAGAGCCCCAGGGCGGGACGGGCCAGGCGCTCGACCGCGTCTTCCACGCGCGGGCGGATCCGACCCGGCGCCGCATCCTTGCGATCCTGCTCCCGGGACCGGCTCGGGTCACCGACCTCGCCCGTCCCTTCCGGATGAGCCTGCCGGCCGTCTCGAAGCATCTGAAGGTGCTCGAGGAGGCGGGGCTCGTCTCTCCCGTCGTGGAGGGTCGGGTCCACCGCCTGACGCTCCGAGGCGACGGGCTCGACACGATCGACGCGTGGCTCCGGACCTTCCGGGCCGGGTCGCGCCCGGCCGAGGGTGCGACCGGGCCGTCGCCGCCCGCCGGGCGGACCGACCCATCCTGATCTGGTCCGCCGATGCTCCGCCGCGACGCGCCGCCGTGCCGATGATTCGACACCTTAATCCGCCCCGGCCCGGGCTCGCTCAGCGAGCTGTGACAGCGTCCGCGCACGACCGCGCCCGGGATCCCCCCGCGGGCCTATCGGAACAGATCACCCACGCGTCGCACCGCTACCTCCTGCCCGTGGTCGGGGCCGCGGCCGGGGCGCTGGGAGCCGTCGCGATGTTCGGGCGGTCCGCCCTCGCGCGCCCCTACGTCCCCTGGGCGCTGGTCGGCCTGGGAGCCGCGGCGGTGGCGAGCTCTGCCGCGTTCCATCACTGGCAACTCACCCGCCGGGCGCGGGTCGCGGCCTCGGCGAACCCCCTGCCGAACCACGATCCGTTCCCGAGCCCCTTTCCCGGCCGGCTCTCGGCGCTCGCCGAGGCGCACGCGGCCCACGGAACGATGCCGCACAGCGGCCTCGGGCGCGCGGCCGTGTCGGCCGCCGCCGGAGATCGAGCATGGAAGCAGTGGGAGTCACCCCCATCGGCCCCCCTCGGCGTCGCACTGGCGGGCCCGGTGCCCGAGACGGCGTACGTGCCCCCGCGCGGGGGTGCCGACTCCCCCTTCGCCGCGCGGGACCGGGACCTCCTGATCGCGGTTGGGCCGGCGCTGGTGCCCGTATCGTCCTCCCCTCCGAGCGCGCCGCTCTCGCCCGCTCCCCGATTCGTCCCCGCACCGGCCGTGCGAGCGTCGTCCCAGGCGCGCGCCCGGCTCGCTGCTCGCCGACGGATACCGTTCTCGGATGCGGAACTCGACGCGATGTTCCCTCCCGAGGCCGCGATCGCTCCGTCGCTCCCGCTCGCGAGCGCCGAGCTCTCCCCGATCCCGTTCCCCCGCCCGGCGCTCTCGCTGGAATCGGAGGCCATGGCGCCCTCGATCGGTCCGGCGGCCCCCATATCCGTGACCCTCGGCCCGGCTCGCCCGGCGCTCCCGCCGACCGCGGGCGCCCACCGCGTCGGCGTCGAGGCTCCGTCGGGACGATTCCGGATCCTTCCGTCCTTGATCTCGCTCCGGGACCCGCTGTACGTGGAGACGATCCACCCGATCCCCCCGCACCTTCGATCCTCCACGGGGTCGCGCGGGGGAACCGCACCCGCCCGCCGCGCGAACTCGACGATCGCGCGGGGTGCTTCGGCTTCGCACGAGTGCGTGGGATGCCTCCGGCACCTCTCGGGCTTCCGCGGATGGGTGCTCTGCCCAGGGTGCCATCAGGCGCTCTGCCGACGCTGTCTCGGCGCGTCGTTCCTCGCCAGCTCCGAAGGGTACTGCTCGACGTGCCGGCCTTGGCACGTCCGCGCGGCGAACTGAGGCGCGACGCTCGCGGCCGGCCGCGGATCGCCACGATCCGCCGGGGCTACGCGGCGGGCGGGGGTGCGGGGGCGACCTCGTCGATCCGGATCTGCCGGCGCTTGACGTGGTGGCAGCTCCCGATCTCGGAGAGGACCCACTCCCGAGCCGCGGGGTCGGTCGCCGCCTCGCATTCCTTGCGGAACGGCTGCCAGTAGTCCCGTCGGGCGTAGAACGAACCACGGACCACCCAGGTCGGCATCCGGACTCTCCGGGGGCCGGCCACACCGCCCGCCACTTAACCTTGCTCAGCCGGCTTGGGAGGGCGTACGACCGGCCAGGTCAGCGACGAGTCGATCGGCGACGATCCCGGCCCAGGCGAGGATCGACATCATCGGGTTCGCGCCCGGCGCCGAGGGCAGCAGGCTCCCGTCGGCGATCCAGAGCCCGGCCACGCCGTGGACCCGGCCGCTCGGGTCGGCGGTGGAAGTGCGGGGATCCGGCCCCGCCCGGGCCGACCCCATCGGGTGGGCGGAGAACAGCGCCACCGAGTTCTCGCGGATCCCTTTCGACCGCACGTCCGCGACGAACCGGTCGAGGTCGGACGGACCCAGCGTGCGTCCCTCGCCTCCGACCTCGACGGCCGGCGTGTGGAGCGAGAGCAGCCGGGTCGCCCCGGCCGCGATCATGAGGCGCGCCGTCTCCTCGACCCCGCGCACGAGGTTCGCCCGGTCCCGCGACGTGAGGCGGTAGTCGATCCGTGGGCGACCGTCCTTGTCGGCGGATACGCGGCCCTCGCCCGCGTCGCGCACCAGCACGATCGGGGTCGCGACGAATTCCAGCCGACGCATCAGGCGCAGATAGTCGCTCCAGCCCGCCCAGGGCACGGCCAGCGCGGACAGCCCCGGGTGGGCGGGGGATGACTCGATCCACGGGCCGTGCGCCCCGGGGTCGAGGGTCTGGAATCGCCGTACCGCGAACGTCTGGGGCGGACCCTCCCACGTCCGGACCGGCGTCGGGAACTCGGCCGCCAGCGCCGTCGTCGGGTCGAGACGGAGGCCGTGCCCCACGCCCGGGTGTCGGACGTCCGACCCCAGCAAGAGGGGCGGCGTTTGCAGCGCTCCGGCGGCCAGCACGACGGTGGGGGTCCGCACCGTGAGGGCGAACGACGCGCTCGGGGCGCGATAGGTGGCGCGCACGCCCCGCACCCGGCCGCCCGCGATCTCGACCCGATCGGCCCGGGTCGAGGGATAGATCCGGACGCCGCGGCCGACCGCCGTGGTGAGGTAGGTCCCGACCGTCGATCGTCGGGCGTCGTACGCGCAGCCGAACCCGCAGAAGCCGCAGCGAGCCCCGCATCCCACGGCGTTGCGCGGGACCGTCTGCCAGTCGGCGCCCTCCAGGTACCCGAGAGCTACCGCGCCCCGACGCAGCACGTCGTTCGCCGCGCTCCCATGGCTTTCGGCGGTCGAGACCGAGAGCCGGCGCCCCGCCTCGGCGAGCGAACGATCGAACTCCGCGTCCCCCGGACCGCCCACTCCCGCCACGGCGTTCCACTCGGCCCGTGCCTCGGCCCGGGGCGGCAGGCAGGTCATCCAGTTGATCGAGGTGCCGCCGCCGACCCCGGCCCCGGACAGCACAGCGATGGCGGCGTCCCCGGTCGAGACCAGACCCCGGCCGACGTAGAGCCGGTCGAATCCCTCGCGCTCCGTCGAGGGAAACTCGCGGGGCGAGAGGAACTCCCCGGCTTCGAGCACGACCACGCGGTAGCCGGCCGCGCTCGCTCGGTCGGCGACCACGCTCCCTCCCGCGCCGCTCCCCACGACGCAGATGTCCGCCTCGACCTCGGCGTCGCGATCGGGGCGAACGACCGCGAGGGGCGGGCCGGCCGCCTCGCCCGCGGGCACGGGCCCGCGGGGCGCGTAGTGGATCACCGGCCAGAGGGGGTTGGTCCCGTTGGCGACCGAGGAAAAGTACGACCAGGTGACGAGGCGCTTGATCGCCTGGAAGCCGCGTCGCTTGAGCGCGAGCCGGCTGACCGACATCCCGCGCAGGTAGTCGGCGCGCCCCGCCGGATCGCGCGCCGAGAAGCCGCGCAGCGTCCCGCCGAGGAGGAGGTTCACGAAGGGGCTATCGATCGCGCGCAGGAGGCGCGCGAGCTCCGCCCGCTGCCCGCGCGGGAGCGACGCGATCAAGGCAGCGACATCGCGGTCCGTGCCGCGGGCGCTCGCCGAGGGAAACCCGGGGCCGCCGGGGATCAGGGCATCCGCGAGCGCCGCGAGGATGGGCGGGGCGGGATCGGCCACGCCGCGGCGAGCGCGGTCCGTCTATTTGCTCCCTTCAGCGACGGGGGCCGGTCGACGCCGCTCCTCGTGCCGAGCTCGTTCCTGCATCCACGCGAGCTGCCGCTCGCGCAGGGCCGCGTCCGACGGCCCCTGGAGCAGCTCGCGCGGAACGTCGGGGGCGGGCCGCGCGCTCGGTGGGGGAGCCGGAGCGTCGGGCGGCCCGGATCCCTCTTCGGTGTGCTCCGCCTCCTCTTCGTCCTCGGGCTCGGGCGATCCGTCCTCGGGCGGATCCTCCTCGTCGAGCGACCGCTGGCTCATCGCGAGAGCTCCTCGGCGTTCCGCCAGCGCTCGCCCACCTCCGCGTCCGTGAACCCGACCGTGGGCGAAAAAAGGACGCGCTCCCCCCAAGTAGCCCGGGCCGCGGGGTACTCGTCGACGGCGATGGGGAGCACGACGCCCTCGGCGCGGCACTCCTCCGAGAGCGTGGAGAGCGCCCGGGACCAGGCCGCCGGGTCGGTCGACGCGTCGGCGACGCGGAGCGCCGGGTCGAAACGCCCGAGGACCTCTCGGGCCAACCGGGCTCCGTCGGGGAGCGCGACGAGCCCCACGCGACAACCTCGCTTCATCATCAGGAACGCGCCCAGCGCGCCCCGGGGCCCGTCGACCAGCGCCACCAGCCGTCCCGCCACGCCGAGCGGGAGGCCGCCCGGCCCGGCCGCCCGGTCGAACGAAAGGTAGGTCCGAGGCCCCCGCACCTCGACCGCGAGCTCGACGTCCGGCCGCTCGAGGTCGACCCGGAGACCGCGGTCCGGGAAGCGGTCCAGGACCGCGGCACCGAGATCTCGGGCGAGCTCCTGACTCGTGAACGGGTGGGGTCCGCCCGTGCGCCGCGCCCGCACGGCGAACGAAGCGCCCGACGCGAGCCGGGGGTCCGCGAGCTCCAGGAGGCGGGCCGTGATCGACGCGACGGTGCTGGGCACCTCGTGCACGAGGCTCACCGAGGTGATGCCGAAGACCCGGCGCAGCACGCGGACCGCGCCCGGTCCGTCGTCGACCTCGACGTAGAGGTGGCCGTGATCGGCCCGGAGACGGCCGGTGATCCCGGCGCGCACGAACTGGTCCAGGATGTTGCGGCGCAGGGCGCCCTCGAACTCCCGCCGGACGGGGGCCGACTTGAGCGCGAGCTCGCCGTAGCGCACCAGGATCTGCGCCGGCATTCGGAACCGTTATGATGGACCCGCCGCTAAAGCGCTTCCCGAACGGTGATGGCGGCGAACGGCGCGGGCGACGCCGCCGGGGACGACGATCCGATCGCCCCGTTCCTGTCGGCGTTTCTCCGGACGCTCGAGACCCCGCTGGCGGAGCTCGGAATCTCGTGGTCGCCCGATGCGATCGAGGCTCTGGTCGAGGTCGCGGCCGGTCCGGAGCGGGACTTCGCGTTCCCCGTCCATCGGGCCGCCGCCCAGCTGCGCCGACGTCCCGACGAAGTGGCGCGCGAGATCGCGGGCCGGGTGACGCGCCCGCCCGAGCTCGCCGCGGTCGTCGCCCAGGGCGCCTACGTGAACGCGACGGCCGAGTCGGAGTCGCTCACCCGCCGCACGCTCGATCTTGCGCTCGGGCGCGGGACCCGGTACGGTCACTCCGCGATCGCCCAGACGCCGACGTGCATCGAGCACACCAGCGCGAACGCCACCGGGCCGTTCCACGTCGGCCGGGTCCGGAACGCGGTCATCGGCGATACGCTGGCCCGGATCGATCGGGCGACCGGGCTCCCGGTGACCACCCAGTACTACATGGACGACATGGGGCGGCAGGCGGCCCTCATCACGTGGATCTGGACGAAGCCCCGGGGGCAGTGGCCTCCGTCGGTCCGGAGCGCGGTCGAGGGTCACGAGGTCCCCGGCGAGAAGCCCGACGCGGTCCGCGGGCGGGCGTACCCCCCCTCGAGCGCGTTCCTGAAGGAGAGCGCGGAGGCCCAGGCCGAGGTCGGCGCCCTCGTCCAGGCGATCGAGAGCGGACATCCCCCGCCGGAGCACCGGGCCCTGGTCCAGGAGATCCTCGGAGGGATGCTCGCGTCGCTCGCCCGGCTGGGCATCACGTTCGACGAGTTCGTCTGGGAATCCGACCTCCTGCGGGACGGATCGGTGGATCGGGTCCTGGAGCGGCTCCGGGCCGCCTCGCACGCCGTGCAGGAGGAGAACGGCGCGTGGGCGATCGACACCTCCAGCTACGGGCTCCCGAAGGAGTCGTCGCGCGTGATCTTCCAGCGGGGGAACGGGACCAGCCTCTACGTCACGCGCGACGTCGCCTACCACCTCGAGAAGTTCGCCCGGTTCCCGACCGTGATCGACGTCCTCGGTCAGGACCATCAGCTGCACGCCCGGACGCTGGACGCCCTCCTCGCCGAGATCGGGGAGCCGCGGCGTCCGACCTATCTCATCTACCAGGACATCACGGTGCCCGAGGGCGGCCGCATGTCGACGCGCGGGGGCTCGGCCGTGTGGCTCGACGGGCTCCTCGCGGAGGCCGTGGAACGCGCGCGCGGCGAGGTCCTGAAGCGCCGCGAGGACCTCGCGGACGCGGACGTCGACCGGATCGCGGAGGCGGTCGCGACCGGCGCTGTGCGGTTCCACATCGTGCGGGTCGCGGTCGAGAAGCCCGTGGTCTTCCGATGGGACGACGCGCTCTCGTTCGAGGGCCGCAGCGGCCCGTTCGTCCAGTACTCGTACGCGCGGGCCTCGAGCGTCCTCCGGAAGTCCGGGACGCCCGACGGTCCGTTCCCGTACGAGGCGGCCCGCCTCGCGGATCCGGAGGAGCGGGCCCTGATCCGGGTCCTCGCGCGGCTGCCGCGCTCGGTGGCCCACGCGGCCCGCAACCGGCACCCGCACGTCGTCGCGGGCTACGCCCACGAACTCGCCGATCAGTTCAACCGGTTCTACCACGCCGTCCCGGTGCTGCGGAGCGGCGACGAGCGGGCGAGCCGGCTCGCGTTGGTCGCCGCGATCCGCCAGGGGCTCGGGAACGCCCTCGATCTCCTGGGGGTCCCCCGGCTCGAGACGATGTGAGGCGCTCGGCCGGAATCATCAAGTAGTGGTCCCTCGGTCCGCCCGCGTCCAACCCGGAGAGGCCCATGTCGTCGATCCGCGAAGACTTCGTGAAGTTCATCAATCAGGGCAACCTCGTCCAGCTGGCGATCGCCTTCGTCATCGGCGCGGCGTTCGCCGCCGTCGTGGAGGACCTGGTCGCGGACCTGATCACCCCGCTCATCGGGATCTTCTTCCACGTGAACTTCTCGTCGTGGACCTACACCGTCAACGGGAGTACGTTCATGCAGGGGGTCTTCGTGAACGCGCTGCTGTCGTTCATCATCGTCGCGGTCGTCGTGTTCTTCCTGATCGCCCTGCCCTACCAGCGCTACAAGGACCGGAAGGCCGCCCAGGCCGCGGCGACCACGCGCGCCTGCCCGCAGTGCGCGTCGACGATCCCGATCGCGGCCACGCGCTGCGCGTTCTGCACGCAGCCCGTCCCGCCCGTGCCTCCCCCGGCGCCGGCCCCGGCCGCCACGCCCGCGAAGACGGCCTAGCGCTTGCGTTCCAGTGGGTCGCGGACGCCGGCCTGACGGAACCCCCGGGCCCGCAGACGGCACGAGTCGCAGACGCCGCACGGCCGGCGACCGCCACGGTAGCAGCTCCACGTAAGCTGCCAGGGCACGCGAAGTCGTTCCCCCCGCCGCACGATATCCGCCTTCGAGTCGCGCAGGAGCGGCGCGAGAACGCGGATCCGCGGTCGCCCCTCGACCCCAGCCCGCGTTCCGAGCCTCGCGACGCGCTCGAACGCCCGGAGGAACTCCGGCCGACAATCGGGGTAGCCGGAATAGTCGATCGCGTTCGCGCCGATGTAGATCCGATCGAGCCGGTGGCTCTCCGCGTACCCCAGCGCGAGCGCGAGCAGGATCGTGTTGCGGGCCGGGACGTAGGTGCTGGGGATCCGGCCGGGGCGCGGACCGCCGGTGGGGAGGGATCGGCGTCGGTCGGTGAGCGAGGAGCGGACGAGGCCGGCGAGTGGGATCGATAGCACGCGGTGTTCGCGGACTCGGTAGTGGCGCGCCAGCGCCCGGGCGGCCCGGATCTCGCGGGCGTGCCGCTGGCCGTACACCACCGTGAGCGCCGCGACGCGCGCGTGGCGACGCCGGGCGATCGCGAGGCAGGTCCCGGAGTCCATCCCTCCGGAGAGCAGCACGAGCGCCCCCGACCCGGGGGGCGTCAGAGCCGGCCCCCGGCTCCGTGCAGGAGGAGCGCGGCGATCGCGACGGCCGACAGCATGCCGAGGAAGTTGGTGGACCCCTTCGTGAGGTAGCCCCGGTTCTCCAGCGTCTCGCCGAGCACGGAATCGACCTGGCAGCCCAGGAACCCGGCGACGACGACGATCACGACGAACAGCCACGGCGCCGGCAGCGGGGCGGCGAACGCCGCGAACAGCCCGAGGCCCACGAGCGCGGTCGTGACCGCCCCGATGAGGCCCCACGCTTCGCCCGTGCCCGAGACGCCGCCGTTCGTCCCGGCGGGTACGGGCCGAAACGTGAGGATACTGCGGGCCCTGCCGGCGAGCACGCCGATCTCGCTCGCGAACGTGTCGGCCGCCCCGAAGGCGAGCGCGCTGGCGTAGAGCACCGCCAGCGCCGGTCCCGCGAGCAGCGGGGCGCCCCAGCCGCCGGCGAGGGCGAGCCCCGTCGGGATCACGATGTGCGCGACCACGTTGGACACCCCGCGCTCCCCGGCCGCGCCTTCCTGGAGGTTCGCCCGACGCTTCCGTTCGAAGCGGAACCGGGTGGCCAGGACGCTCGCGACGACGAACAGGATCATCAGGGCCAGGTAGGGGAACCCGGCGAACACTACGATCACGATCCCGAACACCGCGGCCACGCCGCCCGCCACGGGGGTCAGCGCCCGCGCCATGACCGCGCCGGTCGCCAGCCCCACGGTGACCGCCGCGCCGGTGACCGCCGGCCACAGTCCAAGCACCAAGGGTCGCCCGGGGCGCGAGCGGGCGGGGCGCTTAACTCCTTCCGGACGGGGCGGTGGTGGCTCAACCGCGGGCGAGGATGCGGAGGACCGCGTTCTCGAAGGTCGACGCGACCAGATCGGGCGTGATCCCCCGCTCGGCCAGGTCCGCCTCGACCCGTGCCTCCCGGTCGGGCCGGGGCACGAGGGCGGTGAGCGCCCCGATGCGGCGGCCCGCCTCGATGTCGAGCTCCCGGTCGCCGACGACCGCGCTCGCCCCGAGGTCGATGTTCCACGCATCGCGCGCCTGCTCGAACAGCAGCGTGCCCGGCTTCCGGCAGGCGCATCCGTGCTCCGGGGCGTGCGGGCAGTAGTAGAACGCGTCGATCTGCGCGCGCTCCGGCCGCAGCCGTTCGTTCAGCCGCGCGTGGATCCGTTCCACGTCGCGATCGGTGTACAGCCCGCGCTCGATCCCCGATTGGTTGGTGACGCAGACCGTCAGGAACCCGTGCTCGTGCGCGAGCGAGAGCGCGCGCCCGACGCCCCGGAAGAGCTCCACGCGCTCCGCGTCTGCCAGATAGTGCAGGTCCGGGTTCAACGTTCCGTCCCGGTCCACGAACAATGCGCGACGGACCGCGACCCCCCCGGACGTCCGCTCGCCCTCCGGCGCCACGACCGGACGCACCGCCCGAGACGATAAGTGCTCGCGGCGGGGGCGTCGGACCGGCGGCGACAGCCGTGGACGAAGCGGAAGCGTTCGACCGCCTGGACACGGCCTTCGAAGCCTCGATCACCGGAGCGGGGCGGGGGCCCCCGCCGCTCACTGTCCTCTTCTCGGGGGGCGTCGATTCGGGCTTGCTCGCGTGGGAGCTTCGCCGCCGCGACGGGATCCGGCTGCTGGTCATCGGACTGCCCTCGAGCCCCGATCGGCAGGCCGCGCGCGCTAGCGCGGCGGAGCTCGGGACCGCCGTCCACGAGATCGAAATCCATCCCGGGACGGTCGAGGCGGCCCGGGACCGCTGGGCGCCGCTGCTGCGCGATCTCCCCCGGAGCCGGGCGGTCCCGCTGCTGGGTCTCGCCCTGGCGATGGCGTCGGCGGGTCCCGGGCCGTGGGTATGCGGGCAGGGAGCGGACGAACTGTTCCTCGGATACGCGCATTTCCGGGGGCTGGACCCCCGCGCGGCGGCGGAACGCTCGGACGTGGATCTGGCGCGGCTCCAGGGGACCGACGCGGTACGGGCCCGTGCGATCGCCGGGGAGCTGGGCGCGCGCCTGGAGTGCCCCTATCTCGAGCCCCCCTTCGTCCGCGCGGCGCAGTCCATCCCGATCAGTCTTCGGCTTCCGGGACCCGAGCCGAAGGCGCTGTTCCGCCGCTGGGCCGAGCACCGCGGCCTGCCTCGTTCGGTGGCGACGCGTCCGAAGCGAGCGCTGCAGTACGGGACCGGGATCGACCGGGTCCTGCGGCGACTCGAGCGCCCGGGAGACGGTCCCGCCCGAGCCGCCACCGAGCCCCGGTAACACCGCTATATAGGCGGGGCCGGGTTCCCCCGTGTGACGGACGACCCGGGGTCGCTCTTCTGTCCGCTCGAGTTCCGGTACGGGCGGGATTCGACCCGCTCGCTCTTCTCGCGGGATGCGCGGTTGCTGCGCGCGCTCCGCGTGGAGGCGGCGCTCGCTTCGGCCGAAGCCGAGCTGGGCATGATCCCGTCCGACGCCGCGCGCGCGATCGCGCAGGCCGCGACGCTCGAGCACGTTTCCGTGGCCCAGGTCGACGAGCTCGAGCGGTCGCTCCACCACGACGTGATGGCGATGACGCGCGCGCTCGCGGCCGCGTCCGGCGACGGAGGTCGCTGGGTCCACTTCGGGGCCACCAGCGCCGACATCACCGAGACGGCGCTGGCCCTGGAGCTGCAGGAGACAGGGGCGGTCCTGCGGAACGACCTCACGCACCTCGTCCGGATCCTGGCGGGACTCGCCCGGCGGTACCGGGAGAGCCCTGAGATCGCGCGCACCCACGGACAGCACGGCATCCCGATCAGCTTCGGTCACAAGATGGCGGTCGCCGCGGCCGAGTTCGCCCGGCACCGCCGGCGCCTCGATCAACTGCTGCCGCGGGTCGCGGTCGGCAAGATGGCCGGCGCGGTCGGGACCGGGGCGGGGTTCGGCCCGCGGGCGCAGGCCGTCGAGGCCGGGGTCATGCGCCGCCTCGGCATCGCGGCCGACGAGGCGCCGACGCAGATCGTCGGTCGGGACCGCCTCGCCGAGTTCACCAACTGGCTCGCGCTGGTCGCGAGCTCCGCCGAGCGGCTCTCGACCGAGGTGCGGAACCTGCAGCGGACCGAGATCGGCGAGGTCGCCGAGCCGTTCGACGAGGCCCGCCAGGTGGGCAGCTCCACGATGGCCCAGAAGCGCAATCCGATCGTCTCGGAGAACATCTCCAGCCTGGCCCGGTTGGTCCGGGCGTTCGCGCTGCCGCCGCTCGAGAACATGGTCCAGTGGCACGAGCGCGACCTCGCGAACTCGGCCAACGAGCGCATCGTGCTCCCACACGCGATCGTCCTGACCGACGACCTCCTCGGAAAGCTGGCCGAAGTCTTCGCGGGACTCCGGGTCGATCCGGACCGCATGCGCGAGATCGTCGCGGGATCGACCGCGGCGATGGCCGAGAGCCTCATGCTCGCCCTGACGACCAAGGGGATCGCCCGGGGCGACGCCCACGAGCTGCTGCGGCGGCTCACCCGGGACCCCGGGAAGGGCCCTCCTCTCGCGGACCGGGCGCTGGCGGAGCCGTCGGTGACCGCGCTCCTCTCGGAAGCGGAGATCCGCGCGCTCGTGGACCCCGCCGCGTACGTGCGTTCCGCCGCGGAAAAGACGGACCGCATCCTCGCTTCGCTGGACGCCGATCTCACCGCATGAGCGAGGGGCCTCCGCCGGTCTGGTCGGCGCGGCTCGACCTCCACTGCGCGAGCGCCGGACTCGCCGAGGCGTTGACCCGCACGCTCGGGCCCGAGGTCGCCCGCGAGGTTCCGCGCGCCCGCGCGACGCTGGGCCCGGCCGACGGCGCGACGGTCCGCCTCGCGATCGAGGCTGCGGACACCGGCGCGATGCGGGCGGCGACGAACACCTATCTCGGCTGGATCCAGCTCGCGGTGGCGACCCGGCGCGCCGCGGCCCGCTGATCCCGGCCGCCGACCGCCCCGCGGTTCCGAAGCGCTTATCTTCGGGGGGCCGTGAGCCGGACGTGGCCCTGCCCGCGAAGCTCCAGAACGATCTCAAGCAGTTCCAGCGCCTCCAGCAGGAGCTGGGCGGCGCGCAGCAGCAGCGCCTGCAGATGGACCTCAAGCTGCGCGAGGTGACGCACACGCTCGAGGAGCTGAAGCCGCTCGCCGACGATGCGGTGATCTACCGGCCGGTCGGCGGACTGCTCGTCCGGGCGAAGAGCAAGAAGGAGGTCGAGGACCTGTTGACGGAGGAGAAGGAGACCCTCGAGGTCCGGGTCAAGGCTCTCGAGCGCCAGGAGAACCACCTCCGCGAGCGCTACACCACCATGCAGCAGGAGCTGAGCCAGGCCCTGCAGGCCGCCGGAGTGAACCCGGCCACCGGCGCCGCCGAAGAGTAGGATCGCTCAGGCCCGCCGCCGCACCAGCACGTCGGCGATCTCGCGGACCAGCGGCTTCCCCATCGCACGGATCGCCCGGCTCCGGTCGAGGCGGGCGAGGGCGCGTCGCGTGAGCGCGTCGATGCGACGCTCGGAGTAGGCGAGGCTGCCCGTGCGCCGGATCACCGCCCGCGCGTCCTCGATCTCGGCGGGCGACGCGTCCGCGCGACCGAGCACCCGGACGAGCCGCGCGCGGTCGTCGGGGTTCCCTTCGGCCCATGCGCGGACGACCAGCAGAGTCCGCTTCCCCTCGGGAAGATCGTTCGGGCTCTTCCCCGTGGCGTCCGCGTCGAACCCCGCGCCGAGCACGTCGTCCCGGAGCTGGAACGCGACCCCGAGGTCCCGGCCGACCGCGTCCAGGTCGCCGAGCGTCGCCGGCCGCTGACCTCCCAGCAGCGCGCCGATCTCGAGCGGGGCCGCCACCGTATAGATCGCCGACTTGAGCTCGTGGACGCGGAGCACGTCCGCCTCGGTCACCGTGCCCGGATCGAGCGTGCCGTTCCGGATGTCGAGCAACTGGCCGTAGGCCGTGAGTCGCGTCATGCGGACGTACTCCGCGAGCGCAGCGAGCCGGGCCGCGGGAGGGGCCGGGGCGGTCAGCAGCGCATCGACCGTGAACGGCTCCTCGAGGTCGCCGACCGTGATCCCGATCCCGAGCCCGTAGTCGTCGCTCGATCCCAACGCGGCCCCGGCGCGGTGCGACGCGGCGAGCGACCGGTGGACGGCCGGTCCCCCCCGACGCTCCTCCGCGTGATCGATGATGTCGTCGTGGATCAGCATCCAGCTCTGGAAGTGCTCGAGCGCCGCCGCGGCCCGGATCGCGGGGTCGGGCGCGCGCCCGGTGGCGAGGTGGTACCCGGCGAGGACCAGGATCGCGCGGAAGCGCTTGCCGCCGCGCAGGGTGAACTCCCGGTTCACGTCGAGGAACGGCCGGACGGTCGGGGGCGCCGAGCGCCGGGCGGTCGCGTAGGAGGCGCGCAGCTCGGCCTCGATCCGCGGAAGATATCCGAAGAGCTCCGCGAGGCGCACGGCGGCTGCGCGTGGACTCCGAGCTATATAATGAACCCCGCGCTGCCGCCGGCGATGGCGTCGCCGACGTTCGTCCAGCTGGCCAACGGGCTGGTCGCGGCCATGGGCCAGCGGATGGACGCCGCGAAGACGATCCCCGAAGGGTTGGTCCTGCGGACGGGCGACGGATTCCTCTACGCGTTTCTGGAGGACCCCAACGAGGTCTCCTTGGAGGGCATCCGCCGGATCGCCGGGGACGTCGGCGCCGGCTCCCCCCGGCTGGTCGTGCTGACCCCGGGACGTCTCCCGCTCGCGCTCACCGCAGAGGTCCTTCAGCGCTCCGGGACGCTGGTGGAGGGTTCCCGCTTCGCCGAGCTCGCCCGGCAGCTCGGCCTCGAGTCCTATCTCGGCGAAGAGCCCCGGCCCCCGCCCGAGCCCCGAGCCCGCCTGCTCCCGAGCGCCCAGCAGCTGGACGCGGTCATGGGACGGGCCCGCACGTGGCTGGACTGGGGTGTGCCGGCCCTGGCGCTGCGCTTCTATCGTCAGGCGCTGGACATGAAGGACGGATTCGGGCCGGCGCGCATCGGCATCGCGCGCTCCCTCCTCGGGCTCGGGCTCGTGGCCGATGCCGAGCGCCTTTTCCAGGAGATCCTCACCACGCGACCGGACGACCTCGACGCCCGGCTCGGGCTCGCGGCGGTCCTCGGCGCCCGGGCCAAGCCCCGCGAGGAGATCGCGATCTACCGGACGCTCCTGGGCGAGGACGAGGCACGGGTCGAGGTGCGCGCCCACCTGGTCGCCGCGCTGGTCGACCTGGGGGACTGGCCGGCGGCCCGCGTCGAGCTCGAGGCGATGCTGGCGTCGAGTCCCGAGGACCCGCAACTCCGCTTCCTCCACGCGGTCGCGCTCGAACGCACGGGCGAGGGCCCCGCCGCCGAGCGCGAGCGAGAGGAATCCCGTCGTCTGGGACTCTCCTTCGAACGGGAGAGCGCACTCTGCCAGCACCTGGGCCTCCCGGCGCCGGCCCTCCCGGGTGTCCCGGAGCCGGGACCGCGCCGGGCCCCCGCTCCCCGGCGGCGTCCCGTTCGGGCACCGGTCCCGAAGCGATCGCCGGCGCGGCGGCCCGCACGACGCCCGGTGCGCAAGACGACGGCCGTGGCGAAGCCCCGGACCCCGGCACGCCGGCCGGCGAACCGCAAACGTAAGTAGGGCCGCGCCGGCTCCGAAGCTCGGACGTCGACGGCGATGCGCATCGTCTCCGTGCTCCCGAGCGCCACCGAGATCGCATGCGCCCTGGGGCACGAACCGGAGCTCGTCGGACGCAGCGCCGAGTGCGATTATCCGGCGAGCGTCGCGGGCCTTCCGGTCGTCATGCGGCCGCGCACGCTCGACTCGGATCGGCCGTCCGCCGAGATCGATCGGAGGGTCCAGGCGGCCCGGAAGAGGAAGGAGAGCCTCTACGAGCTGGACATCGATCTGCTGCGCCGGCTGCGGCCGGACCTGATCCTCACCCAGGACCTGTGTGGGGTCTGCTCGGTCACAGAGGCCGAGGTGGCCGCCGCGTGTGCCATCGCCGACGTGGCGCCCCGCATCGTCTCGCTGACCCCGCGCTCGCTCGCGGGCGTATGGGAAACAGTCGCGCAGATCGCCCGGGAGATCGACGATCCCGATGCGGGGCGGGAGCTCTCCGGCCGTCTACGGGCGCGTAGCCGGCCGAGTCGCCGGTCGGGGACGCCCGCGCGCGTCGCGGTCGTGGAGTGGTTGGACCCGCCGATCCTCGCCGGCCTCTGGGTCCCGGATCTCATCCGGGCCGCAGGTGGCACCACCCTCGGACCCCGTTCGGGGCGGACCGGGGTGCGGACGAGCTGGTCGGAGCTCGCCGCGATGGCTGCCGACCTGGTCGTGCTGAGCCCCTGCAGCTTCTCGGTCGAGCGGACGCGGCGCGAGCTGGAGCATCCGCTGCTCCGCGAAGCCGTGGGCGCCCTGCGGCCCGGGCGAGGGGTCTTCCTCGCGGACGAGGCGTACTTCTCCCGTCCCGGACCGCGGCTCGCCGACGGGGTCGACCTCCTGCGGCATCTGTTGCGATCCACGGACTGGGCGCCCCCGATGCCGTACGCGGCGTACGGCCCGGCCGCGGGGGAGGCCGCGGCGTGAGCTACACGATCCCGTCGTCCGGCACCTACTCGTACTCGTGGTCGCCGACCCCGACGCGCGGCTTCCACACCTCCCCGCGCGAGATCGCGGAGATCACGGTCGCCTTCCTGGTGCTCACGTTCGACTTCGTGCTGATCATGTGGGTCGGAGGCCTGTTCTCGGGGTTCGGCCTCGGCGTCCTCGGTTCGGTGCCGCTCTCGGTCGTGCTCGCGGCGGCCGGGGTCTCGTTCACCGCGTTCGTGTGCCACGAGATGGCCCACAAGATCTCGGCCCAGCGCCACGGGTACTGGGCGGAGTTCCGATGGTATCCGGTCGGACTCCTCCTCTCGATCTTCACGGCGTACATCGGCTTCCTGTTCGCCGCGCCGGGGGCCACCGTGGTCGGGGGCATGGGCGACGTCCGCGAATGGGGACGGACGAGCTTCGCCGGCCCGGCCTCGAACCTCGGGTTCGCCGCCCTGTTCTACGCCGGTGCGGCCGGGTTGTGGTACGCCGGGAGCCCGCTATGGTTCTGGCTGATCCTGGTGGCGTACTTCAACGCCTTCTTCGCCGCGTTCAACCTGGTCCCGTTCGGCCCCCTCGACGGCGCGAAGGTCCTGCGCTGGAGCCCGAAGACCTGGGCCATCGGCTTCGCCGTCGCCGCGGTCACCGCGGCGGTCTGCTGGGCCTCGATCTACCTGGTCGGCGCCCCGATCCTCTAGGAGCGGCGCCGTGGCCCGACCCCGCGTGCTGGAGCTCGGGGAGGGTCGCCAGCTGCTCGACCTCGACTTCCGGGACACGGAGGGCCTCGTGGCGGCCTACCTGCTACCGGAGGACGAGGGGTGGTCGCTCGTGGAGACCGGCCCGACCACCTGCCGGCAGCCGCTGCTGGCGGGCCTCGAACGGGCCGGGGTCGACCGCGCGGCCGTTCGCCACGTCTTCGTGACCCACATCCACCTCGATCACGCCGGCGGCGTCGGCAGCCTCCTCGACGCGCTGCCGAACGCCACGTTCTACGCCCACGAGCTGGGCGTGCCCCACCTGATCGACCCCTCCCGGCTCATCGCCAGCGCGCGACGCGCGTGGGGCGCCGCGGCGGAGCCTCTGTGGGGGCCGATCGTCCCGGTGACGCCCGGAAGGATCGTCGCGCTGCGCGGCGGGGAGGAGTTTCCGCTCCGGGGCGGCACGCTCTCGGTGCTCGCGACCCCGGGGCACGCGCGACACCACCTCGCGTTCTTCGACTCCCGGATCCGGGGCGTGTTCACGGGAGACGGCGCGGGCGTGCGGCTGGAGCGCAGCGCGCACGCGCGGCCGGCGGTCCCGCCGCCCGACCTCGATCTCGAGGCGCTGTTCGCGAGCGTCGAGGCGATGCGGCGTCTCGACCCGGCGCGGGTGCTCTACAGCCACTTCGGCCCGAGCCCCGACGGTTCGGAGGACCTCGCGCGCTACCGCGGGATCGTCGAGGACTGGCGCGACGTCGCGCTCGCGGCGGCCCGGGAGCGCGGCGAGGTGGCGTTCGTTGCGGAGCGGCTGCGAGAACACGACCGGTCGACCGCCCGGGTCTCGCCCGGCCCGCCGGGCCGGGACGATCGGTCGACGATGGTGTCGGGCTACGATCTCGCGGCTGCGGGGTTCCTCCGGTACTTCGAGACGCACGGACTGCTCGGCAGGAGTTGAGGCGACGGCGACCGCGTACGCTCGCCGGCACGGCGGCGCGATCACCCTGGTCCTCGCGCGCGCGATCTACGCGTTCAGCTGGTACAACGTGGGCGCCGTGCTGCCGCTCATCGGCACGGACTTTTCGATCGGGACGGAGCGGCTCGGCATCGTGCTCGGGGCGTTCCTCGCCGGCGCGGGGATCTTCCAGCTTCCGGCCGGGTTCGCGGCGCTCCGCTGGGGGAACCGTCGCGTCTGCCTCGCGGCCTTGGTCATCATGGGAGCGTTCGCGTTGGCGTCCGCCTTCGCGCCGAACTGGATCGTGCTCGCGGGCCTTCGGTTCGGGGTCGGGGCCGGGGCCGCGTTCTTCTTCGCGCCCGCCCTCGGGCTCGTGGCCTCGTACTATCCCGCCGGGTCTCGCGGTCCGGTCATCGGCCTCTACAACGCCGGGTTCAGCGTGGGCGCGGGCATCGGGATCCTGGCCGGCGCCGTCCTCGGCGAGGCGCTGGGATGGCCCTGGGCGCTCGGCATCGGGGGCGTGGCGCTCCTGGTGGCTGCGGCCGCGGCCTCGGTCTTCCTCCCGCCGACCGCGGCTCCGCCGAGCGGGAGTTCTCGGGCCGAGGTCTGGAGGGCGGCCGCCCCGCTCCTCCGGTCGCGGACGCTCTGGTCGCTCGCGCTCGCGCTCACCGGACTCTGGGCCGCGAGCTACATCCTGGCGCAGTACACGGTCCAGTTCGCCGCGACGGAACATCCGGGCTGGAGCCTCACCCTGGCCGCCTCCTTGCCGACGTTGCTGATCCTCATCGAAGTCGTCGGGGGGCCGTACGGGGGGTGGGTGGGCGAGCGCGCGAAGGGGTCCCGGCGCCTGCTCGTGGCCTGGGGGATCCCGGCGGGCGTCGTGATCTTCCTGGTACCGTACCTCCCGTTCGTCGGCCTGCTGGTCGTGTTCGGGTTCTTCGGCTTCGCGGTGTCGGTTGTCTTCGCGGACCTCTACCTGGTGCCCTCGTATCTCCCCGGGATGCAGCCCGAGACGCTCGCCCTCTCGCTCGCGTTGATCAACGGTGTCCAGATCCTCCTCGGCAGCGGCCTGGCGATCGCCTTCGGATTCGTCGCGGTCGATTGGGGCTTCACGGTCGCCTGGTACTTTGCCGCGATCGCGGCGCTCGTCGCCCTGCCGGTCCTCGCGCTCGCCGCGATCCCGCGCCCGGCGGTCGAACCGCGCGTCGCTGCGGAGAATAGGCTGGCCCGCTAATCCGGTCCGTGTGACCTCTTTTGTAGCGGCGGCCCGCTGTCCGACCTAGCCCCGTGGTGTAGCGGCCAAGCATGCTGGCCTTTGGAGCCGGCGACAGCGGTTCGAATCCGCTCGGGGCTATTCGTTTTTCGAGTGAGAGGGGGTCACCGTATCGTCGGCGTCCCCTGGCGCTTCATTATTGAAAGCGTCGCGTGTTCGGGACAGTGGTGGTCCCATGCGTCCTGGTCTTTGGCGCGGAGTCTGTCGGCTGTTTGCTGTGATGACGGTCTCCCTGACTATGGCCGGGGCAGCCGTGCATTTTGCAGAAGCGCAGTCGACACCCCCCTTACATGCTCTACGGCGGAGCTCTCGGAAGAGTCTTGGGCCATTCAGGCCGATGTGAACTCGACCTTGGCGAACGACAGTGCGCTCGCGTCTCAGCAGCTCGCCTCAGCGGCCGCTGCTCTCGGAGATGGAATTGGCCTCGCCCATAGCAGCCAATTCTTCTTGTGGAACTTCTCTGACTCGTCGTGTACCGTTGATCTGACGTCGGTGAATGAGGTCTATCGAGCGACAAACACACTCCTCGGGGCCTCCGTTGTCGTCTCCGAAGCGCCCTCGAATTTAGGCGTTCTCGGGGCGCACATACAGTACGGCGGGTCTGGCAGCGCGCAGTATGGTCCCGATGACCTATGGTCCGGGTGGGGAGTTGAGAGCTCTGCTTCACCAGGCGTCCAAATGAACGTTCCTACCGCGCAGGCGCCGCCAAGCGAGAGCTGCGGCCCGCCCTACGTTTGTGACGTGTCCTTCTGGGTCGGGGAAACAGCGGAAATCGACGGCGATAGTGGCATTGCGCAGACGGGCTTCGATGCCCAGGTTCAGTGCTCGTTGCTATGCGGATACACCGACTACCCGGTCTGGTACGAGTTTTACAGCCCCTCGAGCTCTGGTGCTACCAATTGCTTCGAAGCCTCGGCAGGGGATACGATTCGTGCGGACGTCTCGTACTCGAGTGGTACCTACTACACCTCCATCTACGATGACACATCGAGTAAGAGTTGTACCAGCAGTCAGTCGATGTCGATGGGGGCTCCGGTGTACGCGCAATGGATAGTCGAGAACCCGGGGTATAGCGGCGGCTACTACGACACTCCACCCTATACTCCTCACGTGACGTTCCAGGACATGGGGGTCGGTTCGAGCGGTGATTTGCCCGCGCTGAACCCCTTTAACTACGGGAAT
This sequence comes from Thermoplasmata archaeon, assembly GCA_030041735.1. Classification (GTDB taxonomy): domain Archaea; phylum Thermoplasmatota; class Thermoplasmata; order Lutacidiplasmatales; family UBA184; genus Lutacidiplasma. The sequence goes on along the minus strand of JASIBA010000080.1, from coordinate 3,874 downwards.
TACGGCGAGCCGAACTCCGCGAAGAACGTGTGGGTAAGTGATATCACGTACGGGAACTCTTCCTGTATTGCCTTCTGGAGTTGCTTCTCGGCCGACTATGTGTGAGAGACGGGGTCCGAGTTGACATATCGAGACTGATGCCCGCAGGAAACGAAATCGAGAGTCGGTGGACAGCCCTATGGGGGGCGCTCGTCAAGAACCGAACCCCGGTCGTAACGATCGGCGCTGCGCTGTTCCTCACTACTCTGTTCCTCGTCGAGACCACGTCGTTTGCCGGCGACTACCACAGCAGCCCGGGTGCGTGGGGCATAGACGTGTTCTACAATCTGCTCGCCCTAGTGGTTTCAGCGTCGCTGGTGGGTTTCGCCGGCTACTGGGTACCAGTCACGCGCCCGGTGCGTGGTGAGAGGCGACCGGCGACCCTTACGGGTCGCTCCGGAAGCTTTCACCTTCCGAGTTTCCGGTGGGTGGCCGCGGCGTTGCTTCCGTTCGGAATCGGTCTCCTCGTTCTCGGGTCCAGGGTCGCATCTCAGAGTAGCTGCCAGGAGTTCTCGTTAGAGTATCCTGTGTTCTGTCCGATCCCGGGTTTGCTGCAAGGCGTGGCAAGCGCCTTCACCGGGGCAGGCATTGTCGCGATTGGGGCTTCTGTGGCGATGGCGCTATGGTTGTTCCTTCCACGGCGACTGAACCCGAGGCCGCGACGTAAGCCGGGCGGTACCGAGTCTACGTGAGACCGCTTGGTGCTGGCCGCGGGACTGCGGCTGAGAGCTGCTCACGCGGCTTGCCTGGACGTGGAGAATCGCAGGGTCACAATATTTCCGACTCCATCGGCGTTCCGGCGGGGAACGCTGCGGCGGAGCCACTAATCGGCTCGGCCACCCGAGGTTTCTCTCCCGATCGGGGAATGCGGGGGGGACCCGGCCGCAGCGGGCCGGCCAGCCCCTTTCCGGCCCCAGACTGCCGAGGGTTTCTCCTTGGAAATCGCCCCACTTGACTCGAAATCCTATGAACCCCGCTCGGGGCTATCGAGCCGAAGCGCTCGCTCGCGGACCCTAGGGTCCTCCTCGCTCCGACGCCGCGGAGGGTCGATCGGTGGGTGGAAGAGAGCCCGAGCGGGGCGGGAAAGGCTCCTTCGCCTCCGTCGACCTCCACGGTCTTGGAAGGGCTAGGGCGCTTCCACCGAGGCACCGCCGGGATCAGTCAGGAGTACTCGCCCTGCCACGGGTCGACGGGTTCGGGCGCGTTCGTTACGTGGGGACCGAGGTGTGGGGTCCTTCATCGTGCGGCAGGTTGGATCGCCGAAGGGCGCGCTTCCCGGAACCCCAACGTAGGAACGGGTGCTCTCCGGGGGAAGCCGACGGGCCTAGGTCTGGTAAGCGGAATCAGAATTTGGGTTGGGCGCCGTACCGTATGTTGGGACGGTCTCGAAACCGAGTGAAAGTGACCACGTCGCCGTCGAAGCAATAGATGGCTCGAAATCGCCCGACGCGGACTCGAAAGACCGACTGACCCCTGCGCTCCCCGATCTGTTTGGACTCGATCCACGGAGGCAGGCGAAGCGGGTTCCGCTCGAGCCAGTCGAAGATCTCGTTGTACTCCATCTGCACCGCGCGCGGGAGACGACGGAACTGAGCGTCCGCCTCGTCGGTGAACTCCACGCGAGCCACGGGCCGCGCCTAGAGCCGGCTCCGACGGCGGAGCTCGGCGAGGCTGACATGCGGACGTACCTCGGCTCGGTGTACCATCTCCTCCAGGAACTCCTTCGGGACGTGCTCCTCGATGAAATCGAGCAGGACGTCATCCCACGTCATGTCGCCGCGTTTGAAGGGTCGAAGCATTCGGAGCGTCGACGTGTGGATGCTGAGGCTCGTGATCGGATCCGCGGCCATGGCGCACCCGAGGGCCGCTGCATTACTTTAATGTTTGTCGATTTTGTTCCTGGCCGTCGGCGCAGCGGTTCGAATCCGCTCCGGGGTGCCGTCTCGGTGTCAACGCTCCCTGGGCCCGATAGTCGGGGCCCCGGTTGCGCCCCCCCCACAGCCCATCGGATGGCTCGAAGCCGAGGGTCCCCTCTCGCTGGCCATGCACGCACGTGGAGCGCGGGAGCCCCCACCGCGCGCGGCACCGCATGTCACCGACAGATCGCCCCCGACTCCGTCCCCTCGGGTCCGGACCCGACGGCCCGAGAGCGGGCTCAGAACCCCCGCGGTGGCGCCGGGGTGCGCGACCCTTTCTAAGGCCCCGGCGAGTGCGGGCGTCGAGGAAGGGGCCATGGCGGGGGAGGACGAGCCGAAGATCGTCGTCACGAAGGATGGGCCGTACCGCGTCGTGGGCAAAGTCCCGCTCGCGGTGCAGCGGATCGTCGCGAACGCGCGGAAGGAGTCCTGGGAGTGGAAGGAGGGCCGCTCGTTCGACGCGAAGGAGGAGTACTTCCTCTGCCGCTGCGGCCAGTCCAAGACCAAGCCGTTCTGCGATGGCACGCACGCAAAGATCGGCTTCGATGGTACCGAGACGGCGTCGCGGCGGCCGATCGAACGCCAGTCCGAGCGCCTGGACGGCCCGACGCACGTCCTGAGCGACGCCGAGCACCTGTGCGCGTTCGCCCGGTTCTGCGACCCCGGCGGGAAGATCTGGGCCCTCATCGGTCGCACCGACGACCCGAGGGTCCGCGAGCTCGTGATCCACGAGGGAACGCAATGCCCGTCCGGTCGGCTCGTGCTGCACGACAAGGTCACCGGTGAAGCGGTCGAGCCGGAGCTGCCGCCGTCGATCGGCGTGGTCGAGGACCCGGTCCTCGGGGTGAGCGGACCGCTGTGGGTGCGGGGCGGGATCCGGGTCGAGTCGCCTGACGGAACGCCCTACGAGCGGCGGAACCGGCTCACCCTCTGCCGCTGCGGCGCGTCGGTCAACAAGCCGTTCTGCAACGGCAGCCACGCGTCGATCGAGTTCCGCGACGGGATCGAGCCGCGGTAGCCCGCGGCGTGCGCGCCCGTACCCGGTCCCTTCGAAATCCCCCTACTTTTCCCGGCACCCATAGAGGCCAGGTGACTTACGGACCGGACGGGAAACTATAGAGTTTCCGTTCCGTAAGGTTTGTAGCGGCGCACTTCGTTCGCAGGGCGGCCGGGGGCCTCGACGTGACGAAGAACAACTTGACCTGGATGTCCATCGTGATCGCGCTGACCACGTTTGTGGTGATCGGAATGATCCCCACCGCGGGAGGGGCGCTGAACGCCGGTCCCGCTTCGACCCGGCTGGCGGTGTCGGCGGCGGGCCAGCCGACGACGACCCTCACAAACTGCACGGCGGCCAGCCTCCTCTCGAACATCACGGTGAGCGGTACGTACGTCTACGGCGAGAGCTGCACGGTCGACTTCAGCACGTTCGCCTCCATCCCGACCGGCCTATCGATCGTCATCGACTCCGGCGGCTACTTCGTGACGTTCGAAGGAGACTTCAGCACGCAATTCTTCCAGGTCACGGGCGGCCAGCTCACGATCAACGGCGTGGGCCTGTACGACGGGAGCGCGTCGTCCGCCAACGGCGGCGTCGGGTCGAGCGGGAGCAACGCACCCAACGGAGCGGGCGGTCATAACGGGGCGAACGGCGGCAAGGGCGACGCGGGCAAGGCGGGGACCGCCGGCAAGAACGGCGGTACGGTCGTCGCCGCGGGCGCGGGCCAGTCCGTCGGGTCCGCCGAAGGCGGCGCGATCTGGATCTCTACCGGTAACGTTACCCTCACGAACGACACCTTCGAGGACAACCTCGCGACCGGCGGGGTCGGAGGCGTCGGAGGCGCCGGTGCGATCGGCGGCTGGGGCGGCACCGGCGGCGAAGGCGGCAGCGGCGGCGCCGGCAAGGCCGGCGCGGCGGG
>JASIBA010000009.1 GCA_030041735.1 Thermoplasmata archaeon | reverse complement strand
TCGCCTTCGTCGGGAGCAGCATCGCGCTGATCCTCTTCGGCGTGGCCATGACCGGACGACCATTCTGGCGTCGGTACCGGATACTATCGTTCGGATGCGGCGCGGTCTCCGGAGGTACGATCATCGCCTCGAACATCAGCGAGAACTGGGGACCGGTCGGATTCGGCGGGCTGGAGCGGATCATCCTCGCGCCCGCGCTCGTCTGGCTGGTGGTGGTCGGCGCCGTCTTGGCCCGGTACGCTCCCGCGTTGGGGTCCGACCGGGAGCGGAGCGCTCCTCGCGCGGTCGGGCCCGACTCGACGCGAGGTGCCTAGACCCGAACGCCAGAGCTCGCCCGCGTTCCTCCGAGTCCCCTTCTCCGGGGAGCTTGCGGGAGCGTTTGGCCTCCTCTTTGGTCTCGGGCTAACCCGTTTCGAGAGACCCAAGCGGTCGATTAAGTATCGACCGCCCACTGGCCGCCCTGTGTCGGACCAGCCGAACCGCCGGGCGCTTCCATCGGTCCGATTCGGGTCCATTGCGCTCGTCATCTCGGACCTGAAACGATCCACGGACTGGTACACCCGGGCCCTGGGGCTCGACGTGATCGAGCAGGGAACCGGCGACGACGAACACTGGGTGGTCGTGGGCCGCAAGGGGCGGACCGGGGGGATCCATCTCTGCGACATCCCCACCTTCGATCCGAAATATCCGGTGGAACCCGGAAACAGCGGCATCGATCTCAAGGTCTCGGGAGAGTTCGCGGCCGCCTGCGCCGCGCTCGAGGCGAACGGGGTCCGGTTCACGCTTCCGGTGACGAGGCGCCCCTGGGGGTTGGAGGCCCAGATCGTCGACCCGGACGGGAACGAGCTCCGGCTGACCCCCGAAGGACAGGTATAGGTCGCGCGCGACGGCCTCCCTCCGGACCGAGTCGGCAGCCCGAACCCTCCGGTCCTAGTCAGTCGACGAGCTCGTACGCCGATCCGTGGGCCTGGCCGGGGGTTCCCGTGGCCCGTTGGTGGCTCTCGTGAAACGCCGGACTGTTGAGCCAGGACTCAAAGTCCACTCGGGACTTCCAGCGGGTGGTGACCACGACTTCCTTGCCCGACTCTTCCCGCCAGAGCTCGAACGCGAGGAAACCGGGCTGAGCATCCACCTTCCGGGCTCGGCCTCGGAAAGCCTGGATCACTCTGTCGGCATCCTCCGGAGTCTCGACCGAGATGCGGTTCACCAGCAGCCACACCATGGTCGCGACATGTCACCGGGACTGTTACCTCTGCGGTCACGGTAGACCCGTTCGGACGAGAGCACAACTGGCTCGTCCCAGACGAGCTCGGCTCTGGCGCGGCCGCTCGAGCTCGCGGCAACCCCAGACTGTGATAGTGCAATTGAACTGAGAGTTCGCCTCTACGCGCCCGACCTCAATCGTCGGATCCGACCGGGTCACACATATATCGAACGGGCGGTTGCCCGCCACGCCCCGGCTGTCGGAATGCCTCCCGCGTCTCGAGCCCCAGTCATGGACGCAAGAAGGATTGGATCCGTGCGCGTCCAGGTCGCGACGCGGCAGAGCCGGCGCCGCGGACGCATCGTCCATCCCGTGGTGATTCTCGTGACTCTCGCCGTCATCACGGCGATGTTCGCGTCCCCGGTCGCGACGAGATTCTGGGGTTCTGGTGCCGGAGCCTATCCGGCGCAGCGCGCAACTGGACTCACGGTACCGCGACGAGGCAACGACTACTCGACTCCATGGATTTCCTCCCATTCGCGGGGTTCATTCGAAAGACTGGACACGAACGCAGCCGCACAGATGTCCGTGCTCGACACTATCGACCTGACCAATCAGACGACGACCCCCGGATACTACAGTCCCATCAACATGCTGACTCCCGTGGCCGCAGCCGCCCCGCCGGGTGCGGGCCAAGTGCTAATCGTGTCGAGCGCGCTGGGAGTTGGCCCGGCTGGAACTGACGTTTCGGGGATTGAGGCGTTTGACGCATCCTCATCTCGCTTGATCGGGGCGTACGCGACCGGACAGCAGCCCGAGGGCATCGCCTTGGACGAGAAGGCGGACGAGGCCTTCGTTCCGAACTTGGGTTCGAACAACGTTAGCATGTTCAATTACAGCTCAGATCGTCTGTCAGGCTGGTTCGGATCGTGGTTTGCACCGGACGCCGTCGCGTTCGACTCGCACACAGACCAAGTTTTCACAGCAAACTCGGCATCCGGTAATGTGAGTGTGACCGACATCCCGAACGGCACCGTCCCCGCGAGCATTTCTGTCGGCACAGACCCCGACGCGATCGCCTACGATCCGGCCGGTGGAGAAGTGTTCGTCGCCACTTACAACTCGAGTGAGGGCCAGCTCTACGGCAACGTCAGCATCATCAATGATACGCACGACGACGTAACCAGCGTGATCCCCGTGGGGATGGATCCCGCTGCGATTCTCTTCAGTCCGACCACTCAGGACGTTTACGTGGCAAGCGTGGGAGTGGGCGCGGACTCGAACGGATACAGCAACGTGACCATCATCAACGGCACGTCGAACCTGGTCGAGGGCAACCTGACGGCCGGCTTCGACGCGTCGGGTCTCGCGGACGAGCTGACTCCCAGTCCATGGTTGTTCGTCGCCAACGAGGGCAGCGCGAACGTTACCGTCTTCAACTTGACTACCGACCAGTCGGTGGAGTCGATTCCTCTCCCGGTGACGCCGTACGGCGATGCTCCTACGGCAATAACCTACGACTCAACGGAAGAGAGTCTGTACGTGGTGGATTCCAACGCGAACAACGTGACGGTCATCCACGTCCCCTCACTCGGCGTCTCCGGGACGTGGCAAACCGGGGCCTCTCCCACGGGCCTGATCTACGACTCTCAAGACGACGTGATACAGGTCGAGGACAGCTCGCCGCAGAACATCGCACAGATTGGCGGCGCTAGTGGGACGGAGGTCGGAACATTGACTGAGCCTTTTCTGGCCCCCGGGGCCCTCGCCTACGATCCCGTTCAGGACGATACGTTTCTGACAAACTACTGGTCGTTTAATGCCGGCTTCACGGCCTGGTCCGAGCTTGTCGCCGCGATTAACGACACCTCAGGACGGGTGGCCTCGACGGCTCCAGTCGGAGTCTACGCCGGAAACGCCGTGTATGACTCGGGTCTGGGCGAGATATTCATCGCAAACTTCGGCAGTGACAACCTCACGGTGGTGAACGCGACCCACGACAAGGTCGTCGCGAACGTGCCGGTCGGCCAGGAGCCGGACGGTCTGGCCTACGATCCGTCGGACGGCGAGGTGTTCGTCGCGAACTTTCTCTCCAACAACATCTCCGTTGTCGCAGACTCCAGCAACCGGGTGATCCGGACCATAACGGGAATGGACGGGCCCGAGGGCTTGACGTTCGACTCGAGCGGAGGTGACCTTGTGGTTGCAAACGCATTCGCATTCAACGTGACCGTCTTGAACGCGAGTACCGGTGCCTTCGTCACGAGCATCCCTGTGGTCGGTCCCTCGAGTGCGGTCCTTTTCGATCCTCTCGATGACGAGGTGTACGCCACGAGTCAGGCGACAAGCTCCGTACTCTCCCTTTCAGCCCTCAATTGGTCGGTTACCGGTTCCGTGGTCACGGGTGACCAGCCCATCGCGCTCGCACTCGATACGGCTTCAGGGGACATCTACGTGGACAACTGGCTCAGCGGAGATGTGTCCGTGCTTTCTCCTGGGGGCATCGCGTCGCTGCCAGTCCGAATTTCCGAGACCGGGCTCCCCTCCGGCACCGCGTGGGGAGTAACGTTCGATGAACGCTTTATCCAGACACAGGGAACCGAGATTCAGGTTGACGTTCCGCCGGGGAATTACAGCTACAACGTGTCGGCAGTTGTGGACGGCCTTGGAAGGGAGTTCCAAGCCGGGTCACCGAGCGGGATTCTCGACGTTTCCGTCTCTTCCGCGAACTCAATCCTCCTCATTTTCTCAGTCGAAGGCTACGCGATTCGATTCACCGAACTCGGGCTACCGGCCGGCGCCACATGGTCAGTCAACCTCTCCGGACAGCTGCTCGGCCCGTCCTCCGGAGTGTTGGTGGGTTACGAGTCGACGGGAGCGTATTCCTACAACGTCAGTCCCGAGTCCGGCTATCTGTCGAACCCATCCTCAGGTTGGGTAGAGGTCGAGAGTTCCGAGCAAAACCTGAGCGTGACCTTCTCACCGACCCCACGGCCGCCCACCGAGTACGCGATCGAGTTCAGAGAGGCGGGCCTCACATCGAACACGGTGTGGTGGGTCAATGTTTCAGGCGGCTCTTCGAACTCGACCAGCGAGTCGCTGCTATCGATTCTCGAGGTCACCGGCAGTTACGCGTACGAGGCATCCGCCTACGGTTACACCAACGCGGCGGGGACGTTCGTCGTCAACGACTCTGGAACATTCCCGCTTGTCGTTCAAGTGAATTTCTCAAAGCTCCCGGCGCCCCCATCACCGTCCTCGGGCGGCTTGCCCGGCACGGACCTTCTCGCCCTAGCTGGGGGAGCTGGGATTGCCGCTGGTGTGCTGGCGGCCATCGGGTACCGGCGTATACGTCGGAAGAGCACGTAGAAAGCGCCAAGACTATCGTTGGGTTGAGCACCGTCCTGTCCGGAACGGAACCCAGCAGTTCCGTGGACTCGAACCCTCGATTTCTCATTGGTCAGGGTCGCACTCGCGGGCCTGTGCTCCCCCTCGGGAGCCGGCCGTCGACCATACCGCCCTCCTGGCCGTGTGACGTCATGAGATCGGACGCTCGGGCCACGTTTCGAGAGACGCGAACCGCTGAGGATTCGGCCTAACACGGACATTTAACCAGTGCCGCACGTCAGAGCCGCGCAGGCGGGGCAATGGCGAGAAAGGTCACCGCGAATCTCTACATGACCATCGACGGACGCGGCGAGTTCCCCAAGTACCCGGGCTGGGACAAGCCCTCGGGCGATCGGGACGATCCGGACGAATTCTTCCGGCGGATGTGGACCGACCGCTTCGACGACGTGAGTACGGTCGTGATGGGCCGGCGCTCGTTCCTCGGGCACCACAAGACCTTCGCGCTCACGGCGCGAAAACCGAACGACCCCAAATTCATGTCCGACTACTGCCGGTTCCTCGACCGAGTGGAGAAGGTTTGCTTGTCGCATCGTCTCAAGAAGACCGACTGGAACAACTCCCGAATCCTGAAGGGGGACCTCTCCCAGATCGTCGCGAAGCTCAAGCGCGAGAAGGGCGGGAACATCATCCTCGAGGGCGGCCCCCGCCTGATCTCCGAGGTGCTCCGTCGCAATCTGGCCGATGACTACTGGTTCCTCGTCATGCCGGTGGTCTACGGTCGCGGGCCTCGTTACTGGTTCCCGACCAAGTCCCAAACCACTCTGAAGCTCTTGTCCGCGACCCACATGCCCTACGGGGAGCTCGTCCTGCACTACGCGGCGTACCGGTAATCGGGTCCCGCGATCCGCCGCCCCATCCGTCCGCCGTCGCCGGCTCCCGCCGGATCTCGCGAGGGACCACGCTAAGGCGACGACGCCGGTGGTTCGACGGGGGCCGACTGCGCACGCCTGGCTCGCCGCGGAAGGTACACGTACACGAGGAACGCCAGAATCGCGGCGTAGAGGATCACTCCGCCCACGATGGCGATGGCGACGTTCTCCCAAACGCGCGAGGTGCCGACGTCCTGGACGTACCCGAGCAAGCCCGACACGACGATCGTGAAGGCCAGGCCCCCCGCGACCTGGAGGACGGTGGGTCGGCGCCGGTAGAACGCGACCGAAACCAGGCCGGGCAGTATCATCGACCTCGCAGCGCCCCGACCCTACTAAACGGGGAGTCCAAACGCAGCGGGAACGAGGTCCCGGGCCTCCGCATCGTCGCGGAGGCTCGCCGGGTCGCTCCCCGCGGCTCGAGCCGGGAACGCCCGGGAGCCGCGGCGGTGGCCAGAAGTACCCGCGCACGGTGGCGCTGGAGCATGCCGTCGACGCAGCCGATCGGCCTCGAGGCGATCCAACGGGCACGGGCCCGTCTCGGCTCAGCCGTTCTCCGGACTCCGCTCATCCCGCTCGAGACCTCTCTGGGAACGGCCAAGGTCTACCTCAAGCTCGAGTGCATGCAGCCGACCGGCTCGTTCAAGGTCCGGGGCGCCGGGAACTCGATCCTCGCGGCGCTCGAACGCGGGCCCGTGAACGGGGTGTACACGACCAGCGCGGGCAATATGGCCCAGGCGTTGGCCTGGCACGCGAAGCGCTTGGGGATACCCTGTACGACGATCGTGCCCGACACCGCTCCGGAGTCCAAGCTCGCCGGGATTCGCCGGTCCGGTGCTGAGATCGTCCAACTCCCCTGGGATACCGTCTGGAACATCACCCTCTCAGGATCCTACGCTCCTCTCCGGGACCGACTCTATGTTCCCCCGTTCAACCACGCCGACATGATCGCCGGCAACGGCACCATTGGGCTCGAGATCTCCGAGGATCTACCCCAGGTAGACCAAGTCTACGTCGCGATCGGAGGGGGTGGCCTGATCGCGGGCATCGCATCGGCCCTGCGGAGCCTCCAACCCACCGCCCGCGTGATCGCGGTCGAGCCCGAGACGGCGACCGCGTTCACGACGTCGTTGAAAGCCGGCAGAGCGAGCGAAGTCGAGCGCACCCCAAGTTTCGTCGACGGCTCCGGGTCCTCAAGCGTGTTCCCCGAGATGTGGGCCCGCCTGAACGGTCTCGTCACCGAGTCCCGCGTCGTGACCCTCGAGGAGACGGCCGCCGCAATCCGCTATCTGTTCGAGCGGCACCACGTCATCGCCGAGGGCGCCGCCGGCACCGCGGTCGCCGCGGCGCGGGCCGCCGAGAAGGAACCGGCCACGATCGTCGCCGTCGTGTCCGGCGGGAACATCGATCCGGGGAAACTGATGACGATCTTGTCGGGCTCCGTTCCCTGAGCCGACGGGATGCAACAGTCCTTGCAGCTCGGGTGACCGACGAGGCTCAGGCGTAGACGCCCTTCGGGCGGAGGAATCGCACGACGTACCCGTCCGGGTCGTTGATCATGAACGCGGTACCGTAGATGCGCTCGGACAGCGGAGAGTCGATCGGGGCTTTCGCCTTCTTCGCCAGCTTGTAGCGCTCCTCCACGTCCTCGAGCTCGACCGTGATCATCACCCCGGCCCCGAGCGGTGTGCTGACCCACTCGGCGTAGTCCTTGGCCATCCCTCGCCGGTCCTTCGGGATGCGGCCCAGCGCGATCACCGCTTCGCCGACTCCCACGCCCGCGTAGTCGAGCCGACCGTCTTCTCCCTTGTTCTCCCACCGGGTATCGAAGCCCAGCGAGCGGTAGAATGCCAGCGAGCGATCGACATCGGCCACATTCAGCATCGCGCTCATCACCGCCTTCATCGGAGCCACGCCGGGCCAGAGCGATTTGGTGAGTTAAGGCCTCGTGACGCCTGCCGTTGACCGGTGCGCGTGACCGATCTCGCGGCCCCGGCCCTGGGAAACTCGCCGATCCGCCCGTCAAGGATTCCGGCGGCGCCCAACACGTGGGTCCGATTCGGGCTCTTCCTCGCGATCTTCCTCGCGATCGTCGGCGTGATCGTGGGCACGGGGTCCCTTCTGATCGCACCCCCGTTCGCCGTCACGGCCTACCTGGTCGCTTTCCATCGCGAGAACCGGTACTCAGTGCCTTCGAGCATCGTGGCGTCCTACCTTGTAGTCATCGCGAGTTCCGAGGCATTCGAGATCTTTCTCGGAATCTCGGTCCTCGCGCTCGTGCTCAACGTCGTCCTGGTCGCCTCGTTCATCACCTTCACGCGGTTCACGCACCCGCCGGCGCTCGCCCTGACGATCTTTTCCTACATCGTACACGACTCGCTGACTTTCGTCCTCAGTTCGATTGTGGTGCTTGTCATCGTGACGGTCGCAGACATCGCCATCGAACGCGTCTGGCCAGTTCGGCCCGAGTCTCGCCCGACCATGCCAACGACGTGAAGCTAGGCCGACTTCCGCCTCGCATCTTAGCGGCGGTGCCCGGTCCGGCGTGCGCTTATGGTTGCGTAGCGGTCACGGATCTGCGGGCAACTCGGTTCCGGCGAGAGGGGGCAGCATGAAGCGGTGCACGTGGGCGACGGGCGAGGACCCGGCGATGCTCGAGTACCACGACCGAGAGTGGGGAGTGCCCGTCCACGACGACCGTAAGCATTTCGAGTTCCTCCTGCTCGAAGGCGCTCAGGCCGGTTTGAGCTGGTCGACGATCCTCCACAAGCGGTCCGGCTATGCCCGGGCGTTCGCGCAGTTCGACCCGGCCCGAGTGGCCCGATTCTCGCCCGTACGGGTCCGCGCGCTCCTGGAGGACGCGACCATCGTCCGCAACCGGCGGAAGATCGAGTCGGCGGTCCAGAACGCCCGCGCGTTCCGCGCGGTCCAGCGAGAGTTCGGGAGCTTCGACGCGTACTGCTGGAAGTTCGTGGGCGGGCGTCCTCGCTCGAACCGGTGGACCCGCTCCACGGGAATCCCCGCGACCACCGCCGAATCGGATGCGTGGAGCGACGACCTCAAGGAGCGGGGCTTCGGATTCGTGGGCTCGACCATCCTCTACGCCCACATGCAGGCGGTTGGCATGGTGAACGACCACTTGGTCGATTGCTTCCGGTACCCCCAGATCCGGGCCATGGCCCGGTAGCGCTCGACCCGAGAACACCGACTGGCGAGATCCGCGATGGACGAAGGGTTGGGGAACGTGGCCGAGCCTTCTCGGGCGGGCGCGGAGAAGGAGTCGGTGCTCGCATCGTGGGACCGGCTGGCCGCGCAGTGGGACGAGAGGACTCGGATCATCAATCGGTGGTTCGAGCCGGCCACGCGCTGGCTGATGGCGCAGCTGGACCTGCGACCCGGGGAGACCGTCCTGGAGGTAGCCGCCGGCGCCGGAGCCTGGACTCCTCTGCTATCCCGGGCCGTGGGACCCACGGGCCGGGTGGTCGTCACCGACGGTGCGCCGGCCATGGTCCATCTGGCGCGACGGAACGCGGAGCGGCTCGGTCTCCCGAATGTGGAGGCGCGGGTCATGGACGGAGAACGTCCCGACCCCGGGCTGGCACCCGTGGACGCGATCGCGTGTCGCCAGGGACTCATGTTCTTTCCGCGACCCGCCGATGCGCTCGGCTCCTGGAGAGGGCTCCTGGGCCCGCGCGGCCGCGTGGCGGTGAGCGTGTTCGGTCCCCCGACGCGGAACGGATTCCTCGTGGTGCCGGTCGAGATCCTGACGCGATGGGCGCATCCGGAGGGTCCTCCGCCGGAACCTCCCGGCGGTCCGGGACCGTTCTCGCTCGCGCGTACGGGAACGCTCGAGCGGTTGATCGCGGAGGCGGGCTTCGGCGACGTGCGGACCGAGACCATCTCTTGTCCGCTCCGACTCGAGGATCCCGCCGAGCTCGTGCGGTTCTATCGGATGCTGTTGGATGGCATCGTGGACGAACTCCCGGAGGATCGCCGGACACTCGCCTGGTCGGAGGCGGAGCGGGCGGTCGCGAAATTCTCCGGACCGTCGAGTGCGGGGGCACCGTGCGAGCTGCTCGTCGCGTCCGCTCAGCGCACCGAGAGTTGAGCCGTCCCGCCGCGACTCGCACACGGGAACCGAGCCCCGATCGGCCCGCCGGTGGTCAGTAGTCGCCCGCCAGTCGCGTGGTCGCCGTGAAGTTCAACATCGGGCCGCTGAGCAGGTTCGCGTTGCTCACGACCGCGAGCGTGCCGGCCTCGGTGCGGATCACGACCTCGATCAGACCGAGTCCCACGATCGTTCCCTTGATGCCGCTGAACTGCACCGTATCGCCCACGCGGAGGAAGCGCGTCCGCAGCAGCACAAAGCCCGCGATGATGTTCGAGAGCGTCGTCTGGAGCGCCAGCGAGATCGTGATCGTCGCGATGGCCGACACGGTCAGCGTCGAGAGGAGGCTGAGGGGCCCGAACGCGATCGTGGCGCCCCACAGGGCCACCCCGATCCCGACGGATCCGACCACGATCCGGATCATTCGGACGGTGAGCGGCTTCGACTTGCGGTTCCGGGCCCAGTCCCCGAGCTTGACGCTCAGCCAGAGGCCGAGGACGGTGGGCAGGAGGACCAGGAGCACGACGTCGAGGACGAACACACCCGTCGAGAGCATGGTCACGCGAACTCGCCCCCCGGCCATGTCGGCCGACTCATAAATCTCCCCGCCGGCGCGGCGCGCTACGCCTTCAGGAACTCGGACGCGCCCTGGAGCAGGAAGCGGACGTCGGCCGCGAGCGAGACGAAGCGGAACCCGAGGTCCAGGGCCGATCGCTTCTCCTCTGGACTGACGACCAGCGTGCCCGGGATCTTACCGTGCCGCTCGCATGCGGACACCACATCGCGCATGGCCTCGCGGACCTTCGGGTCTCCGCGGGCGTCCACCAGTCCGAGGCTCAGCGTGAGGTCCTGGGGTCCTACGAAGAGGAGATCCACGCCCTCCACGCCGGCGATCGCGTCCAGGTTCTCGAGCGCCTGCTGGGTCTCGATCTGCACTCCGACCAGGGTCTCCTCGTTGGCCCGACGCAGGTAGGATCCGAGCTGGGTCCCGTAGCGCGAGGCGGCGGCCGCCGCCGCGCCCCGGACGCCGGCCGGGGGATACTTCGCGAAGGCCACCGACTGCCGCGCCTGAGCCTCCGAGTTCACGAGGGGGACCAGCACCCCCCGGGCGCCCGCGTCCAGCGCCTGCTTCACCAGGTACTGGCTGACGTCCCCGACACGCACGAGCGGCGTCGGGCCCTCGGTTCCGAGCACGGCGACCATGCTGGCGAGCGTCTCCGAGTGGACCGGCGAGTGCTCCGTGTCGATCATCATCCACTCGAAGCCCGCGTCCTTGAGGGCATCCACGACGACCACCGAGGCGGACGAGATCCAGGTACCGAAGGACGGCCGGCGCGACTCCCGCAGGCGGGTCTTGAGCGAGCCCGTCATAGCGCCCCGCGGACCGGAAGCCACCGGGGCGATAAGCGTTCGAACGACGGCACGAATTCTGTGGGGGCGCCCGTCGGGCCCTAGGAGGGCGTGGGCGGTCCGGCCCGGGCGAAGCGTCCGGGATCGAACGGCCGCAGATCGAAGCCGACCGGCTCCTCGCGAACGAGTCGGCTGACGATCTCGCCGATCACGCTCGTGAACTTGAATCCGTGACCCGAACAGGCGCTCACCACCGAGACGTTCGGGAGGCGCGGATGGCGACCGATGAGGAAGTGGTTGTCCGGCGCGTTCGTGTACAGGCAGGAGACGCGGTCCCGCTCCGGGACGCGGACGCCACGGAGCCGCTCGCCGGCGAACGCGCGGATCGGTCGCCCGTCCTCCTCGTGGTAGACGCGGTCGGCCGTTTCCGGCGTCGCCGCCCGCTTGCCGAACCAGGAGCCGACCTTGACCCCGTCGCCGAAATCCGGCAGCCCGTAGGTCCGGAAGGCGTCGCCGCCGTCCCAGACGAAGACCGGCATGCGACCGACCTGGACGGTCGCGGCGTCCTGCGGGGAGAACCACAGCATGAACTGGCGCTCGATCTCGAGCGGCAGCGCGAGCTCCGACGTGAGCCCGGTCGTCCACGGTCCGGCGGTCAAGACCAGGTGGCGGGCCCGATGGGTCCCGCGATTGGTCCGCACCTCGACCGAGTCCGAGCTCGCGGTCCATCCCCGCACGGCCTCGCCGTAGTGGAGCTCGGCGCCCGCCTCGACCGCCCCGGTCGCGTGGGCCCCGAGGCACGCCTCCGGAAAGAGGGCCCCCGCGTTCGGATCGAAGACGGCGATCTCCTCGGGTCGGAGCGCGAACTGCGGGAACCGCTGACCTACTTGGCTCGAGGACAGGGTCTCGTAGGGAAGGCCACAGGCTTCGGCGGTCCTCTGCGAGCCCCGCACGAGCGGGCTGTCGGGGGGGCCGATCACGAGTCCGCCGGTCCGGTGCAGGATGCGCTCCCCGCTCGACTCCTGAAGCTGCGCCCAGAGTTCCTGCGCGCGAAGGAGCATCGGGACATACTCGGCGCCCTCGAAGTAGGCCGAGCGGTAGATCCGGGTGCGCCCGTGCGACGAGCCGTGGGCGTGCACCGGCCCGAACTGCTCCAGCCCCAGAACGCGGACCCCGCTCCGCGCCAGGTGATAGGCGGCCGAGGAACCCGCTCCTCCCAGCCCCACGACCGCGCACTCGACGTCCGACATGCCTCGAACCTCCGGGCCGGGGCCCTACACCGCCGCGCCTCAAAGGCTCGGCGCGGGCGACCTCAACCGATCGATCCGCCGCCGAGCACGCTCTCGACGAGCTTCCGTTCGATCACGGCGATCCCTTCCGAGATCGAGGACTTGCTGCGATCCAGCTTTCGCGCGAGCTCGGTGAGCGTGATGCCCCGGGGCACCGCGAAGTAGCCGGCCGCCAGCGCCTGCGACAGCAGGGCGTGCTGGGCGTCGGTCAGGAGCGGAAGGTGGCTGCGCAGTGCCCGGCGGCGGATGGAGACGATCTGCACGCCCTGGTCGGCGCGACGGGCATACCGGAGGATCTCCTGGAACTCTCCGTGACGGCCGACGACCTCCCACGTGATCACCCCCGCCTGGATGCGGAGCGGGAATTGGAAGGGAAGCTTGAGGCGTCGGTAGACGGCGACGACCGGGGGGTTCCGGTATTTGATGCGGTAGAGGCATCCGTCGGCGACCGCCGCCAAGCTGTCGACGTGCACCACGTCGGGGTATCCGGCGATCTCCTCGGTCCACTCGCCCGGTGCCCCTCCCCCGATCCAGTAGTCCGACACGGAGACTTCCGGCGTGACCTCGGTCCGATTGAGCGCCTCGAGCCGGAGCGAGGGATGCTTCAGCGAGAACGGTCCGGTCCACAGCGTCTTGGGGATGCGGAGCCGGAGCGTGGCGAGCAAGAGGCGATCGTTCGGATGGGCCTCCGACTCCCGCAGGGCCCGCAGTCGGTCCGCCTGGGCGGAGGACGAGCTCCTTCGGGCGGGATCCGATCCGTGTCGCTCCCGAGCCCTCGTCGCCATCGTGCGGGACCCGGACCCCCCGAGGTCGCGGGAGCGTCCCCATCGGTCGGGTAGTCGATATACCCTCCGGACCGCGGGAGGCGAGCCCGGACCGGAGTCGCGGCACTCCCGGTGCCGCGCCCTCGGAGCACCGAACCCGTTCGGCTCGACGAAGAAGTTCGGTTCGCGCTCATCCCCGCGAGCGGGAATCCCGACCCCCAACCACCCATGTCGCGAGATACCCCCGACGATCGGCCCCTGTTGGCTACCGCCTCGACCATCGCGCTCGGCCCCGCTGGTCTCCCGCCGCCTTCGGAGCGGCCGCCGGCCCGCCCTTCGGCCGGCTCGAAGTCGAGGAAGCTCCCGCCCTCCCATCCGTCCGCCGTGGCCCCGTTCCTGGGTCCCGCTCGTCCGCCGATGGTGCCCTCGGCCCTGATCCACGGCGCGGATCGGAGCATGGTGAATCTCCTGCTGTATGCGCTCGCCGCGGAGGCGGACCCCCGACTCCATTGGCTCGACGTGCGATCGGACGGCGAACTGCCCTCCGATTGGGATCCCGTCCGCATGGGCTGGCTGGACGCCCGCCACGCATGGTCCACGGACCCCGAGCGGGACCTCGTGCCCGACCACGCCCGGGCGAATGCGGCGATCTTCGAGCTGGTGCGCTCCGACGAGCCGCCGGCGACGCTCGCCCGGCTCGTCGACTTCCTGCGCCTGCCCGACACGATGCAGCGCATCGTCGGCGAGATGTCCCCGGCCGGCGGGGCCCACCTGCTCGCCGTCGCGAATGCGGACCGGATCGCCGGGTCCTTCCCCGACGCCGTGCTCGCCCCGATCCTCGACGCGTTCGAGTGGGCCCGCTGCTCGCTCTTCGTCGGGTTCACCGGGCGCGACCCGCCCGGCGTCTCCCGCTTCACGCACGTCGTCCGCATCGAGGGCGGCTCGCCGGCGCGATGGACGGACGCCCGGATCACCTTCGAGCGCGAGGCGCTGTTCGACGGCCTGCGCACCGGGGGGATCGCCTCCCCGGCCGACCTCCCCAGCGTGGCCCGCGTGTTCCGGCGGGCGGCGCCCTAGTGTTCCGCCCGCGGCTCGGCGGGTCCCGAACGGCGGCAGGTCTTAGCGGGCGAAGGCGATGGCCCGCGCGTGACGAGCGTTCCGCGGCCGGCGGGTGCCGAGATCCCGGACCTCGGGTCGTCCGAGCCCGCCGACCGGCTCTTGGTCGCTACGCTTCGGATCCGGATGCCTGATCGAACGTGGTTCGGGCCCTTCTCACGCCGCCATCCCGAGGTGCCGATCGAGGTCCTCGGTCGGAGCGAGGTGGATTCGCGCACGATGGTCGCGGATGTATGGATCGGCGGTGGACCGGCGGGGGTATGGTCGCGGCCGATCGGCGGCTACGCGGACGTGGGCCACGTCGAGGCCCTGGCCGAGGTGGGCAGCGGTTCCCTGTACCGCGTCCGATTCCAGAGCCCCCCGATCGTCGCGTTCTACCGCGACCTCGAGGTCCCGCTCCCCTTCCCGCTGCGGATGCAGGGTGGGTATGTGTGGTGGGAGGCGGTCGCCCGAGCGCCGCAGTTCCGGAAGATCCTGGAGTTCGGGCGGGCCGTCGACCCGAGGATGAGGGTGAGTTGGACCCGTCGTCCCCCCCTGCGCGACCACCTTCCCCGGTTCACCGACTCTCAGCGCGTCCTGCTCGATCTCGCCCTCCGATCCGGGTACTTCGCCGTGCCCCGAGGCGTGAGCCTGACCGAGCTCGCCCGCCGGTCCGAGCGAAGCAAGTCCGCCGTATCCGAGGCGATGGCGCGGATCGAGCGGAGCCTGCTCGAGTCCGCGCTTCGAGAGCACGCTCTCAAGCCCTAGATCGGCGCGACCGGCGCGCCCCCGTCGATGCGAAGCACGGTCGCCCTAGAACCGGGAGAGCAGCCACTCGTGCACCTCGGGGATCCGACCCTGGTACAGGGTCAGATGTCCCTCGTCGGCCAACAGGTGCCGCTCGGCTCCAGGGAGGTGCGCGGCGAGCCATTGGCCGTGGGCGAACGGGACGAACTTGTCGTGGGCCCCGTGCCAGACCTGGAGCGGCACGTGGATCGCGCCGGGATCGAATCGCCACGGCAACTCGTCCCCGAGGGCGTCGTCCCGCATGCCCTCGGGACCTCGCCGGCACGCCTCGCGGCCCTGCCGGGCGAAGAAGGCCGCGAGTTCCGGCGTCAGGGCCTTCCGATCGAGATCGGACAGTAGCGAGTCGAGGAACGGCTCCACCTGGTCCGGTGTTGCGTTCCGGATCATCGCCGCGTCGTCCTGGAGCTTGGCCTCCCACCGGGCCGGGTCGGAATGCATGAGCTCGTAGTCCTCACGGTTCGCGTCGCCGAGCCCCGCCATCCGGTCGATGCCGTCCGCGTCCGGCGGCGCCGTTCCTGCGAGGCAGGCCGCGCCGACCACGCGGCGGGGCAGGAGGGCGGCGCACGCGATCGCGGGCGCTCCTCCGCCCGAGTGCCCCCAGACGCCGAACCGCTCCAGGCCCAGGTGATCGGCGATCGCGGCCACGTCCGCCGGAACGTCTTCGAGCCTTCGGCCGCGCTGGGGGGTGGACTCCCCGTACCCCGGCCGGTCGTACCCGATGAGCCGGATGCCTTGCCTTCGGGCGTCCGCGATGTGCGGCGGATAGCAGAACCGCGAGCCCGGGGTCCCGTGCAGCGTGAAGACCGGACGTCCCGTGAGATCCCCCTCCTCGCGCGCGGCCACGATCCGCCCGCCGGGCCGGCTCACTCGTACCTCCCGCATGGCGCTGGCCCGTCCCTTCGTCTCGGTCGCTCGGTGCTCGCTCTCGCGCCCGCGCGCGATCGTCTAGTCGGGGGGGTTCTCCATGAGCATCAGCAGATTTCCTTCCGAGTCCTGGAAGAACGCCGAAGCGCCGTAGCGCTCGAACGCGATCGGACCCTCGATCCGGGTCTCCGGGGTGGATCGTGTCGCACGCTGGAAGCGGACCCCGGCCTTTCGCAATTGCCGGACGGACTTTCGGATGTTCTTCACCACGAGCGCGGAATACGCGAGCCGTCGGCCCTCGCGCCGGTCGGGCACCACGAACCAGACGTCGGCATCTCCGATGCGCAGCGAAGCCCAGTAGTTGCGCATCGCCCCGGTTCCGCGCATCCGGACCTTGGCGCCCAGCGCCCGCGTGTAGAATCGGATCGCCCGCGACATGTTCCGCACCGGGATCAGCGACACGAGTTCGAACTTGAACGCCATGGTGGACCCTCGTCCCTTGGGGCGGCTGCAGACGCCGCCGGTCGGTCAGGGTACCGCGCCCATATCTACCTACGCGGGGCGGATGGGGTCGGACCGTCGCCGGCCGCTGCGGGAGAGACGCTCCCTCCCAGCGCTGTCCGGACGAGGGACGCTGACATCGCATCGGCGGACTCGGGGGAGTGTAGCCGAACGTAGAGTTGGGCCCTCGCGTCGTAGACCGGCGCCGAGTGGCTCACCAGCGACCGGGCCACGAGCAGGGTGAGCTCGCGTACCTCCCCCCACATGCGCGCCCAGCGCTTGGCGTCGACCTCCTCGCGGAGGGTTTCGAGCGTCGAGAGCCGATCTTCGAAGAACTCGCGGATCTCGTCCGACCCGGTGCGGTCGACCGCCCGTCGGGCCGCGGCCGTCCAGCGGGCGTCGATCTGGAACCGTCGTGCCACCTCCCGCGCGTCGAGCGCCTGGAGGTTCGCGCCGCCCTCCCAGATCGGGGTCACCAGCGCATCGCGCAGCAGTTTCGCGATCGGAAACTCCTCGAGGTATCCGCGACCGCCGTAGATCTCCATGGCCAGCCCACAGCCCCGGACGGACTGTTCGGCGGTCACGAGCTTGGCCACATGGGCCGTCAGTCGGAGCAGGTGCGTCTCGTCCGAGTACGGAGGCTTCTCCCGGAGCGCGCGGGCGAGTCGGAACGCCCCGTCGAACGCCAGCAGGGAGGCGCTGTCCGACTCGACGGCGAGGGTGGCCAGGTCGAGCGCCATCAGCGGGTGGTCGGCGAGGGCCCGCCCGAACGCGAACCGCCGGCGGGCGTACTCGAGCGACCACTCGAGCGCGCGCTGCAGGACCGCCGCGGAGCCGACCGCATTAGCGACCCGGGACAGGTTGAGCATCTCCATGATCGGCTCGAGGCCGCTCGCGGGGTCGCCCAGAGGGTACGCCTCCGCGGCGTCGAACGAAACCTCGCCCGTGGGGACGGTGATCGTGCCGAGCTTTTCCTTCAACCGGCGGACGCGCCAGTTGGGCCCGCCGTCCGCCCGGCTCGCCGGGAGGTAGAACAGCCGGAGCCCGCGGATCCCCGCCGGCGACTCCTTGGGGCGGGCGGTCACGACCGCACCGGATGCCCCGACGTTGCTGCAGAAGAACTTCTCTCCGGTCAACCGCCACCGGCCGCGCGCGTCGGGCTCGGCCCATGCCCGGTTGGCCCCGAGGTCCGATCCCCCCTGCTCCTCGGTCGCCCAGGTGGCGCCCATCGCGCGTCCTCCGCCGACGCGGAGGGGCGGCAGGACCCGGGCCGCGAGCTCCGGGTCCGCCCACTTCTCGATGGCGAACGTCGCGGCGAGTGTCACCGTCGCGGAGCAGAGCAGTCCCACATCGGCGAGCTCGTGCAGGAAGGCGAAACCGAGGGGCCAGTCGCGGGACCCGTTCGCTCCGACGGCCCCGAGTCCGGTCGCGAACAGCGCGTCGAGGGCGCGCTCGTGCGCGGCCGCGAGCACGACCCGCGGCGTCGGATCGTTCGAGAGATGGGGGCGGTCCCGGCGGTCGATCTCTTGGGCGGTGGGTTCCAGCGTCGTGCGGGCGAGCTGGCCGAAGTCGCGGAGCGCGCGGATTTCCGGCTCCGTCAGGGCGCGCCGCGCGATGGAAAAGGCGTCGCGGACGATCGACGGGGGAAGCTCCGAGGGCTCGACCATCGTTCCCGCCGGGCGGCCGCGGATGCTGACCCGTCAGATGAACGTTCTGCCGCGGGGCCGCCGCCGCGGAACGCGCGGGTCGGGGGCGCGCTAGGCGGGCGCGGGCGAGAAGGAGGCGTGGGGTGATCCCAGCACCCGGTCGACCGTGACCAGGTGCGGCGCGAACGAGGGCTGGACCCCCTGGACCGTCAGGCCCAGCTCGGTCCGGCGGAGCAGGAACTCCTGGTCGGCCATGCGCCGGATCCCCGGCTCGGAGCCGAGCCCCGGTCCGAGCAGGCCGATCATCAGGTTCCCGACGGCGCGCGCCCGCTTGATGCCCATGAAGAACATCTTGAGCGCGTGCTCCGAGCCCATGAGCGTGTCCACGACCTCGAACGAGTACAGCTCGAGGAACGGACGGCGGCGGTGACCCTGGGCCGCTTTCTCGGCACCTTCCATCTTGGAGAAGTCGGCCCGCAGCGCCTGCTTGGACTTCGGGCGGCCGAAGGGCTCGGCGCTCGCCGAGGCGAGGTTCACGACGTACTTCGGCCCCCGGTCCTCGCCGACATAGTCGATCACGCGCACCCGACTGTCAAAGCGGCGCCGGGTCACGAACCGGGTCAGCCGCGAGCGGAACTCGCGCGGCGAGTCCCGGGACGGGAGCACGGCGATGACCCCGCGGGAGTGATAGAGCATGTTGAGGACCGTAGGGAACACGAGCAGGTCCACGTCGTCGCGCGAGACACTGCTCTCCATACGATAGAGCGCGAGCGAGCCGCGCCGGAATCCTCCTCCCAGGATCCGGTCGAAGTCCGGGATCCCCGACGAGAACTGCTGTTCCGGATCCCGCACCGCGTTCCACTCCGCGATCGACTCCTTGCCCTGCGCTCGCGTCGGCATGGTTCCGGGAAGCGCCTCCTCGGGTTCTTAGAGTGTCGGTCGCCGGCGGAGAAATCTTCACCGGTCGCGGTCGTCCATCTACCGGTCGTGGACTCGCGCGAGCCGGCCGGGACCGGCGTTCTCGCGTCGTCGACCCCTCGGATCCGGGCGTTCCGGCTCCGGTCCCCCGGCCGGAAATTCGGCCCTAGAACCGGCCGGGCACCCCCTTCGGGCGGGCGAATCCGGGGGCCACCACGCCCCGGGGTCATCACTTCCAGCGGGTCAGGATCGTCTCCCGATCGAACACCCGGCGACAGATCCGGAAGGTCACCAGCGCGACCAAGCCGAGGATGCCCGCGAGCAGCAGGAGGTGATCCGTGTCGAGCGGGAACACCTGGATCTCCGCCGCCACGTAGAGCAGGATGAACGGCAGGAAGAGCACGCCCGAGATCTGCTGCGCCGATCGGACGTCCTGCACCCGGGAGGAGACCGCGACGCTGATCTCGATCGCGAGGACGGCCACGATCGGGGCGAGGGCGAAGAGCAGGACGACGATCGCCGCGTTCGGATAGTAGAGGTACCCGAGCGTCCCGCGGGTGATCTCGTCGATGAGGACCATGTAGACCGCCGCCCCCGCCCAGATCGCGATCATCGTGGGCAGGAAGGCCGCGAGCACCTTGCCGAGGAGGATCTCCCCGTCCGTGGTCGGCGTCGCGAGCAGAGGCTCGAGGCTCTTCTCCGTCTTCTCGCCGACGATGCTGTACGCGGAGATCGAGCTCGGCAGCATCACGCCGCCGATGGCGAACCAGAACGCGAAGGCGTCCACGAACGAGATGATCACCGCGTCGCCGACCCCGGGCGACTGCGCGATGATGTACCAGACCAGGAGGGGGAATCCGAGCGAGACGCCGGCCGGCAGGGCGATCAGGGCGCCGAGGATCGTGCGTCGGCGCCGGATCATCCCGAGGTCGTGCCGCGCCACGATCCACGCCTGGGACAGCCTCATGCGGGCGACGCCCCCTCGTGGATCAGCTTCAGGTAGACGTCCTCGAGCGACGCCGACACCTGGGTCAACTGCCGGAGGCGTCCCCCGGCGCCGACGATCGCGGCCGCGATCTCAGGGTTGTCCCGGTCCGGATCGGAGACGTCGACGATCAGGGAGCCTCCCTGGATCTCGATCCGCCGGTCGCCGAGCCGGGCCCGGATCGCCGCGGCCATGGTCTCCATCGGCCCGTCGACCGCGGCCACCGTCCGGCGGCCCGACATCCCGAGCTTGAGCTGGCCCGGGGTACCCGTGGTGACCAAGCGGGTGTTGAGGATGCCCACGCGGTCGCAGATCCGCTCGGCCTCGTCGAGGTGGTGGGTGTTCAGGAAGATCGTGCGCCGCTCCCGCTTGAGCTCCAGGATGAACTCCCGGACGGTCTTCGAGGCCTCCGGGTCGAGGTTCGCGGTCGGCTCGTCCAGGAACAGGAGCACCGGGTCGTGGACCAGCGCGCGTGCGATGGCGACCTTCTGCTTCATCCCCTTGGAGAACGTCGCGACGGGCTGGTCGCGCTTCTCCCAGAGGTCCAGCATACGGAGCAGCCGCTCGATGCTCTGGCGGAGCGCCGTCGCTTCCACCCGCTGGAGCTGACCGTAGTACTCCAGATTCTCGTAGGCGCTGCTCGACTCGTAGAGGCCGACGTTCTCGGGCAGGATCCCGATCTGATGGCGCAGCTGGAGCTCTGCGGACGGGTCGCCGATCTGATGCCCCGCGACCTCGGCGGACCCGCTCGTCCGGGAGATCAGGCTGGACAGCATCCGGACGGTCGTCGTCTTGCCGGCGCCGTTCGGGCCCAGGAAGCCGAAGACCTCTCCCTCCTGGACGTCGAGCGTCAGGTGGTCCACGGCGGTCACCGGACCGAACTGCTTCGTGAGACCCTCGGTGTGGATCACACGTCGGGGACGGTCGGTCCGGTTCTTCAGATAGACGTTCGAGACGCCCGAAGTCGTTCGGACACGACCCGCGGGCTCAGGTCGCCGGGGAGTACCCCGACCGGGCGCCGGCTCCGCTGGACTCGCCCGACTTCGGGAATGGGTTGGTCGCCGTCGACGCGCGTGTGGCCCTAGCGAGTCCCTCCCGAACGCGGCGGTACGTCCTTCCGCCGCATCGCCAGATAGACACTGCCCGCGCCTCCGACCACGCCGAGGGCGGCCACGAGGTAGAGCAGGTTGTCGCCCAGGAGCACGGCCAAGAGCGTGGGCGCCCCCGAGTGCACATGGCTCGGCGCGGCCGGGCCGGGCGGCGGGCTCGTCGCCGCGGGCACGTTGTCGACGTAGATCGAGACGCTCTGGCTCGTGGGGGCGGCCCCGACCGCGGTCTCCGAGAACACCACGCTGTAGGCTCCGTTCGCGAGGCCGGTCGTGTCGAGCGCGAAGCTGCCGGATAGACCCGAGGCGAGGAGCTTCGACCCACCGCCCCAGACCAGGCTCAGGGCGCCCGTGGCCAGCTCGTTCCCGGACGCTCCCGTGT
>JASIBA010000079.1 GCA_030041735.1 Thermoplasmata archaeon | reverse complement strand
AGCGTGACGTTGCCGGCCAGGGTGCTGGCCCCCGCGAGGCCCATCCACGCGACCGGCGTCGCGGCTCCGTAGCCGAGGCCGCTCAGCACGGGGATCTGGAGTCCGACCCACGGCACGTTGCTCACCGCCTGCGAGCCGAGGAGGCTCGTGCCGACGATCGAGAGCACGGCGATCGGGTGGCCGGGCCCCGGGATCGGAAGCACGCTCTCGATCTCGGCGACCACGCCCCCGATCAGGGCGCCTTCGACCACGACGAAGAGGCCGACGAACAGCAGGAGGATGCGCCAATTGACCCCCCGGACGACCGTCCCGCGGTCCGGGGTCGCGACGAGCAGCACCGCCACGCCCCCGAGCGCGATCGCCCAGATCGGCACCCCGGGGCCGTGGGTGAACGAGGCGACGAGGTCGACGGTGATCAGGACGATCATCGTACCTGGAAAGCACCAGAGCACGGGGTGATCGCGCAGTCGGCGTCGCCATCCGGTGGCCGGCAGCAGCGCGGGAGAGGTGGCGCGGACCTGGGCGAAGTGATCGTCCGCGGGCGGCATCGAGCGTCGGAAGACCCGTCCCAGGAACCAGCCTCCTACCACGAGGTTGATCACCGTCGGAAGGCCGAGGTACTCGAGGAACGTCGCGACCGGCGACGTGAAACCAGCGGCCAAGGCGACCAGCAGGTTCTGGGGATTCCCGAACGGGGTGAGGGTGCTGCCGACCGTGACCGAGAACGCGAGCACGAGGAGGAGCGGCTTCGGGTCCGCGCGGAGGCGGACCGCGACCGCGATCAGGATCGGGACCCCGATGAGGACCAGCGCGTCGTTGATGAACAGCGCCGAGACGAGGCCGAGACCGACGAAGAGCACGAACGGCAGATCGCGGGGTCGCGGAGCTCGTCCGATCAGCCAGTGGGCGACGTGCTCGAGCGCGCCCGAGACCCGCAGCGACTCCGCGAACACGAACAGGGCCAGGAGGAAGAGCAGGACCGGAAGGTCGGCGTAGAGCACCGCGCCGGCGGCCGAGGGCGAGAGCACCCCGGTCGCCAGCGTCGCACCGGCGCCCACGACGAACAGCAGCCAGACCCCCGGTCCCCGCCCGAGCAGCTGGCGCGCGAGGACCGCGGCGAAGGTCGCCGCGAAGACCGCGAGCGCGAGTTCGTCCGTGGGCGAGCCTCCGGTCCGGTCCCGGAACCGAGCGGGCTATTACGCGCCCCCTGCCGGTGCGGCCGAACGCTCTTACGGGAGTTCCGCGGAGCCGGCGCCGTGGCGCGGTCCGTCCGGCGGGCGAGCTCCGTCACCGTCGGTCCGAACGGGAGGATCCTGGCCCTCTCGGCCGCGTGGTTCTCGGACGGGGCCCGCCGGCGCGCCGAGGCCCGACGGGCGGCCCGGTGCGTCGAGTGCGGGCGCTCCCTGTCGTCGCACCGTACGCCGTACTGTTCGCGGCGTTGCCGCTGGCAGTTCCATGGCCACTACTTCTGGGACTCGGCCCGCTCGTTCGTGATGCTGCGCGATCGCTACACCTGCCGGCTCTGCGGCCGGCGGCGCCGCGCGCGCGAGCTCGACGTGGACCACATCCTCGAGATCGCCGCCGGCGGGGCCGCGCTCGAGTACTCCAACCTGCAGACCGTCTGCCGGGGATGCCATCGGGCCAAGACCGCGGCGTTCCGCCGGGCGCGTCAGCTCCCCGCCCGGGCCCCGATCGAAGCGGCGAGCCCCTCGATCGAGAACGCGAGCCCGGTCCCGGTCAGGTAGAGCAGCACCGACTCGCCGGGCCGAAGATCCCCTCGGTCCACGAGCGCCGGGAGCGCGGCGAACGTCGCCGCGGCCTCCGGGGCCACGGAGAGTCCATGGTCCCGCGCGAGGACGCGCATCGCCTCCACGATCGACGCGTCGGACACCGCGATCCCCCCGCCGCCCGTGGCGCGAACCGCCTCGAGGATGCGAGCCCCGGCGAACGGGGCGGGCACGAGGAGACCCGGCGCGATCGTGGCCGGCGCCTCCCACGGGGCGACGTCGGGGCGTTCCTCGCGGAGCGCCCGGACGACGGGGGCGCATCCCTCGGGCTGGACCGCGTAGAGCCGGGGGAACCGGGCGAGCAGGCCGAGGTCGCGGAGGGCGACGAAGGCCCGGTACATCCCGACGAGGCCGGTCCCTCCCCCGGTCGGATAGACGATGGCATCGGGCAGCCGGTCCGGACCGAGCTGCTCGACGATCTCGAACCCCATCGTCTTCTTGCCCTCGACTCGGTACGGTTCTCGGAGGGTCGAGAGGTCGAAGCCGGAACCCGCGCGCTCGGCGGCGCGGGCGGCGGCGCCGACCTCCCGGAGGGTGCCGGGCAGGCTGCGTACCTCCGCCCCGTACGCCCGGCACGACGCGACGAGGGAGGGGAGCGTTCCCTCCGGGACGTAGACGCGCACCGAGCGGTGGGCCCGCGCGCCGTACGCGGCGAGCGCGAGCGCGGCGTTGCCGGCGCTGGGCACGAACAGCGTGGGGAGACCGAGCTCCACCGCCCGCGAGACCGCGACCGCCATCCCCCGAGCCTTGAACGAGCCGGTCGGCAGGCCGCCGTCATCCTTCGCCCGGACCCGAAGGCCGGGGGCGCCAGAGACCTCGCCGAGATCGAGGACCGGCGAGAAGCCCTCGCCCAGTGAGACGATGTTCCGCCGGTCGCGGACCGGCAGGAGCTCCCGGTACCGCCAGAGCGTCGGGGGCCGGCCGGCGACCTCGCGCCACCACGCGGGGCCGTCGAGCGTCGCCAGGTCGTACTCGGCGAACAGGGCGCTGCCGCAGGTCGCGCAGACCCCCTGGGGCCGGTCGGGATCCGCCTCGGCGCAGCACGCCCGGCAACTGAGCCGGACCAGGCGCGAACCGGTCGGGCCCGCCTCCCCTGGACCTCCGGGCGCGCCGGCCATCGCGCCACGACGGCGTCCGGGAGATAAGACGACCTCCGCGCGTCGGCCGGCGCGCGCCCGTTCCACGCTCTCCGCCCCGGCCTTATCTCCGCGGGCGAAGTCCTGCCGGCATGCAACCGACCCGCACGCCGAAGCTCGCGCCGTACCTCGTCGTCAAGAACGCCCGGGGCCTCGTCCGCTTCCTCGAGCAGGGGCTCGGGGGATCCCTCTCGTACGAGCAGCCCGACGCCGGGGGCCGGCTCAACCATGCCGAGGTCCGTCTCGCCGACTCGGTGGTGATGCTCGCCGACCTGCCGGACGGGCGGTCCCCGTTCCCGGCGATGATCCACCTGTACGTGCCCGACGCGGACGCCGCCTATCGCGGCGCGCTGCGCGCGGGCGCGACCTCCGTGCGCGAGCCGACCGTCGGCCCCGACGGGGACCGACGCGGCGGGGTCCGGGATACCTGGGGCAACGAGTGGTGGTTCACCACGGAACCGGCGCGCGCCCGCTGAACGGGGACGTCGCGAGTCCCGGGGGCCGGCCCGGGCGCGAGGTCCTCGCGCTCCCTCACGACCGCAGCCAGCCCAGCTTCAGGAAGACGTACGTCACGAAGACCATTCCGAACACGATGATCAGGGTGATTTGCCAGAGCACGAAGTCGTACGGACCGTCGATGCCGAGGACGCTGCCCAGCGTCGCGGGGATCAGCGTCACCGCCGTGATCACCGCGAGGATCTTCAGGACGCGGTTGGTCTCGAACGAGGACTGGTTCACGTAGATGTCGATGATCGTGCCGACGCTCTCGCTGGCGTCCGAGGCGAGGTCGGAGAGATAGCTCACCTCGTCGGCGAGCGACTCGAAGCGCTCCTTCGCGCCGGCCTCCTCGCCCTCGACGGTGACGCGGCCGGTCGCGAAGCGACTCAGGAGCTCGCGGAAGTGCCCGATGTTCGCGGCGAGCCGGGAGATCGCCTTCTGAAGCTCGTAGACGCGCGCGAGGAAGTCCTTCGGCAGACGGGAGCGCGGTGCCCGGCCGATCTGCGCGATCTCGAGCTCGACGTCCGCGAGCAGGCCCCGGTAGTTCTGGAGCATCGCCTCGAGCACGCCCTCCACCACCCGGGCGCGGAAGTTTTCGGCGTCCGTCGTCGGGACGTCGAACGTCGCCCGCACCCGGTCGATGGCGTCCACGCCCTCGGGCGTGACGGTGATCACCTTGGGGCCGCGCAGGACGAGGATCGCCCCCCGGCGCGCGATCGTGTAGAACTCCCGGCTGGTCGACGGATACCGGATCTCCCCCGACTGGAGGAACAGCAGGACCGCGCTCTCGAGCCGGCTGAAGTGCGGCCAGATGTCGTCGAGCTGGTCGTACCGGAAGTGGTGGATCGGGACCCGGATCGCCGCGCTCAGGCGCACGAGCGCCGACTCCGAGAGCCGCGACAGGTCGATCCACTCGACCTCGGACGTCGCGAGATGCTGCTCGAGCTCGGCCCACGAGATCTCCCGCGGCTCGAGCAGGTGGCCCGGGTCGAGCTGCCGGAGGATCGGCTCGGGCGGTGGCGGGGGCGGGCCGGTGGACTCGGTGCTCGGCGTGACCCCGATGCCCGTCGCGCGGCCGGCGACCGCGAACACCCGCGGAAGCCGCAGCAACCGCAGCAGCAGGATGACGGACCCCGTGCCGTGGAGCCCGAGGATCGGCAGGTACGAGACGAAGGAGAGGACGATGACCGCGAGGTCGAGGAGGTGCCAGGGCGACCGGACGAACGCCCGGCGATCGAGCGCCAGATAGAGCTTCGATCCGTACTCGACGACGAAGACGAGGATGATGACGATGTCCCCGACCTGGAACGCATTCGCGACGGCGGCGGGGAGCGTGACGAAGAACGGCAGGACGATGATCGGGACCAGCAGGATCGAGATCGCCGCCATGAACCCGTCGGAGAGGACGGCGTCGACCGCCTCGCGCGCATCGCGACGCGGGTCCTCGTCCTGCACGAAGATCGATCGCGGCAGCCCGGACGCTGACGGGCCCGGACGGCTTCGGTTGACGCCGTTCGAGCTCGCGCTCATCCGCGCTTCCCGAGCCGAGACACTTCAAAAGTTCGAGTGCCGGGCCTCGACCGCGGCGACCGCGGGCCGTGGGTCGTCGCTGCGGACGATGGACTCCCGGGGCCGTGCCGGAGGGTCGGGGCGGGCGCCGACGCGGCGGCCGGCCGCGACGCCGCACGTTCCGAAAGTCGGCGTTCGGCGCCGGCAAGATGCACCGCGGGTTCCGGTCCCGCGGTGTTCCGTACCGGAAAATGGACCCGTTCTACCGTCAGAAAATCGCCGACCGGCGACCATCAGTCTAAGAACCAGTTCCGCGTGTTTCCTCGACATGCGCGCCCCCGCGAACCGATCCCGCACGACCGCCGAGTGGACCCCGACCCCGGACCCGGACGACCGATTCTCGACGGGCGTGCCCGATTTCGACCGGCTGCTGGACGGCGGGTTCGGTCGCGGAACCATGGCGCTGTTTCTGCTGGACGAGACCGTCCGTCGCGAGGACCTCGACCTCCTGCTGTTCCCGACCCTCCTCAACATGCTCTACCACTCGCGCGGGATCATCGCGGTCCTGCCGGCCCGCGACTCGCCCCACGACTTCCGGGCCCGCCTGACCCGGTACGTCACCCGGCGGCGGTTCGACAGCCGCGTGCGGGTCATGGACTACATCGGCGAGGACAAGGGACCGCCGTACGTCGTAACCGTGGGCGACGGTTCGCTCCCGGGGGACGATGCGCGACGCAAGAACCCGAAGGTCCGGAAGGCCGCGCTGGCGAAGGTCGTCCAGGCCGAGCGCGAGGCCCAGGGGGGCCGGGGCAAGCCGTTCGTCGAGCTGTTCGCGTTCGAGGTCTTCGAGACGCTCATGGGGGCGGAGGCCGCGCTCCGGCTGTACTACCAGGGTATCAAGCGCGTCCGCCAGCTCGGGAACCTCGGGCTGGGGGTGCTCGGCCCCGGGCTGGGCTGCGCCGCCGGAGTTCGCCGCATGGTCGACACGGAGTTCTCCCTGCACCGGGACGAGGTGGGCCTGCTGATCAAGGGTCTCAACCCCGGGTTCCCCACGTGCGTCGTGACGCCGGATCCGGTGCGGGGACTGCCGCATGTGGCGTTCGTCCCCCGGCCCAACTAGGGGGATCGACCGTGGCGATGCTGGCGATCCCGGAACCGTCCGAGCTCCTGAGGGACCTCAAGACCCGGCTCTCCGCGGGCGCGGTCGCGCTCGTCTCCCGGGACGGCGAGGTCGTGCAGGGCGAGCTCCCCCGCGAGGCGTTCGCCGAAACGTTCGCGATCATGTGCGCCACGGTCTTCGCCGCCGCCGGCGCCGCGCACCTCGAGCTGGGCCGCGCGGCCCCCGTGCGGGTCGTCGTGGGGGCGCGCGACGCGACGACGGTCATCGTACCGACCGGACCCGCGCGGCTGCTCGTCGTGGTCGCCGGCCCGGCCGCCGATCCGGCGCGCCTCGTCGGGGACGTGGAACGCGCCGCGGACCGGCTGCGCGCTCGCTGAACGCTCCCGGATCCGGGGCGGTCGACCGGGCGCAGGCCCGCCCGAGGAGGTCGGATGGGCTCGGCCGGATTCGAACCGGCGGTCTTCGCTGTGTGAGAGCGACGTCGTAACCGCTGGACCACGAGCCCGTGGACCCGCTCGCAAGGGCCGGCCCGCTTAAACTTCACGTGGGGAGCGTGAGCAGGGCCGGCAGGAGCAGGCTGGCCGCGACGGTCAGAACGAACCCGGTGGCGAGCGCGAGGCTCGCGGACTCCTCGTCGCCGTACCGCGTCACGAAGAACAGGGTCGTATCCATCGCGGTCGCGCCCCCGAGCGCCGTGAGCCCGGGTCCCCGGACGCGGGGCCCGAGCACCGGGGCGAGGAGGATGGTGAGCTGCTCCCGGAGGAAATTCGTGAGGAAGGCGAGGAGCCCCAGGGCGGCTCCGAGCCGGGCGGCGACCAGCGGGCCCGCGAGCGAGTAGAAGCCGAAGGCGAGGGAGGTCGAGAGCGCGGCCGGGGCGGAGATCCCGGCCAGGGCGGCGACCAGGGCCGCGGCCCCGAGAGCGCCGAGGACCGCCGCCGTGAGCGGCACCCACAGTCGCCGGAGCCCCGCGGCGCGGAGCACGAGGTCGAACCCGACCAGCGCGAGGAGCACGTAGAGGACGTACGGGATCAGGGTGTCCGACGGCACCGCTACGAACCGCCCCACCGCGTATCCGGCGGCCAGCGCCGCCAGGAACGCGACGCTGACGGCGAAGCGGGGGGGGGAGGGGGCGTCCGGGGCCGGTGCGGTCGGCGGGCGCGCGCGTGGCCGATCGATCGCCCAGCCGATGGCGATCGTCAGCACCATCAGGATCGCGACGAACGCGAGCGCGAGCGGGATCTCGCCGGCGAGCGTGCCCGGACCGACGGTCGCGAGCGAGGCCCCCAGCAGGCCGACCAGCACGCCGACGGTCGCGAGCGTCGCCCGCGGGATCCACGGGCTGCGCCAGCCGACGATCCGTCCCGCGAGGTAGCCACCGGCCAGCGCGACGTAGAGGAACGGGTCGAAGGCCACGGGAGCCTAGCCGCTCCAGGCGGCCAGCGGCGACCGACGCGCGCGCGGCGCCGTCGGTCCCAGATCGACCGTCTCGTCGCGGTGGGCTCCGTAGCCGACGTACCGGACCGGGACATCGGTGGCCTGCGTGATGAAGTCGAGGAAACGGACGAGCGCGCTCGGCAGCGCCGCGCCCCCCTCCCGCCGCAGCCGCTCCTTGGCCCGCTCGTGGAGCTCCGGCCATCCGGGGAGATTCTCGTAGACCGGCTCGGCGCGGGCGAGGTCGTCCGCCCGCGTCGGCGGCGCGTCGCGCACGATCGTCCCGTCCGGCATCCGGTAGGAGACACAGACCGGGATCTCGTCGAGCCCACCGAGCACATCGACCTTGGTGATCGCGAGCGACGTGAGTCCGTTCAGCCGGGCGACGTAGCGCAGAAGCACCAGGTCGAGCCATCCGCAACGCCGGGCGCGGCCGGTGGTCGCTCCCCGCTCGCCCCCGACCCGCCGGAGGAACTCGCCGCGTTCCCCCGTATCCTCCGTCGGATACGGGCCGGCGCCGACGCGGGTCGAGTAGGCCTTCGCGACCCCGATCACCTCGTCGAGCTCCGTGGGGGGGATGCCGCTGCCGACCAGGGCGCCGGCGCTCGTCGGGTGCGAGCTCGTGACGTAGGGGTAGGTGCCGAAATCGATGTCGAGGAGGGCGCTCTGGGCCCCCTCCAGCAGGATCGATTCGCCGCGGGCGAGAGCGTCCCAGAGGATCGGCTCGGTCGGGCGGATCATCGGGGCCAGCCGGCCTCCGACCTCGGCGAGACGGCTTACCACCTCCTCGAGGGGCGGGAGGCCCGGAAGATGGCTCTTCGTGGCGTAGAGCAGGCCGAGGCGTTCCCGCAGGGCTCCCGGGCGGCTCAGGTCGGTGAGCCGGATCCCCCACCGGGCGTACCGGTCCGCGTAGGCGGGTCCGATGCCGCTCTTGGTGGTACCGAGCGCGGCCGCGGGGTCGCTCTGGCTGCGGAGTTCGTCCTCCCAGACATCCTCGAGTTCGTGGGCCGGGAGGATCACGTGCGCGCGGTCGGACAGGACGACCTCGCCCCGGTGCAGCCCGCGCTCGTCGAGGGCCCGCAGCTCGTCCTCGAGCTTGAACGGCTGGAGGACCATGCCCGGACCGCTGATCGCCGTCACGCCGTGCCGCAGGACGCCGCACGCGAGCTGATGGAGCACGACCGGTCCCTCGGGCAGCACGACGGTGTGCCCGGTGTTCGGACCCCCTCCGCTGCGCACGACGATGCGCGCGGTGCCGGCGAGGAAGTCGGCGATCTTCCCCTTCGCTTCGTCGCCGAACTGGGCCCCGAGCACGATCCGGACCGTCATCTGCTCGCTCCGTACCCCCGGAGTCTCGCCCCTTGATTTCTCTTGTGCCGCCGTCGTGGCACGCGTGCGACGTGCGCGCGCGCCTCCGCGCGGCACAACGGTAAAGAGGAGCCCGACGGTCGCACGAGGAATGGTCGCCCAGCGGGTCCGCACGGTCGAGATCTCGGGCATCCGCCGCATGTTCGAGGCCGCGCCCCCGAACTCGGTGAACCTCGGTCTCGGCGAGCCCGACTTCGAGCCTCCGGCGGAGGTCGTGGAGGCGATGTGCGCCGCCGTCCGCGACGGGATGAACCACTACGGGCCCTCGGCTGGCCTCGTCGCCCTGCGCGACAAGGTCGCCGAGCGCTACCGGGACCGGGACCGCCGGACGACCCGGGAGAACGTGATCATCACGGGGAGCGGATCGGAAGCCCTGATGGTCACGGCGCTGGCGCTCTACGACCCCGGCTCCGAGGTGCTCGTGCCCAACCCGGGATTCGTGCTGTACGGCCCGGACGCCCGCCTGGTCGGCGCGACCCCGGTGCCGTACTCGCTCACGCCCCGGCGCCGGTACTGGCCGGATTTCGAGGAGCTGGAGCGCCTCGTGACGCCGCGCACGCGGGCGATCGTCGTGAACAGCCCGTCCAACCCGACCGGGGGCCTCTTCCCGTCGGGCACCGTCGACCGGATCGTCGACTTCGCCGACCGGCACCACCTCACGATCGTCTCCGACGAGGTGTACGACGAGATCGTCTACGACGGTCCGTTCGCGTCGTTCTGGGGCCGGACCGACCGCGTGGTGATCGTGAACTCGTTCTCGAAGACGCTCGCGATGACCGGCTGGCGCATCGGCTTCCTCGTCGCGCCGCGCGCCCTCGCGGCGGACCTCAACAAGATGCACTACCATATCATGGCCTGCCCGCCGACCCCCGCCCAGGTTGCCGTTCTCGCCGGCCTCGCGAACGGCCACACGGCGATCCGCGCGATGGTCGCCGAGTTCGCAGCGCGACGCGACCTCGTCGTCCGGGGCCTGCGACGCATCCCGGGAGTGGCGGTGGTACCGCCCGCCGGCGCCTTCTACGCGTTCCCCAGCTTCTCGTGGCCCCGCTCGTCGCAGGAGGTCGCCGAAGCCCTCCTGAAGCGCGGGGTGATCACGACCCCGGGGGACGCGTTCGGCTCGCTCGGAGCCGGCCACCTCCGGCTCTCTTTCGCGGCCTCCCGCGCGAACCTCGAACGGGGCCTCGACATCCTGCGCGCGTACGCGACGGAGGAGGCGACCGCATGATCGTCGAGTGGGTCGGGCGCCTCTTCCGGGCGTGGGGCCGAGCGCGCGGCCCCGCCGGCGAGGACCTCGAGCACGTGGGCGGCGAGATGGTCCGGCTCGGGACCCGTCGCCGTCAGCTCCCGGCGACCTCGCGGTAGAGGGCCCGGAACCGGGCGACCGAGTGCGTCCAGTCGAGGCCGCGCACCCGCTCCCGGCCGGCCGCGCGGCGCGCCGCCGTTCCGTCCGGGTCCGTGGCGACCTCGCGCAGCGCCTCCGCGAGTCGGTCCGAGTCCCCGTACGGGACGAGCCGGCCGGACCGCCCGCCTTCCAGGACCTCGGGCACGCCCCCGACCGCGGTGGCGACGACCGGTACATCCGCCGCCATCGCCTCGAGCAGCACGAGCCCGAACGCCTCGTACTCGGAGGGCAGCACGAAGGCGCGGGCGTGCCGCATCACGCCGCGGTACTCCGCGAGGTCGCGGACGTGCCCCAGGAAGGTAAGGCGGTCCGCGATCCCCAGCCGGCGCGCCTGAGCTTCAAGGGCGGCTCGCTCCCCCCAGTCGTGGCCCATCAGCACCAGCGGAGGGCGGTGCGCCCCGTCGATCCGCGCGAGGGCCTCGAGCAGTCCGGGCAGTCCCTTGTTCGGGGCGATGCGCCCGGCAAAGAGGACGTACCCGTCCGGCAGCGGCGTCTCGGGCAGACGGTCGGAAGCCGGATGCGCCCACTCCTCGAGCGTGATCCCCGGCGGGATCACCCGGACCCGGTCGGCGGGCGCGAACTGCCGGACGAGCGCGGCCTCGTACTCGCTCTCGACGACGAGGGCGCGGGCGACGCGGTAGGCGGTCGCACCGAAGCCGACGTCCTGGAGCCGCAGCATCGTCCGCTTCCACGCCGGCTCGCCCCGGTCCGCGGGATGATAGTGCATCGAGACCACGAGCGGGATGTCGAGGCGCTCCGCGACCGCAGCCGACTCGAGCACGTGCCCGTACCGGTGCGAGTGGGCGTGCACGATCGCGGGCCCGTCGTCGGCGAGCCCGTCGATCAACCCGACCATCGAGGGGAGCGTCAGTCCCGGGACCAGCTTCTTCCGCACCGGGAACCAGGATACGGGGACGCCGTCGAACGTCGGCGGGAAGTCGGTGCGCCGCTGCCAGCGGCCCTCGTCGAAGAGGTCGCTCGCGAAGACCCGCGTGTCGTCCCCGGCCGCGAGGAGTCGCTTGGCGACCTCGTGCACGTTCGTCTCCACCCCGCCGGGCGCGGCGAAGCGCAGGGTCACGATCGCGATCTTCATCCGCCCAGCACCTCGCGGTAGATCGCCTCGAGCCGGTCGACGACCCGGTCCCAGGTGTAGCGCGGGACCGTGGCGGTCCGGCCGTGGTGCGCGAGGCGCCGGGCGAGCGCGGGGTCCGCCCAGAGACGTCGTAGCGCGGCCGCGAGCGCGGGCACGTCCTTCGGCGGCACGAGGAGGCCGTCCACGCCGTCCTCGACGAACTCGGGGATCCCGCCCACCCGGGAGGCGATCACCGGGGTCCCCTGGGCGAGCGACTCCAGCAGCACGAGGCCGAACGCCTCGTACTCGGACGGCAGGACCGTGACGGTCGCCTCGCGATACGCCGCGGCGAGCAGCGCCGGATCCCCGACGAACCCCGTCAGGTGGACCCGGTCCGAGAGGCCGAACCCGCGGACCCGGGCCGCGACGTTCGCGCCCTGGCCCCCGTCCGCGCCGACCAGGACCAGGTGCGCGGTCGGGTCCTCGCGCGCGAGCTCCGCGAACGCCGCGACGAGCTCGACGAGCCCCTTGTTCGAGGCGAGGCGCCCCACGAACAGCACGTAGGGACCCGGCACGCGGAACCGGTCGCGGAAGACCGGGCCCTCGGGCGGCGCGGGAAGGGGGGCGTAGCCCGGCGGTACGATCTCCAGCGGAGGCAGGGGGAATCCCAGCGATCGCAGGAGCCGTTCCTCCTCGTGCGTCTGCACGATGACGCGCGCGGCCGACGCGAGGACCGGGGCCGCGAGGCGTCGATCGTAGAAGCCGCGGACCCGGTGGCGGAGCCATCCGCCCTCGATCGACCAGATCGGGTGGAAGTGAGCCGTGATCACGAACGGCGTCCCGGTCCGTTCCCGGTGGCGGCGCGCGACCGCGGTCTGGTTCGTCCCGAACGTGTGGGCGTGCACGATCTCGGGCCGCGCGCGGGCCAGCGCCGGTCCGAGGCCGCGGAAGAACGGGTAGTGGAGCTCGCCCGGCATCGACCAGACCGGCAGCCGGTGGACCGCGCCGTACGCCGTCCGCTCCTCGCGGGGGACCGACGGCGGGAGCCGCTCCATCGGGAACTCCCGGTAGAGGTCGCTCGTGAACACCTCGACCGTGCGACCCCGCGCGCCCAGCCGGCGCGCGACCTCCTCGACGTGCCGCTCGACCCCGCCCGGTCCCGGGGGGAAGCGGGTCGAGAGCTGGGCGACCTTCACGGTCGAGGTACCGCTTCCCGTACTTGAGGGCGTGCGCGCGGCTACGAGAGATTGCGCACGCTCACGAGCCGCTGCGCGTACTTCTTGTAGACCTCGGTGGCCCGCGAGACCGACTCGACCTTGACGTACTCGTTCGCCTGGTGGGAGAGCTCCTCTTCGCCGGCCCCGAAGATCACGACGCGCGGGTTCACCTGCGCGTAGTGGACGGCCTCGGAGGCGTGCACGAGCACGGCCGCCTCCGCCTGCGCCACGTCGCGCAGGATGCGGACGTGCTCGGCGTTCGGGTCGATCTGCACCGCGGGCATGGAGACGATGCGCCGGAGGGTGAACGGGGTCTTGATCCGGCGCAGATGCTCCTCGATCTCGTGGTAGAGCTGGTCGGGCGTGTACGGCGGCGGGAACCGGATGTCGACCTCCGCGGTCGCCTTGTTCGGGACCACGTTGAGGCGCGTGCCGCCGATGAACGTCCCGATGTTCAGCGTGACCGTGCCGAGCTCGGGGTGCGCGATGCGGCCCTTGAACGACTCGAGCCCGCGCAGGATGCGCATCATCTTCCCGATCGCGTTCTCGCCCAGATGGGGCATCGCCCCATGCGCGGCCTTCCCGCGCGTCTCGATCGAGAGGTCCAGGACGCCCTTCTCCGCGTACGCGACCCGCAGCCCGGTGGGCTCGCCGACCACGACGGCCTTCGCCCGGCGGAGCGGCAGGGTCTTCGCGAGCGCGAGCGCGCCCTGCATCGTGGTCTCCTCGTCCGTCGTGAACGCGAGGACGACCGGGATCTTGCGCGCGACCAGGTCCTGGGCCGCCTCGAGCATGGCGATCACCGTGCCCTTCATGTCGGCGGCGCCCCGGCCGTACATCCGCCCCGAGGCGAGCTGGCTCTGCGAGAAGCTCCAGTAGTCCCCGACGGGCGGAGTGTCGAGGTGGCCCGACAGCACCACGCCGCCCTGGCCGTACTCCGCCAGCAGCGACGGGGCCTGCGGATCGCCGAAGAGCGTGTTCCGCATGTGGATCTGGTCGGTGAACGACTGGACGTAGTCGAGCACCTCCTGCTTGTCGGAGAACGGGTCGCTGGGGATCTTGATCAGCTCCGCCAGCATGTCGATCATCTGGCGTTTCATCGGGTCAAATCCTCTCGCCGTCCGGTGCCGAGTGCCACGAACGATGTACGGCTCCGGAATCGCCGGAGCCGTCTTAAAGGGTCGGTTTCGACGCGCGCCCGCTCCGGGAGGCCCCGGCCCTACGCCGAGGTGCGCTCGGGCGCCGGGGGCGCGACCGGGGCCGGCTCCGGCGGGGCCTCGGCCGGGCGACGGGACCTCAGTTCCTCCCGGTTGTCCCCGCTCGCCCAGCGCACGGTCGGCTGGACGACGTGCCGCCGGGCCTCGAGGCGGCGCCGGTACCGGGTGAGGTCGCGGAAGATCTCGCGGACGACGTCCGGGAGCGCCCGGGTGCGCCGGTATCCGAGCCGCGCGAGATGGTCGTGGATCGGCGCGTAGTAGTGCTGCTCGGCCTCGATGCGGGGGTTCGGCGGGTGCTCGATCGTCGGGTGGAGCCCCCGCTCGGTCGCGATGCGGGCGGTCACGTCCGCCAGCTCGTTCACGGTGTACGCCGCGTCGAACTGATTGAAGACGCGGTACTCGCCGTGGTCCGGCGGGTTCTCCACCGCGAGGCGGAGCGACTGCATCGAGTCCTCGAGCGCGATGAACCCGCGCTTCTGGTCGCCCTTCCCGTACGGCGTGATCGGCAGGCCGAGGACCGCCTGGACGATGAAGCGGTTGAGCGCCGTCCCCCACGTCTCGTCGAAATCGAACCGGGTGAGGAGCCGGGGATCGGTGATCTCGGGCGTCCGGATCCCGTAGAGGACCCCCTGCATCACGTCCGTCGCCTTGAGCTTCCAGATCCGGGAGGCGAACATGACGTCGCCGGAGTCGAACACCTTGCTCCAGTGGTACCACGAGCCGGCCTGGCGGGGGAACGGGAGCCGGTCGGAGCGGCCCCGGTAGTCGATCTCGAAGAACCCCTCGGGGATGTCGACGTTCGGCGTGCCGTACTCGCCCATCGTCCCCATCTTGACGAGGTGCGCGTCGGGACAGCTCTCGCGCATCGCGTAGAGCAGATGCAGCGTGCCGGTCAGGTTGCCGGCCTGCGTGCGGACGGCGTGGTGGACGTCGATCATCGAGTACGGGGCGGAGCGCTGCTCGGCGAGGTGGACGATCGCGTCGGGCCGCTCGGTCGCGAGGACGTGGCGGACGAAGTCGTACCGTTCGAGGTCACCGCGGTGGAACCCGATCTCCTTCCCCAGGATCTCCCGGACCGCGGCTTGGCGCCGCGCGAACGACGGGATCGGCGTCGCCGACCAGCTACCGACCTCCCGCACGCGGCGGCGCGTGACGAAATTGTCCACGCCGACGACCGCGTGGCCCCGTGCGAGCAGGTGCAGGGCGAGCGGCCAGCCCGAGTAGCCGTCGATGCCCGTGATGAGGACCTTCATGCGACCGCGCCCGAGCAAGGGGGTGCGCCGGCATATAGCCCCGACGTTCTCGGCACGGCGCGCGCGGCGTCGGCCCAAACGGGATAAAGCGAGGGACCTCTCCCTCGCGTCGCGGAGCGGTCCCCGATGGACACGGAGGAGATCCGGATCGTCGACACCCGCGACGAGTCGCTCAAGGGAGCGATGATGGTGGTCGGCTTCCCGACCCACGGCCTCGTGGGGTCGGTCGCCGCGTCCTACCTCGTCCACACGCTCGACATGAGCCAGGTGGCCTACATGGTGAGCGAGCAATTCCCCCCGACCGTGATCATGGAGGAGGGCGTCGTTGGCGCCCCCGTCCGGTTCTACGCGAGCAAGCTGGTCTGCGGTGTGGACCGCTCGTGCGACCAGCTGCTGGTCGTGATCGCCGACATCCAACCGCCGGCGGGCATCCTGAACCAGCTCGGCCGGGTCCTGCTCGACTGGGCGGAGTCGAAAGGGGTCCAGCTCATTGTCGCCGTCGAGGGCCAGCCGATCGAGGACGACACCCGGGCGGACGCGCGCGTGGTCGCGATGGCGAACCGGGCCGCGGCGCCGCTGCTCGAGAAGTACCAGTTCGCCGCCGCGAACGGCGTCGTCACCGGTCTGGCCGGCGGGGTCCTCTTGGGCGCGATCGGTCGGACGACGCCGGTCCTCTGCCTCGTCGCGCAGGCGCACAAGGACTATCCGGACGCGCGGGCGGCGGCGAAGGTGATCGAGACGATCAACCCGCTGGTGCCGCTGATGGTCCTCGACACGAAGCCGCTCCGGGACAAGGCCCGGCAGATCGAGGCCGAGGTCCGGAAGACCCTCGAGCAGACGCGCGCGTCGATGTCGAGCATGCGGACCGCCGAGACCGAGGGGCCGGGTGAGATGTATCGCTGACACGGCTGCGGGGCCGCCCGCGGTGCGGCTCCCCGAGGACCGGCCCCCGGTCTCGCTCCGCCGGTTCCGCCCGACCGACGTCCCGTTCGTGGCGGCGATCGTCGCGGACGCGCTGCGCGAGCACTACGACCCGTCGCTCTACCAGTCGCTGAGCGCGGAGTGGCCGGACGGGTTCCTCATCGCCGCCGACCCGCACGACGTG
>JASIBA010000078.1 GCA_030041735.1 Thermoplasmata archaeon | reverse complement strand
CTCACCAAGGCGCGGCCGACCACGTTCTTCGACGGGGGGCGCGTCTACCACGTGTCGCTCGCGGACCCGTTCTGTCCGGATCTCTCGGCGGCGGCGGTCGCGGCGGGCACGGCCGCGGGCGCGCCCTTCGAGACCGGCCGCACGTACGTCTGCGTCGAGGGCCCGCGATTCAGCACGCGCGCGGAGTCGCGGTTCTTCCGCACCTTTGCGGACGTGATCGGCATGACGCTCGTCCCCGAGGTCACGCTCGCGCGCGAGC
The DNA here is from genome assembly GCA_030041735.1 of Thermoplasmata archaeon. Lineage (GTDB taxonomy): Archaea > Thermoplasmatota > Thermoplasmata > Lutacidiplasmatales > UBA184 > Lutacidiplasma. Next base: position 18,194 of record JASIBA010000078.1, on the reverse strand, counting down.
GGGCCCTCTGCTACGCCTGCCTTGCGATGGTCACCGACTACGACGTCTGGGCCGAGCGCCCCGTCGAGGCGAAAGAGATCGTCGAGACCATGCATCGCAACGCGGACCGCATGGGCCGCATCCTCCGGAACCTCCTCCCGTCGCTCGCGCACGTCCCGACGTGCCGGTGCGCGCACGCGCTCGACGACGCGGCGATCTGACCCACCGATCGGCCGGCGCGGCGGGCGGCCCCGCGAGCTCAGCTGGCGCGTGGGCCGCGTCGCACCGTGATCGGGATCCGGTCCTGCGCGAACTCGCGCTCCGCGATCTCGACCGGATCGACCAGCTCGGGCGCGACGTCGATCAGGATCGGGGCGCCGAGCGAGATCTGCAGGGCCCGGGCGCCCAGGATCCGGGCGCGCTCGAAGCGTGTGAGCTCGTGGACCTCGAGGGGAGTCGGTACCGGAATGTCCGCCACGGAACCACTCCCTGAGGTCGCGTCCACCACCGTCGCGGTCAGGGGCTCGGCCACTCAGGGCTCCCTATTTACCCCTTGCGCCGGGGAGGGCTCCGGCCGAACCGTCCTCGGGGCTCGGAAATCCAACTCGAGGCTCCGCCCGTCGGTCTCGGGCCGTCACACGGACGAAACTCCCCGCATCCGATCCGATGCCGGCCCGTGGGGGGGAGTCGCGGAGGCGACGCTCGATTCGGCGAGCCGCTTCTCGATCAGAGCCAGCGCGCGGGACACGGAGGACTTTCCCCGTCCCAAGGTCTCAGCAAACCGAGTCAGCGTCACCCTCCGCGGTACGTCGAAGTAGCCCGCCGCCAGTGCCCGGTGCAGGAGGGCCGTCTGCCGGGCGTTGAGCTGCCCGAGGGAGCTTCGCATCGGACCGGGGCCGAACCGGAGCACCTCCACGTCGCTCGCGATCTGGCGAAGGCGGCGGATCAGGGCTCGCAGGCGGCTCGTCGGAGCGACCACTTCGACGGTGAGGTGCCCGTTCTCGATGACCCGCGGGTAGCGCAGCAACGCCCCCAGCTCGGTGGCGACCACCATGTACCCGGGGGTGAGCGCGAGCGTGATCAGGTAGTGCGTGCGGTGCCCGATCGGGCTTTGGCGTTTCGCCGAAGTGATCGCCGGCATGCTGGCCAGTTCTTCGGTGTAGTCGCGCGGCTCGGACGAGATGATCTCAAACTCGACGAGGTACTCTCCGTCGTTCAATCGCTGGACGACGCTGACCACGCACTGGACGGTCGGACGCGTTTCCGTGAATCTCCGGAGACCGATATCCTCCGCGACCCTGAAGCGGACGCGGACCACCGCAAGCCGGTCTTCCGGAACGCCCCGGGTGCGGGAGCCCGAACGTCGCGGACGGGAGGAGAGGGTCGTCGGCGGCCGCGGGGCTGGAGTGCGGCGGGAGCCCACGCGGGTCGTAGCCCCCTCGGCTTAAAGCTACCTTTCCTCGGTGGGCCTCGGGCGCGCGGAGATGTGGGGTCCGCCGATCCCGCGACCGACGTCGGCGGGACGAGTTCCGCCCCCGCCGCGCTCGGGGCGTTCCTCGGAAGCGTCGTTGGCGGTACGGCGTCATCCGTCGGCGTGGATCCGGAGCACCCGCGAGCCTCGCAGGTCCAGATAGCTCCGTCCTTCCAGTCGGGCGATCCGGATCAGCGCGCGGTCGCAGGACGGGCACCGGACGATCGTCCCCATCCCGCTCACGTAGGCCGCCGTCTCGCCGATCACATTCGAGGCCCCGCAACCCGCGCACGTGACCATCACCTCCGTCATCTCGAACGGAAAGATCGCCTGCAGTGTTCCCGCCGAGGCGTTGCCGTCGAGCTTGTTCTCTCTTCCCATCCTCCCCTGCATCGATGACCTCCTTCAGCCGGTCGGTCCGAAGCGTTCGGTCTTGATTCTCTGCGGTCCGTAACCGAGGCCGGCCAGGATCGTGGCGGCCCCTTCGACGAACGGTGTGGGACCGCAGATGTAGGTCAAGGGGTTTTGATCGGGGGGCCACGCCACATCGCGCAGCATGTCGGCGTCGACTCGGCGGCGATACCCGGCCCAGCCGGGCGGCGTCTCGCGGGTTAGGGTGTGCGCCACCTCCAGGCCGGGGGAACTCTGGGTGAGCCGATCGAGCTCGTCGCGATAGATGATCTCACCGAGCGAGCGGGATGAGTAGAGCAGGCGGGTGGCGACCGAGGGGCCCGCCGCAGCTCGATGGCGGATCATCGCCATGAGCGGCACGATGCCCGATCCTCCCGCGACGAGGAACAACGGCCCGCCCATCGACGCCTCCCACACGAAGTAGCCGCCGATCGGTCCGCGCAGTTCGAGCTGGTCGCCTTCGTGGAGTTCATCGGTGAGGTAGGGCGACACTTCGCCGGTATCGATTCGTTCGACGGTCAGGGTCACGCGCGACCGATCTTCGGGCGGGGAGGCGATCGAATAGCTCCGCTCGGCGTGGTAGCCGTCCTCCGAGGTCAGGCGCAGATCGACGTGCTGACCCGGCCGATGCCCGGTCCAGCCGGGCACGTCGAGCGTGATGCTCTTCGTCCGCGGGGTCTCCGGCCGAGTGGCGACCACCTCGCCCAGCTGCCAGTTCAGTCGCCCGAGTACCGCTGTTCCTTCCACGGGTCCCCATAGTTGTGATAACCCAGCGACTCCCAAAAACCGGGTTGGTCCTGCTCCGTGAGACGGAGGCCCCGCACCCACTTGGCGCTCTTCCAAAAGTACAGATGCGGCACCAGCAGACGAGCTGGCCCACCGTGCACCGGGTCGAGCGGCTGCCCGTCGTACCCGAAGACCACCCAGGCTTTTCCCCCGAGCAGGTCGGCGAGGGGCAGGTTGGTCGTGTAGTCCCCCTCGCTGAACGCCGTAGCATAGCGCACCGAGGTCGAATCGTACTCCACCTCGCGCAGCAACAGGTCGACCGAGACGCCTTCCCAATGGGTGTCCAGCTTGCTCCACTTGGTCACGCAGTGGACGTCCACCGTTGGCGTTTCGTGCGGCAACGCGAGAAGCTCGTTCCAGTTCCACCGCTTCGGGGCCTTCACGCTTCCCGTGACCACGAAGTCCCACTGATCGAGCGGGGTGTTGGGCGTGGGCCCCGCGGAGAGCACCGGGAATCCGCTCTCGAGATGTTGCCCGGGCGGAAGGCGCCCGGCGACGTCCGCCTGCTGGCGTCGGCCCTTGAATCCACGGGAGATGAACCCTCCGCTCATTCGCTCGAGCTCCGGGAGTCGATCTGAGTAATCAACGGCACCCCCGCTCGAATCTCCCACCCTGCGCTTCGTCCCATCGTGGCGGGCCTATTCCCGTACGCCGGAAGGGCGTCTTTTCGGCCGGGCGCGCCGGCGCGCGCCTGCCCGGGAACCCCGAGATCCTCGTCGCGGAGACCGAGAGCGACCGCGGTGAACCGTTCCGACCGGAGATCCGGGGCCATCCAGGGACTGCACGTTCTGAAATGCTTTCTCGACGACCTCGCTGAGCGCCGGGTGGATGTGCATCCCGCCCACGATGGCACGGGCGCTGCGGTCCGCGGTGTATAGCAGGTTGACGACTTCCTGGATCAGCACCGAAGCTTGCGGCCCAACGATGTGGGCTCCGACGATCTCGAGAGTGCCGGGCCGGACCAGGACTTTGACTCGGCCTTCGCCTGCCCCAATGGCGTGACCCTTGGCGGTGTCTTCGTAGTCGCACCGACCCACCAAGAGGCCACGCCGGCCGTACCGGTCGACGGCTTCGCCCTCGTTCAGGCCAACGGAAGCGACCTCGGGATCGGTGAAGACGGCGTGGGGGACGGCGCGGTAATCGACCGCGGTGCGCCGCCCGAGCACGATCGCCTCGTGGAGGATCTTGGCGTCGTAGTTCGCCTTGTGCTTGAACGGATAGTTTCCCGTCGCGTCACCGAGCGCCCAGATCCCCGATCGACCCGTCTCGAGGTATTGATTGACGACGATCCACCCTTGGGAATCCGTTCGAACGCCCGCGCGCTCTGGGTGGAGATATCGGGTCGTCGGGCCCCGGCCCGCGGCGACCAAAACTCGATCGACCCGCACCAGCTCCCTCGGCGCTCGTTCGGTGGCCGGTAGACGGAGCGTGACCTTGCCCGCGCGGTCCGTGTCGACCCGATCCGGCCGCCGACCGAGCACCAGTCGGACCCGCTTTCCCAGCCCTCGAGTCACAATATCGGAAATCTCGGCGTCCTCTTGGGGGAGGAATCGGGGGTTCCGTCCGACCACGGTGACCTGGGTCCCCACGGAAGAGAAGAAGTGGGCGAACTCCGCCGCGATGTAACCGCCCCCGAGGATCGCGAGACGCTCGGGTCGCTCTTCGAGACCGAACACCTCGTCCGTCGTTAACGGAGCGGACTCGCGGAGGCCGGGGATGTCCGGCAGGATGGGTTCCGAACCCAGTCCCAAGAGGATCCGGGGGGAGCGCATCTCAACCCCATGCTGGGTCCGGAGGACCGAGGGTCCAACGAACTCGGCGGACTCGTGGTAGTAATCGAGATTCGCGGCCTGCGACAGACGATTTCGGAGATCTCGGATCTTGGGATCGATGTAGTCGCGGAGCCGGGTCATCACCTTGGCGAAATCGACCGCGTGCCCCTTCGTGCTCACGCCGAATTCCTCGGCGCGCTCGATCGTGCGTACCACGTCGGCGACGCTGGTCAGCATCTTCGAAGGGATGCATCCGCGCGTCAGACAGATGCCGCCCGGAGTGTCCTTGTCAATGACCGCGGCCCGACCCGCGGGATGGCGATCCAACCAAGCGCCCACGACAGAGACCGCGGAGCCCGAACCGATCGCGAGAATGTCGTACTCTTTCACCGGGCGTCCCCCTCGCGATTTCCGGCGAGCGCCGAACCCGAGGACGCGGGCCTCGCCGAGCGGGGGTCGGCGCGGATGCGGTCGGGGCGTGGTCTCGTTCGGAGTGAGCGTCGTCTCATCGGCCCAGGCCCGGGGGAGTGGACTCGTTGCGCTCCTATCGGTGCTCAGTGTCCGGACGGAGGAGTGCACGACAGCTCGTCCCCGATGTTGCGGGATGCGGTCCATCGTCCGCCGATGCGCGCGAGGGCGCGCCCTGCCGGCCCCGAGCCATGGGTAGGGACCGAGTCACGGGCCTCAGCGGTTACTTGTGGTGGGCCTTGGCCATGTGTTCCTTCAGCTCGGCTTCGCTGTGGAATCGCTGACCGCAGACCTTGCAATCGAAGTCACCGGCCTTCATCGCCGCCTTCGGGTGCATCGACATCTCGTGCTCGCGCATCGCCATCTCGGTCGAGAACCTCGCTCCGCATTCGGGACAGACGAAATCGCTGGCCATGCTCGCCCTCGCGAACCCATCACCGACTCGGTTAAGCTCGCTAGTGCAACCGGTTCGAGTTCGGGTGGACTTCAGGGCGTCTCGGACCATGCTGCCAGGCGATCATCGGTGTCGGGCGAGCCCGCCCATCGCTACTTATCCGCAGAGGCGTTCACGGCCTCCGAACACAGGGAGCGACTCACATGAGCGGTACTCCGGGGACCTGGGTCACCGTCGCCAAGGCGAGCGAGCTCGCGTCCGGCGCCATGAAGCGGGTGGAGATCGGCGGCCAGGAGCTGGCCGTTTTCGCCGTCGCCGGAACGTTCTACGCGCTCTCGGACCGGTGCGGCCACATGAGCGCGCCCCTCTCACGGGGCGCGCTGGCGGCCACGCCGGCCGGGCTCGTCATCACGTGTCCGCTGCACGGCTCTCGGTTCGACGGAGCCACGGGCAAGAACCTCTCCGGTCCGGTCAAGGAAGCTCCGCCCGACCTGGACCAGGCGTCCGACCGGTTGCGTCGGTTCCTGGCCCGCACGGCGGAACTGTCCGCCGCCATCCGCACCCACGACGTACCCCGATTCGACGTGCGGACGGTCGGCGACGACGTCCAGGTCCGCCTGTAGCGCGCGCGGGGGGCCGCCGCCCACCGGCGCCGAGGTTCATATCCCGGGCCCTCCCCCTACACTAGCGCTCGACACGGACCGATGGCGCAGGAAAGCCAAACTGTCTCGCCCGGAGCTTGGCAGCGGCCGTGGGCGCGCACGGAGGAGGCGGGCTCATCGGCCGGGGGTCCGGTCCGATCGGCCCGTGTCGCCGCCTTCGAGGGTAGCCTGCCGCTGCTGTTCCCGGGCGGCGCGTTCCTCGCCGTGGGGCTCTACCTGCTCATCGCTCGCATCCCGCTGTACGCGGGCCACGAGCCGCTCGCGATCCTGCTCGTGGGCGTGGGCCTGATCCTCCTGATCGGCGGGAGCATCTCCTGGTTCTTCGTGGACGTGCCCGTTGCGAACGACGCCATCGCCGAGCAGGAGGGCCCCGAGCCCGTGCCCGCCTACCTCGCACCGGTGCCGCCACCCACCCCCGAACCCTGGGTGGAGGAGCCCGGCACCGCGCGCACGGCTCCGCCGCCGTCCGCTGCCCCCGTGGCGGCGCCGACGCTGAGCGGCCCCGACCCCATCGAGGAGCTCCTGGCCTCGATCGACGTCCTGCATCAGGCGTCGAGCGATCCCGAGTCGCCCGGAGCCCCCCGGTGGCGCACGCCGGATTTCTCGGGGGTCGCGGATCGGGAGCCGGACACGGGCGAGACGACCGGCCGGGTGGCCCGGTGCGTGGCGTGCCGGCGCCGGCTCACGGAGCCCGCGCCGGCACGATGCCAGTCCTGCGAACTGGACATGTGCGCCGCCTGCGCCCGGGAGGCCCGCGACGAGGGTCGCGCCGGGTTCTGCCCCACGTGCGCGATGCTGCTCGAGGGCTCGAACGAGGTCTGAGCGAGGGTCCGCTCCCCGCGGCCGCGGGGGAATGCGCATCCATACGTATCTAAATACTTTCGGCACGCATCTCGGGTCGGAGGACCGAGCGGTCCGAGGAGAATCATGGCAGGCGCGATGAGTCGGAGAACGGTCTACATCGGAACGATCGTCGCCGTGGCGGCGCTGGTCGCGGGATTCGCGGCGGCGTCGCTCACGTCGACGATCACGTCCACCGGACAGAACGGATTTGGCGTCACCGCACCCGGGAACACCATGTACTCGGGTTCGGGCGCGTCCCAGAGCACGAACCTCGTGTTCACCACCGCCAGCACCTGCTCGACCTCGGGCGGCACCGTCGCCCCGGGGAGCGGAGCGATGTCGGCGAACGTGTACATCTCGGGGGAGGTCGCGTGCCAGACCGGCTACGCCGACTGGTTCGAGGAGATCAGCTTCACCTCGGTCGCGGTCCCGAGCGCCGGCCCGTCGGACGTCTTCGCCATCACGGTGGGCACGAACTCGCCGATCTCGGTGACCGTCACCTACGCCGGGCTCACCGCGGGCACGAGCGTCGTGACGACCAACGTCTTCTACGAGGTCGGAGTGTCCGCGACGCCCACCACGTCCGCGGTCGCGATCACGGGCTCGTAGACCGGGGTCCCGCGGGCGGCCAACCCTTTCTTCCCACCTTTCTCGGATCCTCCGCAGGCGGCCCGGCGACCGACATTATGTGCGGCCCGGCCTCCCGGGCGCGGTCGGGAGGGACCGGGACCGTGGCAGCCGACACCGACGACTGGAGAACGCCCGCCGAGGCGGACGACTACCGCACGACCCCCGACTACGCAGCGACCCTCGCCTATCTGGAACGGCTCGTGGCGGCCGCGCCGGACCGCCTCCGCCTGGAGGAGTTCGGGGCCTCGGGCGAGGGGCGGCCGTTGAAGGTCGTGATCGCCTCCCAGGACGGGACCTTCGATCCCAAGGAGGTGCGGGCCTCGGGACGGGCGATCCTGCTCGTCCAGAACGCCATCCACGCGGGCGAGATGGACGGGAAGGACGCATCGCTCGCGCTGCTCCGCGACCTCGTCCGGGAGCCCGAGACCGCGCGGCTCCTCGATCGGGTGGTGCTCCTGATCGTGCCCGTGTACAACGTGGACGGGCACGAGCGGCGGTCCGCGTACAACCGGATCAACCAGAACGGGCCCGCCGAGATGGGCTGGCGCGCGAACGGGACGAACCTCAACCTGAACCGCGACTACCTGAAGGCCGAGGCCCCCGAGACCCGGGCGTTCCTGCGGCTCTTCCACCGGTGGCTTCCCGACTTCTTCGTGGACAACCACGTCACCGACGGCGCCGACTTCCAGTACGACGTCACGTTCGTGCTCGACGACTCGCCCGACGTCGCGCCGGCGACCGCGGCCTGGGCGCGCGAGCGCGTGACCCCCGCGCTGGTCCGCGACGTGGACGCCGCGGGCCACCTCGCCTTCCCGCAGGCGATCTTCCTGAAGGACGACACCGACCCGGCGCAGGGCCTCGCGTACAACGAGAATCCGCCCCGGTTCTCGACGGGGCAGATGATCCTCGAGAACCGGCCCGGCCTCCTGGTCGAGATCCACATGCTGAAGGACTACCGGACCCGGGTGACCGCGACCCACGCGGTCCTGCGGGCCGTGCTCCGGGTGCTCCACGAGGACGCCGATCGCCTGCGCGCGCTCAACCAGGAGGCGGACGCGGGGGCCGTGGCCCTCGGTCGAGCCGAGGCGCGGACCCGACCGTTCCCGCTCGCGATCACCTCCAGCGGCGCGACGGTGCCGACCCGCTTCCGGGGACGCCGATTCACGCGCACACGCAGCGAGGTGTCGGGCGCGGTCCGGGTCGAATACTCCGACGCACCCTGGGACACCGAGATCCCGGTCCCGTCCGGCGACCGGGTCGCCGCGGCGGTGACCCCGCCGGCCGGCTACATCGTGCCGCCCCAGTGGGACGCGGTGATCGAGGTGCTGCGCCGGCACGACGTGGCGGTGCGGCGGACCACGGCCGCGTGGACCGGCATGGTCGAGCGGTATCGCATCGCCGGCCTCGAGTGGAGCGCGCGCCCCTTCGAGGGCCGCCACCCGATCCTCCGCGGCGGAACGGTCGATTCGGAAGTGGGTCGCCTCGGCACGGTCGCCCGGTCCCTCGAACCGCTGACCTTCCCGAAGGGCTCGGCCGTCGTCCCGCTGGACCAGCGGCTGTCCAAAGTGGCTCTCCACTGGCTCGAACCGGAGGCGCCCGATTCGGCCGTCCGGTGGGGGTTCTTCGATCCGGTGTTCGAACAGAAGGAGCGGGGCGAGGCGTACGTGGTCGAGCGCCTGGCCGCCGACGAGCTGGCCGGGGACCCCGCGCTGCGGGCGGAGTTCGAGGCCCGACTGCGCTCCGACCCCGGGTTCGCCGCGAGCCCGGAGGCGCGCCTCGCGTTCTTCTACGACCGCTCGCCCTGGGGTCGGGCGAACCGGGTCGGCGAGTACCCCGTGGGTCGGCTCCTCTCCCTGGACGGCCTGCCGCTCGCCCCGTGACGCGCGCGTTTACGACGGCGCGGGACCGAAGAACTCGATCCAGTTGCCGTCGGGGTCCCGCGTGTAGACGATGTTCTCGTGCGTCTCGCGGATCCGGGCGACCACGGGAAAGCGCCGGCGGCGCAGGGAGCGCTCCCACTCCTCCACGTTCGAGACCCGAAACCCGAAGTGGTCGAACTCGGTGCCGGGGCGGATCGGCTCGAAGAACCGGCTTCCTGGCGGATAGTAGTTCAGCTCGAGGAACTGCTGGGCCCCCGGGAACCCGAGGTGGACCCAGATCCCCCCGTGCTCCATGCGCCCGCGTCGGATCACGCGGAACCCGAGGCGTCGGTAGAAGCGCAACGACCGGTCGATCGCGCGCACGCGGATCCCGGCGTAGCGGAACTCCACCTTCACGGGCGGCATCGATCTCCCGTAGCCCCGGCTCCCCATATCCCTCCCCGGTCGCGGCTCCCGGCGCAAAGTCTTAGGGCCCGTCCGGGGCTGCGGCCGGAGTGCCGTCCAACCGGCTGAGCTACGCACGCCGGCTGCTGGGCCGGCTCTGGATCTTTCTCGCCGGCTACGTGGTGGTCTACCTGGTCGCGACCTTCGGGTTCTACTACCTCGAGTCGTTCCACGGTCTTCCGGACGTCCTGACCGCGGCCTACTGGGCGATGGTGACGCTCTCCACGATCGGGTACGGGGACGTCGTTCCGACGACCCCCGACGCCCGGCTCTTCGTGATCGGGATCGCCGCGACCGAGGTGTTCCTCGGCGCTTATCTCGTCTCGATCGTCATCAGCGTCGTGGCCGAGGAGTCCCAGCACCGTCTGCTCGGCACCTTCGGTACCGACTTCAAGGACCACATCGTGGTCCTCGGGTACGCGGCCGTCGGCAGCGCGGCCGTCCGCGAACTGCTGGCCCAGGGCGAGCAGGTCGCGGTGGTCGCGGAGACGCCGGAGCAGATCGCGATCCTCCACTCGCTCGCCACCGATCGGCAGCTGTTCGCCACCGTCGGCCCGCCGGGCGACGCGACGATCCTGAAGCGGGTGAACATCCAGACCGCCCACTCGATCGTGGTCTGCACGGGGGACGATACGACGTCGCTGATCGCCGCGCTGAACGCGCGGGCGATGAACCCGACCGTTCGGATCGTCGTCTCGGTGAGCCGGCCGGAGCTGAAACAGACGCTCAAGGCCGCGGGGGTCACGTACGTCGCCTCGCCGGCCGACATGGCCGGCCGTCTCTGCGCGGACGCGGCGTTCCGGCCCGAGGTCGCCAACATGGTCGAGGACCTCACGACGACCGCGTACGGGGCGGACATGGAGGAGTTCCTGCTGACCGACCGGACCCCGGTGTCGCGGCAGACCCTCCCGGAGGCCGAGACCCTGGTGCGCCAGGCGTCCGACTGCCTGGTGATCGGCTACGCGCGCCCGACCGGGGGTGGGGAGTACACGACCGTGCTGAATCCGCCCTCCTCCTTCCGGTTCCAGCCGGGCGATGCGATCATCGTGGTCGGGACCCTCCCGAACCTGCACCGCCTCCAACAGTGGATCGGCGTGCCGCAGGGTCGCTGAGCCCCCGGACCCAGGCCCCGGGGGCGCCCGAGGATTCTCATACTAGAACTTCGCAGCTAGGTCAGTATGCCGACCGACACTCCCTCGGCCCCCCCGCCCCCGCCGCCCGGCTATCCGACCGCGCCCGCTCCGGGGTACGCCCCCGCGCCCATGACGGGCGGATGGTCCCCGAACGCGTCCCCCTACCGCGGACCGCTGCTGCCCCCCTGGCTGACGTTCGGCGCGATCCTGATCCTAGTGGGTGCCCTGCTCTTCTTCGTGGGCTACCTGGTCGACCTGGTCGGGACCGCGTCGTACTTCAACTCGACCGCGACCAACGCGGCGGCCAACTACGCCGCCAGCATGGAGACCGCCGACGCGCTGATCGGCGTGGGCGTGCTCGTCGCGGCGCTCGGCTGGATCTTCCACCAGATGGGCGTCCACCGGCGGTCGGGGCACTAGGCGCTGGCCGCCCGGCCCGTCGCCGCGGCCTCGGCCGTGCGGCGGGACCCCATCGCCCGCAGGGCTGGCTCCCGGTCGAGGTAGACCTGCCATTGGGCGATCTGGTGATCGCGCACGACCACCCGCCAGGCCGCGTGGGCCCGCCAACGGTTCTCCGCGGGGAGGTGATCGCCCACGGCGAACGTGCCGCTCGCCGTCCCGAACATCCCGACGACGCGACCGTTCTGGAACCACTCCTTCACGCCGAGGTGGTAGTCCGGGAACGATCGGAAGCAGTCGGCCCAAACCGACCGGAGGCGATCGCGGCCCCGGACCTCCGATCCCTCGGCGTCGATCATGAGGTGATCGTCGGTGAGGAGCGCCAACACGCTCTCGAGGTCGTGCCGGTTGATCTCGTTGACGAACTTGAGCGCCACCCGCGCCGTGTCCGACTCGCTCATCGCCGAACCCCGGTCCCCGCCCGGCGGGGGTCCGACCGGCATGGCGTTCGACTAGATTCTACTTTCTTGGACGGTTTCGAGACCCCCGGCGTGCGGGCCGGGCTCCCGGCCCCACTGCGCGAGGAAGAGCGCGTGCTCCGCACCCTCCTCCGGGATCCGGTCCTTGCGGAGGACCCGGAACCCGATCTGCTCGAGCCACCGCTCGTAGGTGCCGGCATCGGCGTGGCTCCAGTACATCTTGGCGTTCGAGCCGAGCCAGCCCTCCTCCGTCCCGGTCCACGCGCTCCAGCCGGTCGTCACGAGGAAGAGGCCCCCGGGGATCAGCCACCGGGCGACCTTCTCCAGGAGGGTCCGTTGCTCGTCGAGCGGCACGTGGATCAGGGCGTACAGGCAGACCACGCCGCTGAACGCGTCGTTCGGCAGCGCGACCTCCGTCATGTCCGCGCGCAGGAAGCGGGCCTGCGGGACGAGGCGGCGGGCGCGCGCGATCTGGACGTCGGAGATGTCCACCCCCGTCACTCGGAACCGCTCGGAAAGGAGGCGGGCGTCGGGAACGCCGCACCCGCAACCGAGGTCGAGCACCTCCGCCCCCCGGCGCAGGTGGCGGAAGAGCGGCTCGAGCCACTCGCGGTGATGCTGGAGCGTGTGCCCGAACGCGTCCGCGGGGGAACGCGGCGGCCGGTAGATCGTCGAGACGCGGTTGAAGCCATCCCGGACGATCCACTTGGGATCATCCGTCGAATCCACGAGATGCGTAGGCGTGCGCATCCCTTATGGACCCTCGGTTTCGCGCAAGGAAAGGACTCGGAGCGATCGGCCCACCCCCCGGCCTCCCGGGCCACGGACGCGCGGGCCGCCGTGCCCGTCGGCCGACGGAGGGGCTCCTCGGCGCCCCGTTCGGGCTCGTCCGGCGACGGCCCTTAACTACGGTGCGGGTTGAAGGACCGCGAGACTATGCTCGCCGCGAGGAGCCCATGAGCGCATCCGCGACGCCCCCGGGCGCGACCGGCGTGCCCGGCGAGCCCGTCGTCGTCGGTCGGGACGTCTGGAAGATCTACGGGCGGGGCGATACCGAGGTCACCGCCCTGCGCGCGATCAACATCTCCATCGCACGGGGCGAGATGCTGGCCGTCATGGGCCCCAGCGGCTCGGGCAAGACGACCTTCCTGAACTGCTTCAGCGGGCTCGACGACGTCAGCCGGGGCCAGATCCAGCTCGAGGGCGTCGACATCCAGTCGATGGACGACCGGACCAAGAGCGAGTACCGCGCGCGCCGGGTCGGCTTCGTGTTCCAGTCGTACAATCTCCTGCCGGTGCTGAGCGCGGTCGAGAACGTCGAGATGCCGCTCCTCATCGCCGGCGTCCCCGGGCGGGAGGCGCGCGAGCGGGCCCGGTCGATGCTCCGGGACCTGGGGCTCGGCGATCGGTTCGACCACAAGCCGTCCGAGCTCTCGGGCGGACAGCAGCAGCGCGTCTCCCTCGCCCGCGCGCTCGTCGGTCGGCCCGCGATCGTCTGGGCCGACGAGCCGACCGGCAATCTCGACGAGGAGGACTCCCATCAGGTCACCACGCTCCTCCGCCAGCTCAACCAGACCTACCGGCAGACGATCGTGGTCGTCACGCACGACCCGTCGGTCGCGAGCGCCTGCGACCGGACGGTGCGGATGCGGGACGGACAGCTCGTGGAGTAGGCCATGGCGCTCGGCGTCGTGGGCCTGCTGGTCCTGCTGCTCCTGATCGTCGTGGCGGGGGCGGTCGTGCTGGGCCTTCGGCACCGGCTCGCGTTCAAGATCGGGATCCGCAACGTCGCCCGCGCCCGCGGCCGGACCGTGCTCCTCGTGCTCGGGCTCCTGGTCGCGACGATGATCGTCTCCGGGAGCCTCGTGGTCGGCGACACCGTCAACCAGGTCAGCGTCCACTACACGGTGCTCGCGGTCGGCTACAACGACGAGGTGATCGGGAACCAGTCGCCGTCGGGCGCCTACCTTCCCTTCCCGTACTCCGTCTACTCGTCCGTCGCGAGCGCCACCGCGGGGAACCCCGACATCGCCGGGATGGCGCCCGAGATCGTCGGGAGCATCTCCGTCCTCGATCAGACGTCGGGCGTGCCGCAGCCGAACCTCAACCTGGTCGGCGTGAACGCCAACCAGAGCTCCCAGCTCGGCGACTTCGTCGCGAACAACGGCTCGGTCGTGGTCGGCCCCGCGCCGGGCGAGGTGATCCTCGACGACCTCGCCGCCTCGGAGATGAACGCGTCGACCGGGGACGCGCTCGTCCTGTACGGCGCCGGCGCCGCGCCGATGGCGTCGGTCGTCCAGGCCGTCGTCCAGGACAACCTCCGGGGCGCGTTCCCGACGGGGGGCCTCGGGAACTTCGGGAGCGTCTTCGTCGACCTCGCGACCGCGCAGCAGCTCACGAACCTCTCGGGCGCGATCAACTACCTGTCCGTCACCAACGTCGGCGACCAGGCGAACCGGCTCGCGCTCGCGCCGGCGGTGAGCGCCGCGCTCAACACGACGCTCGCGAAGATCCCGGCCGCGTCGGGGCTCACGGTCGACCAGCTCCTGGTGAACTCGCTCGCGAGCGCGAGCTCCTCGGCGAGCTCGCTCACGGCGCTGTTCCTGGTGCTTGGCCTGTTCGCGATCGTCGCCGGCGCGCTGCTGATCGTCGGGATCTTCGTCCTGCTCGCCGAGGAGCGCAAGGGCGAGATGGGGGTGCTGCGCGCGATCGGGCTCAAGGGCCGCGAACTCGTGTACTCGTTCTTCTTCGAGGGGATCGTCTACGCCGCCGGCAGTGCGCTCGCCGGCACGGCGCTCGGGGTCGGGGTCGGCTACGGGCTCGTCTACGCGTTCAGCGCGCTCTACCACATCTCGGGGCTCCCCGGGAACGCCATCCTTGACTCGTTCACGGTGACGAACGCCTCGCTGGTAGAGGCCTACGTCATCGGCTTCCTGCTGACCCTCGCGACGGTCGTGATCGCGAGCCGGCGGGCGAGCCGGCTGAACATCGTGCGGGCGATCCGGGACATTCCGGAGCCTCCGCCGACCCTGCGCGCGTACACGTTCCTCGCGTACCTCGGCGGGCTCGTGCTCGTGCTGGGCGCGCTCCTCTACGCGACGACCCACGCCGGGACCATCGACGACTCGTACCCCATCCTCGCGGGCGCGCTCATCATCCTCGGGGCCGCGCTCATCGCCTCGCGCTTCGTGCGGAACCGCCTGGCCTTCTCCGCAGCGGGCGCGGCGCTGCTCGTCTGGGGCGGCTACCTGCCCCTCCGCCTCGCCCTCCTCGGGACGTCCCACGGAATCTCGACCTTCGACGTCTTCGTGGTCGGGCTCGTCCTGGTGGGGGGCGCCCTCCTGCTCTTCTCGTTCAACGCGTCCGCGATCGCGACCGGGCTCACGCGGCTCGCCGGGGGTCGTTCGGGACGGGCCCCGGTGGCGCTGATCGCCCTCTCGTACCCGGCGCGCAAGACCTCGCGCACGGTGATCAGCCTCGCGATCTTCGCGCTCGTGATCTTCGTCCTGGTCGCGATCGCCGCGGTCGGCTCGACCGTGACCGCGAGCCTCAACAACACGCTCCAGGAGGAGTCGGGGGGCTACACCTTCGTCGCGTACTCCTCGGCCCCGATCCCCGACCTCCCGGAGCTGGTCGCGTCGAACGCGACGCTCGCGCCGTACTTCGAGGCCGTCGTCCCGATCGGCTACGCCGGGATGTATGTCGACGTGCCCGGCTACGCCTACAACCCCTACTCGGACAACGTGTACGTGGCGCCCGCGAACGCCTCGGCCGACGCCAACTTCTACGACACGAGCCAGTACACGTTCCAGTCGACCGCCGGGGGGATGAGCGCCGCGGCGGTCCTGGCCGAGCTCCGCTCGACCCCGGACGTCGCGATCGTCGACAACAGCTACTCGAGCGTCCCGACCAACCTCGGCGGCACGACCGCGGCCCATCCGAAGGTCAGCGCGGGCGGATCGATGACGATCGTCAACGCCGCCAACGGCAACCGGACCTCGGTCACGGTCCTCGGGATCATGACGCAAACGCTGGTGACGGGGGTGTTCGTGAGCCCGCCGACCGCGGCGGCCCTCGGGGCCTTCCCGGCGGAGCGGTTCTTCCTCTCGGTCACGCCGGGGGCCTCCGCGAGCCGGGCCGAGCAGCTCGCGAAGACGGCGTTCTTCCCGTACGGGTTCGTCATTCTCGACATCGCGGATCTCCTCGCCTCCTCGATCGCGCCCATCGAGGGGATCATCGGCCTGCTGCAGGTGTTCGTCGCGCTCGGGCTCGTGGTCGGCATCGCGGCCCTCGGCATCGTCGCCCTCCGCGCGGTCGTCGAGCGGCGCCGCGAGATCGGCATGCTGCGCGCGAACGGGTTCACCCAGAGGATGGTGCTGCGCACGCTCTTCCTCGAGTACACGTTCGTCACCCTCGTGGGCATCGGGATCGGTACCGCGCTGGGCCTGCTGGTCGTCTGGGACCGCACGCAGTCGCCCGCCGCCGCGGCGTCGGGCACCAGCGTCTTCGCGGCGCCGTGGCTCACGCTCGGGCTGATCCTCCTGCTCGCCTACGGACTCGCGATGCTGGCCGTGGCCCAGCCCTCGCTCCGCGCGGCCCGCATGCCGCCGGCCGAGGCCGTCCGACCGACCGAGTGAGGCCGGGCGCTACCCGCCGGTCACGTCCTCGAGGAACTCGCGGATCGTCCCGAGGAACTCCTTGGGCTGCTCGAGGATCATCCGGTGGCTGCTGTGCTGCAGGACCCGGAGATGGGCCGGCTCGATCCGCTCCGCCATCTCGATCGAGGGGTTCAGGAAGAAGTCGTACCGACCCACGACCACGAGGGTCGGCACCTCGATCTTGGAATAGTACCGGCGACCGTCCCACTTCGCGGCGGTCCCGTCCACGGCGAACTCGTCGCCGGAGCGCGTCATCATCGCCCGGTAGACATCCGTCGACAGCTTGGTGGCCTTCCAGTCCGGGGAGGACCCCTGGAAGAACCGGGTCTGGAACGGACGGAACACCTCCTCCGCGAGGCGCTGGTACTCGGGAGAATCGAACGCCTTGGCCCGGGTCAGTTCCCGGATCAGCGCCCGGGTCTTCGGCGGCGCCAAGCCGAGGGCCATGCGGTCCGCGACCCGCACCTCCTCGGCGCTCCCGGCGGTCGCGCAGAGGAGCAGCGAGGTGAGCCGCTCCTGCCATCGGCTCGCATACTCCAGGGCGACGAAGCCGCCGGCCGAGTAGCCCAGGAGGTGGAGCTCGGTGATCTTGAGCGCCCGCCGGATCGCCTCGACGTCGTCCGCCATGGCACCGATCGTGTACTCGCGGGTGACGCGAGGGCGCCAGCTGTGGCCGACCCCGCGGGGGTTGAACAAGATGACCCGCAGGTGGGCGTTCGCGAGCTTCAGCAGCCCGCGCAGGTAGTGGTAGGTGAGGCCCGGACCGCCGGGGTGGACCAGCAGCGTCGCCGGCCCCTTCCCCTGCGAGACGTACTCGAACCACCGGCCTCCCGGGGTCCGTACGCGACGGATGCGGGCCATGGAACCGGGTCCTTCCTCCGAGTCAATCGATGCTGCGGGCGACGGATCGGGATGCGGGCACCGGGATTTGAACCCGGGTTATAGGCTTGGCAAGCCTATGTGATAACCAGACTACACTATGCCCGCTTTTCTCTGACGCCACGGTTTATCAGGTTCCGGGATGGAGGGCTCCTCGACGAGCGCGGCAGCGTCCGTCCGAAAGCCCGCAGCATCACGAACGGCCGCCGACATAGAGCGATGGTATAAGGACCACCGCTCCGAACTGACGGCGAGGATACATCGGGTCCAACCCAACCTGTTCCGCGACGGATCTACGTCCCTTGGCATTCGACCCGGAGCCCAGTCTAAAGCGTCTCCCGCCGCCGAGCATGGCGCAGCTTGCAAGGGGAGACTGTCAGGGAGATGCAGGATTGGCGTGAATCGCTGCACTCGTCGCTACGACGGGGCTCAGGTGTGCCCCGTTACTGCTATGCTGGGTGGCCCCGACGTATCGCTTTCGTCAATCGTCTCCGGAGCTGTTTCATCCGCACTGCTTGCGTTCAGCTTCCTCACGAGTGAGAGCAATCACGCCAAGGAGGGCACCCACCCGTGAGGAACGAAACTCCAGGCTCGTTGGTGACAATTCCGGCCGCGGGCTGGAGAGGAAGCCCCTGGCTGTCCCGACTCGCGGCGGTCGCTCTCATGATTATAATCACGACGATGGCGTTTTCGATTCTCGGGGCGCCTACCAGCCTCGTCGATGGCGTGTGGTACGGACTCAGTTATCTCGTCGTCCTCGCGTTTTGGTTGCCCTTCGAACTCATGTCCGAGCGTGAGATCACTCTCACACCTACGGGCATCTGGCTTCACTATCCAGTCGGGAAACACTTCGTTGCGTGGAGCCGGCTCGAGGTGTCTCGACGAGAGAGACACCCTTGGATGAAT
>JASIBA010000077.1 GCA_030041735.1 Thermoplasmata archaeon | reverse complement strand
CTACGATCCAGCGTGCGAAGTGTCCGGACGTACTCTTGAGCTCGTATGGTTCCCCGCAGCCGTCGCATACGAAGTCGCGCGAACGCGTGTTTTCGGGTGTCGGGCGAAGTGGGTGTGCGGAGCATTGCAGGCATGGCAGCTCCCTTCGGACCCATGATTGGCTAGCGACCCTGGCGATCTGAGAGTGACTCTTGTATCGCTCTGAGGCCACCGGGCCGAATCCGAGATCCATGTCGCCTCCAAGGCGCGGCTGATCTAACTTGGACGGCCCCCGATCTGTCCTTGAAGTCACTGCGTACAGAGGCAAATCAAGTGGTCGCAACTAGTATTGCAGCTCGAGCGCGCGAAGGCTCTTGCCGGGGCGGATACACGGGGCGAGAACCTACTGAACCCCGGACACCTTTCCCACTCGAACTCGCAGCGCCGGCATTTCCTTAACCGCTTCCCAGACGAGCTCGGCCCTCACTCGCCAGTACTCGTGCTTCGCGAATGAGCTGAATCCTCGCATTCGTTGCCAGGCGATCTCCGGATGTTTCTTGCGGAGTGCGGGAGAGATCGCCCCGGCGGCCTCTCCGATGACCTCCAGTTCCCGGATCACCGCGCTCTGGCTCACCCAGGAACTCGCGAACGCCTCGTAGCCGGCAGCGAGGACCTGTTCCAAGCGTTGGATCGAGCGGAGAATATCGCTCAGACGCACGGCGTCGCTTCTTCGCCCACTCATAGAGGGACGGCCTCGAACAGCACTTGAGGGCGGATGAGCCAGTGCAGCCCCGCGGGCTCGACAACGTCGACTCGTCGGCGCAGGAGTCGCTCCAGGTCCATCTTTAACTCGATCTGGTCGAACGCGGACGCCCCCGGATCGAAGTCGACCAGTAGATCCAGATCGCTCCGCTTCGTGGCCTCGGAACGCACCACCGAACCGAACACCCGGGGATTTCGGGCTCGGTGCTTCCGCAGCACCACCATCAGCTCGGCTCTCTTCGGGCCGATGACCTGCGCGACCCCGAGCCCCGAGCCTTCGGAGACCGGGCGCAGCTTGGGAACATCCCAGAGTCGAGACTTGCAGCGGGGACAGATTCTTGGGCGCCCCGTACGCGGATTCCACACGTAGGCGCACCGGAAGCATCCAGCCATGCGGTCCGGGTCGAGGCGATTCGTCACGCTCGATCAACGGATGGTAACGTAATAAAACATACCCAGGCGCATGGGCCCACGAGATGCAACCCAACCTCTCGGAGCCGCCGTGTCTCGAGAGAGCCCTACTCGCGACTGGTATTGCGGGCTAGCTGCGTCCTTCCGGCCACCGAGGGGGGTACGCCGTTCGATAACTCGGAACGGGGTCGTCGAATCTCACCGCTTCGCCGGGCGCCCCGTACGATAGTCCTGCTCAATGGCGGAGACCAACCCATCCCAATAGCCGCTCGAGCGTCGACTCCACTGGGCCTTGGGCGGGAAATCCGGAACCATCCAACGCTCGACGAAGGAGAGGGTAAGGCGGGTCTTCCTCGGACCCAGCCGCGTGAGTTTGTAGTCGATGGTGTTGAGGTCGCTCTCGTCGATCTGATCGAGGTGCCATCGGTCGGGTGGACGGAGGCGGATCACCTCGGCGGCCACCGCGGGCGGGGCGGCCTTTCGACGGCGGTAGCGTACGCGAACGATCCGGTCCGGAGACAAACGGAAAACACGAAAGCGAGGTTTCGACCTGGTGTACTGCCCGTCGTCCGCCCGATAATCCGTGCACCAGTCGTACACGTACCCGAGAGGCGCCGCGATCACCTTGGAGATCCGCACGACGTGGGTCGCGTAGACGCGCCGACTGCTCTCGGGCATGGACCGCCGGTCACCGCCGAGCGGAAGGATTAGCCTATCCGCACCCTGGCATCGACCGACCCCGCGACCGTCTCGATTCGGCGGCTTGGACGGCCAGCGACCAATGTGTGCTCGAAGCTGGAATGGGTTGCAGGCTCTCGCCGCGAGCGGGGGTACCCGGGCTGCGGCGGGGATCCCGGGCTCACTTCGAGAGGGAGTCGGCCGCCAGAGCGATCAGATCCGCCACTTCCTTCGGATGGGAGACCATCGCGGCGTGGCTCGAGGGAACGCTGCGCAGCGTGGCGCCCATCCGCTTCCCCATGAATTCCTCCGCCCCGGGCGGGATCATCTGATCGTTCGTTGCCACCAGATACCACGAGGGCAAACGCTTCCACGCGGGGGGGCCGCTCTTTCCTGCGAAGGACCTCAGGCTGAGCGGCCCCTGTACGGCCGCCATCACGCTCGCCTCTGCCGGGTCCACGTCGGCGGCGAACGCCTTCGCGAAGCCGTTCCGATCGATCCAGAGGAATCCGTTCGCGTCCGGGTGGACCGCCGCCGCTCCGGCGGGTGGCGGGCCCTGCTTGCTGAGCGCGTCGAGGCTCTCTCCCTCGTCCAGACCGAACGCCGCGATGTAGACGAGCGCCTTCACATTCGGGGACCCATTGGCCGCGTTCGTGATCACGGCTCCACCGTAGGAGTGCCCGACGAGGACTACGGGTCCGTCGACGGTGGCGAGCAGCTTCTTCGTGGCGGCGACGTCGTCTTCGATCGAGGTCAGCGGAAGCTGGGCCCCGACCACGCCGTAGCCTCTCTTCTGGAGCAGGGGGATGACCTTCGCCCAGGATGATCCGTCCGCCCACGCTCCGTGCACCAACACGACGTTCACATTCGGCGCCATGATCGTTGCCCGAGACGACCTTACACTTCTGCGCCTAAAGCCGCTTCGAGACGCTGTCCTGGCGACCAGGTTTCCCGCCGCTCTCTTTCCAGCCTACGCCCGCCGGGGTCTGAAGGAAGGAGGACGGTCGTTTGCTCCTCGGACGGCGGTCCGCCGAGTACGGATGCCCGCGCTGACACCTCCCCGAGGTCCGATCTCAGCCTGGGAGCGGAGTGGGAAAGGTCTCCTCGATTAAAGTAGGCGAACCCCATCGACGGGGGACCGATTCTTCCGAGGGAAACCGATGGAGCGCCGGAACTTTCGCGCGATGTTCCTAGGTCTGATCGCAGTCGCCCTGATCGTGGCGTTCTTGCCCCTCGCCATCGGTTCGACTCCCGCGAGCTCGTCCCACCTCGTTCGCGTCGACGTCCAGTCGGCTACCGCTTCGATCAGCAAATGCACGGAGGCCGCGCTCAAGTCCGCGATTTCGGGCGGCGGCGTGATCACCTACGCCAAGAGCTGTCCCGCGATCCTGTTCACGACGAGCATCACGATCGGCGCGTCGACCACTGTCACGATCGAGAGCGGAGGGTATGTCGTCGCGTTCGACGGCCAGTCCGCGGTTCGTCTCTTCATCGTCGTGGGAGGAAGTCTAACGATCAACGGGATCACGCTCGAGAATGGCGCGGTCGCCGGCACCTCCGGTGCCTCGGGCAAATCCGGGACTCTTGGGAGCACGGGATCGGACGGAGCGGCCGGCATCACGGGTCCGCCCGGCGACCCGGGCAGTGCGGGAGGCGTAGGCGGACCGGGCACGAACGGAAGCTCCGGTTCGAACGGCACCGCGGCCGGAGTCGCGAAGGGCGGAACGATCCTGGTCACGAGCGGCACGCTCGACCTCATGGACCTCACGATCTCCTCGAGCCAATCCACGGGAGGGTCGGGAGGTCCCGGCGGCCCGGGAGCTGCCGGAGGGGAGGGCGGATACGGC
>JASIBA010000076.1 GCA_030041735.1 Thermoplasmata archaeon | reverse complement strand
TCGGGAGCTCCGTCGCGATCCCGATCCGGACCCCCGCGCCCTCGAGCCGGCGCAGCGCGGGGAGGACGTCGGGAAACGTCTCGAGCTCGCCGGCGGGTCGCAGGAGTCGCCGCACGACCGCGTCCTCCTCGGGGCGAGGGAGGGCGTGGCCCGCGACGGCGGTCAGCGTCGCCCGCAGGTGCGCATCGAGCGCGGCGAGGTCCGCCCGGGGATCGCGCCCGGTGAGCCCCCGCCAGCGCCGCCGGTCCCAGGCCCGGATCGACCGTCGCACGGCCGAGCGGACCCGCCGCTCGCCGAGCACCGGACCCTGGGGGCGCCACGCCCACTGCCAGGCCGCCGGCGTGAGGAACGGTACCGCCGTGTCGTCGAGGTCGAGGACCACCCCGTCGATGGTCCCGTTCCCGGACGGAAGCGGCACGGTCGGCCGCCCGTCAGGCGCGTCCGCTCTTCTGGAGCTCGAGGAGATCCTCGGTGGAGACCTTCTCGCCCTTCTTCAGGCGCGCGAGGAAGTCCTCCTCCTTGGGGGGCTCCGCGTCCGCCCAGCTCGGCGGGGCGCGCCCGCCGCGGGCGGCGTAGAGGAGCTTCTCGATGTCGCGCACCTCCTCGATGGCGGCGATGTGCGCGCGGTGGGCCTCGTCGGCGGCGCTCTTCGCCTCGATCAGGCGCGCCTGGACGTCGTCGGCCCGGCGGCGCAGCTCGTCGACCGACTCGTAGAGCTGGACCATCGCCTCGTGCTCCGCCTGGGCCTCGGTGGCGAGCTGGCCCACGGCCGCGTGGTGCTTCTCGGCCTCCTCGCGCGCCTCGGCGAGCGCCCGCATCGCGGTCTCGACCTCGGGGTCCTGGCGCAGCTCGGCGTCCTGGTCCTTGATCGCGGCCTCGAGGCGCTTCATCTCCTCGATGAGGCGCTTCTCCTGGTCCGGCGTGAGGGCGGTGGTCATGTGGCGGAACTCGAGCTCCTTCAGCTCCTTCTTCAGGCGCCAGACCGGGACCGCGCCGGGCCGCGGCGCGCGGGTGCGGCGCATCTCCTGGACGCGGTCGCCCAGCTCCTGGAGCTTGTGGTTCCACTCCTCGCGCAGCCGCTTCTCCTCGCGGACCTGGTCGTTGAGCTGGTCGCGGTGCCGCCGATGGTCCTGCGCCTCCGCGCTCTTCGCGTGGAGCTCGTCGACGATCATCGCCCGCTCCTCGGCCACGGTGCGCGCCTCGGCGTTCAGGCGGTCGCGCTTGGCGCGGAACTCGTCCGCGCGGGCGTTCGATTCGCCCCGTCTTCGCTCGAGGTCGTCCGTCGCGTCGCTCAAGGGAACCGCCCCGCCGTGATCCGCGGCGGTTCGGGAGGCGTTCGACAGGAACGGCCGATATAACGTCTGCCGGCGGCGCGGGGGCCCCGACGGGTCGGCGCCGCCGGCCCGGGTTTCGCCTGCCGCGTCACCCTCTTAAGCGGGTGCCCGGATGAAACCGCGCCGTGGAAGAGGTCGGACGCATCTTCGGCGACGTCGGGCTCGGCCAGTTCCAGCTGAGCCTCTCGAGCCCGGTCGAGCGCGGCGACTACCTCACCGTCGTCGACGAGCTCCACGGCAAGGTGCTCTGCCAGCTCGACGATCTCAAGCGCAAGAGCGACCTCGGCCTCGAGGCCGCCGGCGCGCTCGGCCCCGGGGACGAGACCCCGATCCACGAAAGCCTGCTCGGCGTGGCGCGCATCATCGGCTTCCGCGACGGCCAGGGACTGGTCAAGCTGCCCACGATCCCCTTCCGTCCCGGCGCGCACGTCTACCGCGCCGAGGAGCCGCTCATCGCCGAGGTGCTCGGGCTCAAGCACCGCGCGAACACGGGTGCGTACATCGGGCTGCTCCGCAACCACAGCCTGCGCGTCGAGCTCGACATCAACCAGCTCGTCCAGCGGCACGTGAGCGTGCTCGCGAAGACCGGCGGCGGCAAGAGCTACCTGCTCGGCGTGCTGATCGAGGAGCTCTTGCGCCACAAGGTGACGTGCGTCATCATCGACCCGCACGGCGAGTACGGCTCCCTCCGCGTCCCCGCCGACAAGAACGGGAGTCACGCGCGGTTCGGCGTCGAGTCCCAGGGGTTCGGCCGCCAGGTGCAGGAATACTCCCCGGACGTCTCCCTGAACCCGACCGCGAAGCCGCTCACGTTCTCGCTCCGCCACATCGATCCGCGCGACCTCCTCGTGTTCATGGGGCTGACGAATGTCAAGACGTTCCTCGCGCCGCTGAAGCAGGTGATCGACCGGGTGGCCGCGACGACCCCCGACTACGCGGTCCACGACCTGGTCCGCGCGGCCGAGGGCGGCGAGGGCGCCATCGCCGAGACCCTGCACGAGCGCCTCGAGTACCTCGAGCAGACGAAGATCCTCGGCCCGGTCGGGACGAGCCTCAACGAGCTGGTCCAGAAGGGCGAGGCGACGCTGGTGAACCTGCGCGGCGTCGCGCCCGACGTGCAGGAGCTCGTGGTCGCCCGTATCGCGCTCACGCTCTTCGAGAACCGGAAGAAGAACAAGGTCCCCCCGCTGTTCCTCGTCATCGAGGAGGCCCATAACTTCGCGCCCCAGCAGGGCTCGGCGACCTGCTCGCGGATCCTGAAGAACATCGCGAGCGAGGGACGGAAGTTCGGGCTCGGGCTCTGCGTCGTGACGCAGCGCGCGGCGCGGATCGACAAGAGCGTGCTCTCGCAGTGCAACACCCAGCTGATCCTGCAGGTGACGAACCCGCTCGACCTGAAGGCGATCGCGCAGTCGATCGAGGGCCTGACCGACGGGATGACCGAGATGATCCAGTCGCTGCCCGTGGGCACCGCCCTGATCACCGGGGGCGGCTACCACACCCCGCTGTTTTGCGAGGTCCGGCCCCGCGCCACCCGGCACGGCGGCGAGAGCGTCCAGATCGTGGCGGCGTGAGCCGCCGGGCCGGCGCCTACGCCTTCGGCGCGTCGAGGAGGTAGCGGGTCACGAGGCGGACGCCGAAGCCGGTCGCCCCCATGTTCTGGTACGCCGGCTGGTACTTGCGCGTCGTGATGGTGGTGTAGGCGGGTCCCGCGATGTCGAGGTGCGCCCACGCGGTCGACCCCACGAAGTTCTCGAGGAAGGCGGACGCGGTGAGCATCCCGGCGAGCGGGATCTCGATCGAATTGCGGACGTCGCCCACGTCGCTCTTCACGAGCTCCCGGTGGTAGTCGGTGAGCGGCATCCGCCAGATCGGCTCGCCGGTGGCGGCCGAGGCCTCGAGGAGCCCGCGGGCGAGCTTCTCGTCGGACGCCACGAGGCCGGCCGTGTCGTCGCCGAGGGCCACCGTCGCGGCCCCGGTGAGCGTGGCGAGGTCGATGATCTCGTCCGGATGGTACTGGGCCACGGCGTAGCCGAGGGCGTCCGACAGCACGACGCGGCCCTCCGCGTCGGTGTTCAGGATCTCGATGGTCTTCCCGTTGTACGTGCGCACCACGTCGCCCGGCCGGTAGCTCGTCCCGCTCGGCATGTTCTCCGCGCAGCCCATCACGCCGATCACGCGGGGCGGCACGCGCAGGAGCGCCGCGGCGCGGAGGATCCCGAGCACGGCGACCGCCCCGGACTTGTCGAACTTCATGTCCGCCAGGTGCGGGGCCGGCTTGATCGAGATCCCGCCGGAGTCGAACGTGATCCCCTTGCCGACGACCGCGACCGTCTTGCCGCGGCGGGCCCCGCCCGCGTACTCGAGGACGATCAGGCGCGGAGGATGCGAGTTCGAGCCGCTGCCCACGGCCAGGATGCCGCCGCACCCCATCTCGGCGAGCTTCGTCTCGTCGAAGACGGTGACCTTGAGGCCCAGCTCCTTCCCGAGCGACTTCGCCTCCTCGGCGAGCCGGGCGGGCGAGGCCGTGTCCGCCGGCAGGTTGGCGATGTCTCGCGTCCAGCGGACGGTCTCCGCGATCGTGATCTGCTCGTCGAGGCCGCGCCGGATCTCCGTCTCCTGTCGGCCGAGCTCCTCGCCGAGCGCGATCGTGACGTCCTCGACGTTGCCGTCGGCGGTCGACTTGTACCGGAGGAACTCGTAGGAGCCGAGGTAGACGCCGTCGACGATCGCGCGCGCGGCCGCCTCCCCCGAGACCGGTTCCTGCGCGAACGCCGACAGGCGGAAGGTCGCGGTCCGGGCGCCCTTGCCGCGGACCGACTTCACGGCCTCGGCGGCGGCCCGGCGCACGGACTCGGCCGAGAAGCGGGCCCGCGGCCCAAGGCCGACGACCAGCAGGCGCCCCTTCCCGTCCGGACGATGGACGGTCGTGATCTCGCGGCGCTTGCCGCGGATCTCCTTACGGTCCCACGCGCCTTTGAGGAGGCCCTTGACCAGCGCGTCGTCCTTCGCGAGCGCGTGGGGGAACGATGTCTCCTTGTCGCCCCGCTCGAAGACCCCGGTCACCACCACGTCGCTGGCGACGGCCGTCGCTTCGCGACGGTCCAGGGCGGCCTTCACGGCGCCCCCGGCGCCCTAGAAGGACGGTCGGATCTTTTGCCGGTCGATGCGGATTCCCGCGGGCGTGAGCGCCAGGAGGTTCTTCGCGATCCCTGCGACATCGCCGCCCGTATCCTTCGCGACGTTCTTGAGGTCGATGCTCATGCGCTTGACGGCCATCTGGTCGTTCGCGATCGACGTATAGTCGACGATCACGATGTCCCCGCCGTAGGCGAGCTTCGTGACGTTGTGCAGGTCCTCGAACCGGAGGAGCTCGGCCATGCGGACCGTGCCGCGGTTGCCCGCGAGCGCGCCGGCCTCGTCCTCGAACTGCATCGTTCCCAGGTCGAGGAACGAGCCCTCTTCCAGTGTGTCGGCCCCGTGATGGCGTCGGAGAATCCCGCTCTTCGACATGTGGAGTGCCCCACTCGAGGGCTTCGACGCGGGGTCGCTTCTTAAGGCTATGGTTCGAGGGGCGGGTGCGTCGCCGCCACCGGGGAGACCGGCCGCGGAAAGCGGAGGCAGAAGGTCACCCGGTAGATCTCCTGGCCGTTCTTCCGGCCGAAGAGGCTTGCCGACTCCTTGACGGACGCCCCGAACTTCTGCTTGGCGACCCGCGCGATCGATCGGGCGGCGAGCGTGTTCGTGAAGAAGACGTCCCAGCCCTCCGGGAGGTCCTCCTGCCACGAGACCGCCTTCCGCCAGTCGGGCCGGGACTCGGCGAGGATCTCGGACCATACGCCCTCGAGCCGGGCGCGCAGCGCGCGAGGCTTCTCGCCCCCGCGTTCGGTCCCCCCGCGCAGCTGCACGACGGCGGTGTAGAAGCGACCGCTCTTGCGGCTGCAGTCGGGGCAGCTCTGACCTTCGGTGCGTACGGAGAGCGCGATCGGAACCTCGCGCTCGACGCCGCGGAACCGGACGCGCGCTCGTCCGACGAGCTCGCGGACGGTCCCCGTCGACGAGGTCTCCTCCCAGCGGATCTCTCGCAGCGCGGCCTCGGGATGGACCGCGACGAGCGGTGCGAGGTCCTCGGCGGTGAGGAGGGGGCTCGCGCCGGCGCGCTTCCACGAGGCGCCGGTCTTGCGCGCCCCGCAGTGCGGGCAGATCACCACCACCGAGTGTTCGGGCGCCGAGAGAAGGGTCGTCCGGTCGGCCGCGCACTCGGCACAGACTCCGTCCGTGAGTTGGCGGCCGGTGGCACCGCATACCACGCAGAACTCGTCGGCCATGATCTCCTCCCGGTCAGTGGGCGACGGCGAAGATCTCCGCGTGGGGTACTCCGCCGAGGGTGCCGCTCCCGCCGGGGCTCAGGAAGCCGGCCTCTTCCGCGAGGCGGAGGGTACGGGTCCCGAGGAGGTTCGCGATCGTGGCCCGTTCGAGCGCCCAGAGGATCTCCTCCCGCGAGACCACCCGCTCGCCGTAGAACTGCCCGGAGACTCGGACGGTACGCCCGGCGTCGCCGACCGGCAGGTCGCGGCCGATCAGCTCCGCGTCGCACGCAGCGACCACGAACTCCGCGCGCACCCGGTGCACGCGCATGACGATCCCGGCGTCGTCCGACATGGGCGAGAGAAACGAGGTACGGGAGAGGATAAATCGGCCTCGCCCACCGGCGAGCGCTAGAAGCGTACGAGCTGCCAGCGGTTCGGTCGCGTCTCGTAGACCTCGCCCTGGTTCCGGAGAGACTGGAGGTGGGCCTCCGCCTTGGCCGGCGGCACTCCGGCCCGATCGCACGCCTCCAGGAACTGCTCGATCGTGAACGTCTGGTCCGGCCCCTCCTGGAGCTCTCGCATCACCCGGAGCACGATCTCCTGTCGCTCGCGCTGGCTGTGGCTGACCCCGGACTGCACCAGGTCCACGTCGAGCTTGCCTCCCTCCGTCATCGCGACCCGGCGGAGGAAGTTCTGCATGATGCCCACGGCCCGCTGCGCGTCGTCCACCGTCACTTCCGAGGACAGGCGGGCCTTCGCGGCCGCCTCGCTGAGGCGGACCAGCGCCTCGAGCTGACGCGCGGTGATCGGAACCGGCGCGTTCGGCTCCTCGCCCTGGGCGCGGACTCGAACATAGTAGTCGGAGAGCACCTGGAGGGCGGCCTCCGACAACACGGGACGCACGGAGCGCTTCGCGTACGCGATGTACTTCTTCAGCAACTCGGGCGGGAAGGGCGCCTCCTGCGTTCCCACCGAGTCCGAGGTGCTGTAGACTCTCGACTCGCCTTCGCGATGCGACACCAGGATCCCATTGGCCAGGCGCCGGTCGCGCTCCTGATTCGGCTGGTCCCGGATCGAGAAGATGACGTCGAACCGCGACAACAGGGTGGGCGGGAGGTCGATCTGCTCGGCGATGGTGCGGTCGCTCGTGAACCGGCCCCACTTGGGATTGGCCGCCGCAAGCACGGGGCAACGGGCGTTCAGGGTCGAGGTGATGCCCGCCTTGGCGATCGACACCTGGCCGTGCTCCAACGTCTCGTGCATGGCCGATCGGTCCTCCGGGCTCATCTTGTCGAGCTCGTCGATGACCGCCATCCCGCCGTCGGCGAGGACCAGCATGCCGGCCTCGAGCACCCAGCGTCCCCCGGCGAAATCGTCCTTTACCGCCGCCGCGGTCAGGCCGGCGGCGGTGGCGCCCTTGCCGCTGGTATAGATCCCGCGCGGAGCGACGGCGGCCACATATCGGAGGAGTTGTGTCTTGGCGACGCCCGGGTCTCCTACAAAGAGTACGTGGATATCGCCCCGTACCCGGACGCCATCCGGGTGCTGTTTTTCGATGCCGCCGAACAGCTGGAGCGCGACGGCTTCCTTCTCCTCCTCCATGCCGCGGATGGACGGAGCCAACGACATCACGATCTTGTCGACGATCGTCGGGTCGCCACGAAACCCGAGGAACAATCGCTCCTCCTCGGGCGTGATCTCGATCTCGTCGTACTCCTGCTGCTTGAACTCCACGGAGTTCCCCAGCAGCAGGACGTCGAACGTGGTGCTCCGGATCACGACCCCGCGCCCGCTGGCCGCGGCTCGCTGGAAGCTCTTCAGCACGCCATTGACGATCACCCGGTTGCCCGGAAGCACTTGCCCGGTGAGGTCCTCGGTAAGCATGACCGAGAGTCCCTGCGGATGTGCTCCGTGCCGAAGGAGCTCCGGGTTCTCCTGGATCTCGATGCGTTGCGCATCGACGTAGCCGGACTTCTCCGGCAGCAGGCGAAAGCGGGTCCGCCCCTGGGGCTTGCCGCAGCCTCCCTGAGACTCGGGGCATTCGAGCGGCTCCCGAAACGTCATCGACGCCTCGTCCTGAGGCTCGTGGAACTCGGTACGGCAGGCGACACACTGGAACACCGCATCCCGGATCTGGGGTCGGACCTCGGTGACGCGTCGGACGATTCCGTCGATCGCGATCAGGTGGTTCAGGTCCGTCTCGCGCAGGTCTCGGATCGGCCGGTGGACCGTGGACGGCAGTCCGGTGACCCGCAGCCTGAGCTCGGCGGCTTCGGGCCCCGCGATCGGCAGGAGCTCAGCGAGCGCGCGCTGGCCCGCCGCGATGACCTCGTCCGGCCGATCGAGGAGGGCGTCGGCGAGCGAAGTGTCCGCGCCGTCGATGTCCGCGAACGGAACGGTCAGCGAGCGCTCCTCGGGGAACCGATCCACGAGCGCGAGGATCTCGGGCCGACGACCGGCCTCCTCGAGCACTGCCGCCCAGCGGCTCTGGAGC
The DNA here is from genome assembly GCA_030041735.1 of Thermoplasmata archaeon. Classification (GTDB taxonomy): domain Archaea; phylum Thermoplasmatota; class Thermoplasmata; order Lutacidiplasmatales; family UBA184; genus Lutacidiplasma. The sequence goes on along the minus strand of JASIBA010000076.1, from coordinate 203 downwards.
TCGGGAGGCGCGGGCAGGGTCCTCTTGATGGCGGCCATGCGTGCGGACTCCCCTACGGATCAAGGCGATACCGGTCGCGAGGGAACAAGCGGACCTCCCGTATATTGGGGACGCCCGCGAGCGCCCACACGAGGCGGTCGATGCCGAATCCCCAGCCCCCGTGCGGGGGCATGCCGTACCGGAACGCCTCGAGGTACCCCTCG
>JASIBA010000075.1 GCA_030041735.1 Thermoplasmata archaeon | reverse complement strand
GAAGGGACCGTGCAACCGGTTTGCGCGCTGCGCGCGTCGTAACCCTTAAACCCGCATCCGGCTCCGCGGTCCGAGTGACCCCTGATGCCCCGAAATGTTGAGGTAGAACCGCTCCGGACCGTCCACATCGAGGACCAGGATGTCGAGATGGTCGAGCGGAAGGGACTCGGCCACCCGGACTCGATCGCGGACGGCGTCTCGGAGTCCGTGAGCCGGGCGCTCTCGCGCCTCTACCTCGACGAGTACGGCCGCATCCTCCACCACAACACCGACGAGACCCAGGTCGTCGGGGGCGCCTCCGACCCCCAGTTCGGCGGCGGGAAGGTCACGAAGCCGATCTACATCCTGCTCGTCGGCCGCGCCACGACGGAGGTCAACGGCCAGAAGCTCCCGTACCGCGAGACCGCGATCGAGGCGGCCCGCAAGTACGTCCAGTCGGTCTGCGCCCACGTCGACATCGACCACCACGTCGAGTTCGACTGCCGGATCGGCCAGGGTTCGGTCGACCTGCGGGGCGTCTTCGACCAGAAGAACGTGCTCTCCAACGACACGTCGTTCGGGGTCGGCTTCGCGCCGCTCTCGGACCTCGAGCGCCTCGTGCTCGAGAGCGAGCACTTCCTCACCCTCAAGCTGAAGAAGAAGCTCCCCGCGCTCGGGGAGGATGTCAAGGTGATGGGCTACCGCCAGGGCAACAAGATCCACCTCACCGTCGCCGCCGCGATCGTCGACAGCGAGGTCCAGGACGCGGCCGAGTACCACCGGGTCTGCGAGGAGATCGGGGAGAAGCTCGCCGACCAGGCGGCCAAGCTGACCCAACGGGAGGTCTCGATCGACGTCAACACCGCGGACGACCCCGAGCTCGGGCGGTACTACCTTACCGTCACCGGCTGCTCGATGGAGGCCGGGGACGACGGGTCGGTGGGACGCGGCAACCGCGCCAACGGCCTCATCACCCCGTGCCGCCCGATGAGCCTCGAGGCGTCCGCCGGGAAGAATCCGGTAAACCACGTCGGGAAGATCTACAACCTGCTCGGCAACCTGATCGCGAACGACATCGTCCGCGAGACCGGCGGGAACGTCAAGGAGGTCCACGTGCGCATCCTCTCCCAGATCGGCAAGCCCGTCGACCAGCCCCAGGTCGCGAGCCTCCAGATCCTGCCGGCGGAAGGGGTCAAGCTCTCGCAGGTCCAGGCCAAGGCCGAGGCGGTCGCCAACAGCTGGTTCGAGCAGGTCGACACGATCCCCCGGCGCCTCCTGACCGGGAAGTTGTCCGTCTTCTAGGGCGGATCGCCGACCCCCCGCGCGGCGGTCCCCCTAAATAGGGGGTCCCCCCAGTTATCTGCCGGCGACCCCGCGCTCCTCCGGGGCCGGCCGGATCGGTCGCGTGATCGGCGTCTACGTCCTCATCGCCGTCGTCGTCGTGCTGGCCATCGCCGTCGCCGGCGTCCTGCTGCTCACGCTGCGGCGACTGAAGGAGCGGCGCGCCAAGCTGCTGAGCGAGCTCTCGACGTCGCCCCGCCTCGTGCCGGACCGGGCGTTCAACCGTCTCGAGATGGCCCGCCGCGAGGCGGGGATCCTCGGCCGGCAGGGCGTCGACACCGCCCACGCCCGCGCCCTCATCGCCCAGTCGCAGGCCGCCTTCGACCAGGGTCAGTTCACCCGGGCGTACGAGCTCGCCCAGTCGGCCCATGAGGACCTCGTGCACGTGCGCCAGACCGGCGCCCCGCTGACCGCCCGAGCGGGGATCGCGACCCCGACCTATCCCCCGGCGTCCCCCGGGCCGAGCCCGTTCCCGTCGTCCCCGACCCCCTTCCCCTCCGCCGCCCCGACCTCTTCGGGCGTCGCTCCGGACCTCGGACCTCCGCCCGCCCCGCGGCTCGCCACGAACCGGGCCGAATCCCAGTTCCAGCTCCGGCTGCTGGATTCGGATCTCGACTCGGCGCGGGCGAACCGGGGATCGGTCCCGGCGATCGCGACCGCGACCGCCCTTCGGTCCCAGGCGCAGCAGGCGTTCGACCGTGCGCAGTACACCGAGGCGCTCCGCTTCGCCCTCCGGGGACGGCGCGAGCTCGGGGGCAAGGTGGAGACCCTCGCGGCCGGGCCCGTCGCCGGCGCCGCGCCGGCCGGACCGAACGGGGACTCGAACGATGCGGAGGCGGTCGCCGAGCGCGCGGCCTCGGGATCGCGATGTCCGCAGTGCGGCTACCCGACGCGGGCCAACGACGTGTTCTGCCGCGGGTGCGGACGCCCGTTCACCCCGGCCGCCTGCCCGAACTGCGGGACGCCCCGCGCCCCGACCGACACCTTCTGCGGCAAGTGCGGCACCCGGTTCAGCTGACGGATCCCGCGGCGAGCGCGGGCGACGGGATCCAGTCGTCGAGCCGCCGCTGGGTCCGCGCCTCGTGGAGCACCGCGCTCGCGGCCAGCCAGCGAGGCAACGGGATCGCGAAGGTGCTCGCGATCGTCCGGGAGAGCTCGGGGAGGCTGGCGAGCCGCTCGGCGGGGCGGTGCATCGCCGCGCGCACGTACTCGCGGACGTTCCAGACGCCCAAGGGGAGGATCTCGCCCGGGTGCACCTCCCGGAGCACGACGACGCCGGCCTGACGGCCCCGGTCGAGCAGCGCCTCGCTGGTGGCGAGCCGGGCCGCGTAGTAACAGCCGCCGATCGACGCGTAGGTCGTCCGTCCGTCGTGCCCCTCATGATCGCCCATGACCACGAGGTTCGTCGGGTCCGGGTTCCACAGCGTGTTCGGGTACCACGCCTCGATCGACTCGTACCGGTAGGCGCCGGGCAGCAGGATGATCAGCCAGCGGTTGTCGAGCGCGGTCAGGCGATGGACCTCGATCTCCGAGAGCTCGGGCAGCAGCCGGACCCGCTCCAGGTTCTTCTTCGACAGGAGGTCGTCGACGGCGGTGATCGACCAGCGCGTGGGGACCAGCCGGCGTCGCCCGTGACGCCCGAGGACCCCGACGCTGAACGCCCGCTGGATGCGGCTCACTCGCACGCCCCGCTCGTAGAGCTCCCCGACCGCGATCCGCGCGTTCGCGTCGGTGTCGGACGAGAGGCGGTCCAGGTGGGGATCGACCCGACGCACGTCGAGACGGAAGCGCTCGATCGGCGCCGACGGTCCGAACGGGGGGGCCGTATCGGAGAGCGCGAGGTGGCCCCGGGGCGGTCGGCGGAAATGCGCCTCGCTCTCGGCGGACTCCCCGGCGATGCCGAGGAGCTGCATGTCCTGGAGCATCCGGATCGGGCGCTCGGCATCGGTCACCCGGATCGGCGAGGTCCCCCGGACCAGACCGAGACGGAACGAGACGACCTCGGAGACCGACCGCCCGACCCAGTCCTCCGGGCTGTCCAGGAGCTCGGTCGATCCGTGCTGCGGGGCGAGCAGGGGACCGAAGGAGACCTTCGGATACCCGAAGCGCCCGACGAACACCGCCGGCGGCGAAGACCCCTCGAGATCGTGCCCTCCCACGAGCGGCAGGGTGCGCTCGAACGCGTGGTACTTGAGCAGGATCGGGCAGACCGGTTTCCCGCAGAGCATCTGGGCGGACCGGCACCGCACGCACATCGTCGGATCCTCGCGGAGGCCCGGGATGCTCCAGGAAAGGGCCTCGAGGCCCGAGATGCCCGGGAGCGGCGGTACGGACGAGGGACTGGCCATCGACCCGGTAAGCGCCCCGACCCTTGAAGCTCGGCGCCGGGGGATGCTGAAACACCTCGGGCCGAGCTCGGTCGCGGTCCACGACCGCGGGCTCAAATAGCGGAACGCGGTCGAGGCCGCCGGCCTGGGACTGTGGGGTAGCTTGGTCCATCCTTCGGGGTTCGGGACTCCGAGACGCCAGTTCAAATCTGGCCAGTCCCACTGCCGTTCCCGTTCCCCGGGGCCCCCTCGAACGGACGGCCCGGCGCGGGTCGTTCACTTCCGTTATCTCTCCCCGAGATTCGTCGGCCGGGCATGCCGACCCCGCTCGGAACCGAGGCGTTGGGGGACGGCGGCCGGCGGAAGATGGCCCTGTTCGCCGGTCTCGCGGTCGCGGTGGCCGTCGGAGTGACCGCGGCCCTGCTGATCGGTGCCCATGGCGGTCCGGCTCCGACCGTGCAAGGCGGGACGATCCGTCCCGGCGTGGTCGAGGTCACCGGCGTGGAGTGGAACTTCGCCGGTTACCCGTGCGACGGGGACCCGACGTTCGTGGCCGGTCCCGGCGGCGAGGTCGCGGCCGGTGACGTCCTCAACCTGACCCACCGCGTGGTGAACGACGCAAGCCTGGGCACCTGCACGTTCCAGGATCCCTCCGTGCCCGCCGGCTTCACGGTCCTCGGGTCGAATCTGCCGATGGCGCTCGGGGGGGAGGCGAACGGCACGATCCAGATCGAGATCGGGACTCCCGCGAGCGGCTGGAACGCGAGCCTCACCGTGACCGTCGAGGTCGTGACGGCGTTCTAGCCGCTCCGGCGCCGCGCCGACGCGGCCTACCGAAGGGCGGCGGCCTTCCGGACCGCCTTTCCGCCATCCTTGAGGATCGGTCCGCCGTGGTAGGTGAGCAGGGAGTCGATCGAGAGCCGGGCCATGCGCCGGGCGGAGATGAGCGCGGTCGGCGTGTGGTGCGTGTAGTCCGGGACCGTGAGGATCGCCCCGTCGCCTTCTCCGAAGAAGAGGTCGCCCGAGAACAACCGCTTGTGCTCCGGCTGGTAGTAGGCCGTGTGGCCGGGCGTATGGCCGGGGGTGTGGTACGCGATCAGCCCGCCGGCGGCGTCGATCGGGTCGCCGTCCTTCAGCGTCTCGTCCACTACGAACGGCTCGGCCGGAGGGGTACCGGGACCGTCGTACGGGGGGTCCACCGCGATGTACGCGGCCTCGATCCAGTGGGCGAACGTCTTCGCCCGGGTCTTGGCCGCGAGTTCCTTCAGGGAGCCGACGTGGTCCCGGTGCAGGTGGGTGATCAGGATCTTCTTGATCGAGGTCGGCTCGATCCGGTGCCGGGCGAGATAGGCGTCGACGGCGGCGTGGGCGCCCGGGAGCCCCGTGTCGATGAGGGTCCACGTCGAACCCTTGTCCTTGAGGAGGTAGACGTGCGTCGAGAAGTCCGGGCTGGGATCGACTCCTTCCACCATGTGAACGCCGGGCAGGATCTCCGCCATGGTCCGTCGGGCGGTCTAGGCAGCCCGCCATAAATCGGTTCGGCGTCGTCCGGCATCCGTCCGGACCCCGGGTGGCGGTACCTCCCCTCCGTCAGCGGGGTTCTTATACCGGACCCTACGCCTTTGATGCCGATGTCGCGCCGACTGATCGCCGTCGTTCTCGCCGCTGTGCTGATCGCATCCCTCTCCGCCGCGCTGCTGGGCGCCATTCCGGTCGGCCGGGGAGCGTCGGCCCCGTCCGACGCGACCCCCGGGGCTGCGGCGAACGTCCAACCGAGCACCGACATCTACCCCACGTTGTATAACGGGGTCGGCAATCCCTCGGACAGCCACTACTATCCCGGAGTGCCCGGATACGGAACGCTCGAGTTCTACATCTACGACACCGTGGACCACACCGTCAACGTCACGGTCGTCGACCCGAACGCGACCCGGGACCACGTCGCGTCCCCCGCGTTCTCCTACACGGCGACGATCAACGCGACGACCTACTCGTTCTACTCGGGCGCGTTCGGGGTCTCGTACGCCTTCCCGGACCTCGGGTACGGGGGAACCTGGCTCGTGAACTTCTCGGCACCGTCCGGGAACGTGAGCGAGAAGGTCGTCCTCTACACCTACTCCGTGAGCGCGGAGTCGTCGGCGTACTATCCCCAGTCGATCCTGCCGGGCGACGCGTTCACGCTGACCTGGGCGGCGTACCTGGACACCAACGGGGCGACGCTCTACACAGGCGCGACGAACGTCTCGATCGTCGGCCACTACCGCACCGACGGCACGACGAAGAACTTCTTCCCGTCGGGGATCATGGCGCTGCCCGTCGGCTCGTGGGGAACGTGGAGCGGCACGGTGCCGCTGAACGCCACCGCGGACCAGGACATCGAGTTCACGATCTGGATGACCACGGTCGTGGGCGGCCAGGTCGCCGAGAACGAGAGCGACACCGTCGACGTGTCGGTCGGACACGTCGTCATCCAGCAGGACGGCCTGTTCCTGATCGCCAGCGAGTGCCTCGGCTACCACGAGGCGGACATCCCCGCGGGCTCACTCGTGGCTTCCTGCGTGCGCGCGGGCTCGGAGTACGGCGGGGAGTTCACGGCGATCTCCGGCCTGACGGTCACGGTGGCCTACTGGAACGGCACGCACCACATCACGGCGCCGGGCAACCCGCCCGTCAGCGGCGTGACCAACGCGAACGGCACCTTTGAGGTCGTGTTCAACGCGACGGCCCCGTTCGTCAACGAGCTCCAGTACCCGTACTACGACGCGGTCAACTTCACCGTCACCGTTCCGGGCGCGAACTCCACGGTGAGCGTCTGGACCCTCTGGGACAACCTGACGTGGGCCATCGACCCGTATCCGTTCGCCTCGGGCGTCGTCAGCGTCGCCCTCGACCATACCGAGTACTACGTGGGCACGAACGCGACGGTGACCTGGTCGATCTCGAGCTCGTCGGAGGGCGTGACGGGCCCGATCACGGCGGACTCGTGGCAGGCGTGGTCCTACTCCTCGGACACGCTCTACGCGTCCGGCGTCTTCACCGGGACGGCGCAGAGCGGGACGTTCACGTTCCCGATCACGGCCGGCATGGTGAACCACGAATTCTACGTGATCCTCTGGGCCTCGAACGCGACCGCCTCCTTCAGCGGGTACGCCAGCGCGAACGTGATCATCCCGACCCTCCTCCTGACCCCCGGATCCGGCTACTACACCTCGGGCTCGACCACCCACATCACGGCCAGCTTCAGCGGCTCGGCCGGCGCGCCCGCAGGGACGGTCGTGGGCTGGCAGGCGTTCGGCCTCTGGTCGAACACCCAGGGGGAGATCGCGAGCGGCACGTCCGCGCTCGGGGCCACGTTCTCGATCGCGGTGCCCTCGGCGACGCCGCCCGAGGAGATCGGCGTCGATGCCTGGGCGGAGTCGGCGGGTTCGGTCCTGGCGACCAACAACACCGTGATGTATCTCGAGACGGGGTACTCGGTCCTGCTCGGGGTCGGCACGGTCTCGAGCTACTCGGACGGGAGCTTCCAGCCCGGGCAGACGGTGACGCTGAACTACCAGGTCGCCTCGATCGACGGGACCGCGCTGCCTCAGCAGTTCAACTTCGAGCTGACCGCTCCGGGGTACGCCTTCTACCAGCCGATCTCGACGACCTCCTCGAGCGGCAGCGTCTCGTTCACGATCCCGTCGAACGCGCCGGCCGGGTACCTCACGGTCGACCTGACGCTGCAGTCCCCCAGCCTGACCGCCGGCTACTGCCTGCCCACGGGGACCTGCATGGGATCGACCGCGATGCTGATCAATCCGCATCCGTCCGTCCTGAGCCTCGAGCTCGGGGCAGGCAGCGGCCTCACGGTGGGCTGGCTGATCCTGCTGGTGCTCCTGATCGTCGTGGCGCTCGTGCTCTACCTCGCGCTCCGGCACCGGGGCGGCTCGAGCGGCGCGTCGTCGTCCGGCACCGTCGTGAACCCGGCCACCCCGATGAGTCCGCCCGCGCCGGCACCGTCCACGCCGCCGGCGACCCAGTGGCAGGAACCGACCCCCGCGAGCCCGAGCAGCAGCTCCCCGCCGCCGCTCCCGCCGCCCGGTGGCTCCTCGTAGCGACCGCCGGCTTCCGGACCCAACCCCTTCGCGTCGTCCCTTCGGGCTTACGCAACGCGGTCCGGGCCGAGGGCCCGGAGGGACCCCGCGGACTCCTCGGGGGGGAGGCCCCCGAAGTCGAAGATCCCGAGCACCTCGTCGATGCCCGCCTCACGGTAGCGATCGAGCCCCTCCCGCACCTGCCGCGCGCTGCCGATCAACGCGAAGCCCGCCCGCTCCAGACCCTCCCGGGACGCCGCGTGGGGATCCTCGGCCGCCTTCTGACGATAGAACGTGCTCTGCGTGGCGTGGCGCGCGTCCAGGTAGCGCTGGAGCGCGTTGCGCGCGAGGTCGGGATGGTCTCCCGCGTAGAGATGGACGGCGGCCGCGACCTGGGCGCGGGATCCGGCGGGGAGATGGGAGCGGAACTCCCGAACCTCCTCCGCCAGGGCCGCGAGGTCGGGGAGCGTCGCGTAGGGGACGAGTGCGAGCGACGCGCCGCGGCGGGCCACGAAGGGGATCGCCTCGCGCCGCTGCGCGGCGATCCAGAGCGGCGGATGCGGTTGCTGGACCGGCCGGACGTTGAGCCGCACCCGGGTCGTTCCGCCCGGCTCGGTCGCGACCTCGTGGCCCGCGAACGCGGCCAGGATCGCATCGAGCGAGCGGTCGAACCGATCGCGCTTGGTGGCCGGATCGACGCCGTAGCCGTCGAACTCGAGGGGGATGTATCCGCTGCCGACGCCGAGGCGCAGCCGGCCGCCCGAGATCCGATCCACCATCGCATACTCCTCCGCCACGTCGATCGGGCGATGGAACGGCAGGACGCTGACCATCGCGCCGAGCCCGATCCGGCGGGTCGCCGTCGCACAGGCGGCGAGCAGGACCGGAGGGGAGGGGCAGACCCCCCCGTCGTGGAAGTGGTGCTCCGCGATCCAGAAGTTCTCGAGACCCGCTGCGTCGGCCTCGGCCGCGAGCTTCACGACCTCCCCGAGACGATGCGGCCGGGCCTCGGCCGAGTCCGGCGCGAGGTCCACGACGGTGAAGACGCTCAGTCGCACGGCGGATGGACCCGGGCCGGGTAGAAGGCCTTTGTCGCGAAGCGTCCGACCGTGGGCTCCCCCGGGACGTGCTCGCGCCGGGGAAAGGCTATCACGAGGGGTCGACCCTCTCGGGGCGTGGGCTGGTAGATCAGTCCGGAAGATCGCCGGTTTTGCAAACCGGAGGCCTCGGGTTCAAATCCCGACCAGTCCATGCCCCCCGGGGACTGAGACGCTCGCTTTGCTCCCACGTTCGCGGCGGGAGCCCCCCGGGGTCAAATCCTCGGACCGCCTGGTAGGGGGACCGTTCGCTGCGCAGAACGGCTCCGCATGAGCGCTCCCCTCTCCTCCCCCAGTGTTCCGCCGGCGCGGCGGATCTGCTTCCTCAGCCGCACGCGAGGCTGGATCGATCCCACCGATCCGCACCGGCCGACCTCGGAGGTGAACCTCTTCGCGATCGCGACGGGCGCCCCGGTCTGGAGCCTGGGCACGGCGTGGAAGGCCTTCTTCCACCGGCTCATGCCCCCGCAGGTCGAGGACGCCTACCGCAAGGCGATGGTCCGGGCCCGGCTCTCGGACGCCGAGGTGGACCGATTGCGCGAGGTCGCGGAGCGGCTCAGGATCGAGCTCGTGGTCCGCGACTGAAGCTCCGCGTCGATCCGGGCCGGTGGTTCAGCTCGGGGGGCTCGGCGGCGGCCCTTCCTGCCAGGGAGCCGGGGGCGGGGCTCCCACCGCTCCGGCCGGGGGTCCCGCGCTCGGAGGCACGTAGGCGGCCGGCGGCGAGGGCGGGCGCCCCCGGCGGGCGAAGACGAGCGTCGTGATCAGGAGCACCACCGCGAGGACGACCAGGGCCGCGATGATCGACCACCCCAGCGTCCCGATCCCCGACGGCGAGGACGAGCTGCTGGTCGACTGGAGGGCGATCGGGAGCTGGACGGACCCGCCCTCCGCGATGCTCACGTTATCGAAGTAGGTCCGGTAGCCCGCCGCCGAGGCTTCGACCGAGTGCACTCCGACCGCGAGGGTGATCGAGAACGTGCCGCCGGAGCCGACGGTCTGCGCCACGCCGTCGATGAGGAGCGAGGCGTCGCCCGGAGCGATGGTCCCGCTGAGGGTTCCGGTGGCCGCCGAGAACTGGATCGAGACCGTCCCGCCCGCGATCCCCAGCGTCCCGCTGCCCGAGCTCGGGGAGGCCACGTAGTCCGCGGCGCTGGCCGTGTAGGAGTAGCTCAGGTCGGCCGCGTCGACGTCGATCGTCGTGGAGTTCGACTCTTCGAAGGCGGTGGATCCGAGCTGCGAGAGGGTCACCGACCACTCGGTCCCCGCGGGGAGGCCGCTCTCGAGGAAGACGAGCGGCGCGGAGGCGTAGAAGTACAGCACGAGCACCATCGATCCCGTGAGGGCGAACTCGCCGGAGCCGGGGAGGGCCACGTAGCCGGGCGCCGAGGCGGTCCACGTGTAGGTCAGCGCCGGCAGGTCGACGTAGCCGGAGTCGGTGTCGCCGGTGAGGCTCCCGCCGTACCCGCCGGACGTGCTCTCGAGGTTCAGCTGGAACGTGACGCCCTCGGGGAGCCCCTCCACGACGACCGTGAGCTCGTAGACCGGGACGAACAAGACCGACACCTCGAGGTCCGTGTCGACCACGGTGAATCCGGAGTCGGCGGACGAGGAGGCGTAGGTGCCGTTGAGGCTCTCGGCGCTGTAGGTGTACGAGCCGGGAACCAGGTCCCCGATCACGACGGACGTGGAGGTCGACTCCGCTTCGAACGCGACGCCGTCCTGAAGGTTCGTGATCTCCCCCACCCACTCGGAGCCCGCCGGCAGCCCGGTTTCGGTGATCTCGACGGCGTACGCGAGGACGAAGTCGACCGAGACGAGCACGTCGGTCCCGTTGACCTGAACGACGCCGCCGAGGGCGCCGTACGCCCCGTTCTCCGAGAGCGCCGCCCAGGTCCAGTTGCCGTTCGGCTCCGAGAGGTTGAGCTCGTACGGAGCGTAGGTCTCGTTGATGATCGCACCGCTCTCGAGCTCCTCCTCGAGCTCCGTGCCCCCGGTGTAGGTCACGAACAGCGCGACCTCCCACACGGTATCGGTCGGCAGGCCCGTCTCCTGGAACGTGATCCGGTAGACGGGCACGGGGACCAGCGGATAGAAGTCGCCGCCGCCGGCGCTGCACAGCGCGGTCACGGAGGTGCAGATGAACGCCGCCGGATCCCCGAACTCGTCCGTCGGGAGGGGGTTCAGTCCCTCGTACGGGACCACGATGTACGGGTTGTACGCGAGCCCGTAGTCCCACCAGTAGTTGCCGCCGATGTAGTCGCCGCCGATGATGTTCGTGGGTCCGGCCTCGTACGGGAGGTTCCAGGCCTCGCTGTACTCGTGCTGGTAGCCGGTCGGAAGTTCGCCGGTGTACGGGTCGTCCACGAAGGAGGTCGCGGTGATCGTGGTCTCGAAGACGTTGTTCGCGACCACGTCGCACTCGAGACACGTGGTCGCGGCGTCGGCCCCGTAGGCGGCCGCATCGCCGTAGTCGGCGTCCGAGAGGCCGACCGAGCCGTACTCGCCGTCGACCGTCGAGTACGGGTCCGGCGATGCGAAGAGCGCCGGCTCGAACCAGTTGTCCTCGATCGTGTTGTCGATCCCGCCGTAGAGGAACACGGCGAGCCCCCCGGTCTCGAACGTCACGCCCTCGATCGCGGAGTGGGTCGTGTTCCAGAAGACGACCGAGCCGATCGACTGCGACGGTCCGAAGTAGGCCTGCTCCGCCCACCATCCGGCGATGGTCCCGCCGAGGATCTCCACCTCGGAGGAGTCGTTGACGTAGATCCCGAGGTCGTTGCCGTCCGGCGTGCCGTAGTAGCTCACGAGACGCGCGAACTGGCCCGTGGTGGGGAACGTCACGGAGAAGGACGCGGGGGAGTCGAGGTCGACGCCCGAGACGTCGTTGAGGAGGACGCCGACGAAGACGGGATAGAAGTAGTCGTTGGAGAGACCGAACCACGGGAACGTGGCGCAGCCGACCGACGAGCTGCACGGGAGGTCCCCCAGCTCGCCGATCTCATCGTTCAGGATCGCCGCGTGACCGTCCGCGTCGGTGCCGGAGGAGATCGCGCTGACCGCCGTCTCGTTCATCGCCCAGAGTGGCGTGTAGACCCCCGACGCCGGGTCCGAGACGAGCGCGTAGGAGCTGCGGAACGTCGACCCGTTCGTCAGGTCGATCTCGGCCTCTGCGGGCGCGTAGCCCGCCTCGACGAACACGATCGTGTAGGAGCCGGCCGGCCAGGCGGTCCCCTGGGTCCCGTACACCCCGTCGGGAGCGAAGTTCGACGGGGCCCACGCGAACTCCGACCAGTTCGTGGTCGCCCATGAGCCGGTCCACACGTCGCCCCGCGCGACGAACAGGAAGGCGTCCATGGTTGGGGTCGTGAGGAACACCGAGGGCATGTTGTCAAAGGCCGGGTCCAGCGCCCCGTGGCTCACGTTCCAGAGGCCGGTGAGGAACGACGGTCCGGCGGTGAGCTCCGCGCAGTCGGCGCAGGTCGCCGGTCCGGTGCCGGGGTTGGTGGAGAACGCCGCCCAGGCCGAATTCACACCGTACGACGTCTCCCCCGTATCCGCGCCCACGTTGTACGCCGACGGTACGTTCGCGTACCCGCCGGCCGTCGCGTTGTAGTACTCGAGCGTCAGGTACGTCGACTCCGACTCGAGCACGTCGAAGTTGCTCCCGCCGCCGGGGCCGGTGAGCGTGACCTCGAAGTCGTCCGGGAGCCCGAGCGGATCGTACGAGAACCCATTGACCTCGTAGGCCGGCGTCACCGTGGAGCTCGCCGGGGCGCCGGCCGCGAGCGAGTTGAACTCGACCGCGTCGTACGTGCCCTGGAACGTGCCGGCGCCCGAGCTCAAGCTGTAGTTGAAGAAGACCGCGTCCCGCCCGGCGATCACCGTGGAGTTGAGGTAGAGCTCGAGGGTCAGGGGGAACGAATAGGCGATCGGCGCGGAGAATCCGTAGTAGAAGTCCGGGACCTCAAGGTTTCCCGAGTACGAGTACAGTGCGTTCGCGGAGAACGGCCCTCCCGAGAAGTTCCACAGGTTGTCCACGAACTGGAGGGTGTGGTTGCTGGGAGTGAACTCCACGACGTTCTGCGTCCAGAACTGGTAGCTGTCGTTCCCGAGGATCGTCACGTCGTTCAGGACCGCGTTGAGCTGGACGCCGAACTCGTCCGGGCCGGTCACGTCGGGCGAGAAGCCCGACAGCCCGGCCGTGGAGAACGTGGCGGCCACGCTCGACGTCCCGAGCGTGTCCGGCGTGAGCGTGCCGGAGAGGTTCTCGAGCCCCAGGTCGGCGATCCCGAACGGCGCCGGGGCCGAGGTGTAGGTCGGGCTGACATGGCCGGAGGCGGCGGTGCCGTGGACCTCGCCGCCGTAGTTGGGCAGGAACACGTCGCCGGCCCGGACGCCGCGCCCGACGAGCGTCGCGAGCACCGAGGCACCGGTACCGTTCCCGTCGTCGTGCGGGCTCGTCGGATCGGAGAGGCCGCCTCCCGAAGGTACCTGGAGCGTCGCGCCCGTGGCCCCGCCCGCCCCGCTCGAGGAGGCGCTGGTCACCGGCTCGGTGGTCGCGACCGCTGGTGCCGAGGAGGAGGCCGAGCCCGGCGTCGAGGTGCCACCGGCGAGCCCGCCGAGCGTCCCGAACGCAAGGAGGGCGGCGAGCGCCAGAGCCCCGACGGCTCCGGTCCCCCGTCCCCACATGTCGACGAGTACCTACTCGACGCCCTACTTACACTTCGGCCCAGCCGGCGGCCTCCCTTCGCCGAAAGGCCGTTCGCGCAAACCCTTTAGGGAGCCGGGCCGAGGGCGGGCCCGTGGCCGACGAACCGCTCGACGCGATCCTGGTCCAGGTCACGATCCCTCTTCCCATCCCGATGATCCATGCGGCGTTCACGGACCCGCGTCAGCTGGAGGCTTGGCTCTGCGACGAGGCGCTGGTCTCCCCGAAGATCGGGGGCGAGTACCGTCTTTCCTGGAAGGCCCCGGTCGCGTTCGAGAGCCCGGGCACCATCCTCCAGTTGACCCCGGACGTCGATATCGGCTTCAGCTGGTACGGACCGCCCGAGTTCGACGGGCTCATGAACCGTCCCGAGCCCAAGACCAACGTGTACGTTCGGCTCCAGGAATCCCCCGAGGGGATCGATGTCACGCTCGAGCATGCCGGCTGGGGTGGGGGCCCGCTGTGGGAGGACGCTCGGTCCTGGCACTTCCACCTGTGGGACGACCATCTGCAGCAGCTGAAGGACTACCTGATCAAGGCCGCGTACGGGTGAGCCCCTCACCCGCCGGTCGGCGTGAACCTCCGGCAGATCGCCTCGCCGCAGATCTGGCAGGGTCCCGAGGGGTCGAGCCGAAAGTTGGCGGAGTCCTGGAGCCGCACCACGACCATGTGGTGGGTCGGCAAGTGACCGCATCGGCACCGGGCGCGCGCGGGGGAACCCCCTTCGCCCGGCGCGGTGCCCGCCATGGGAGCCGCCACGAGGAGGCCCGGCGCATAACGGTGTTGGCGCCGCCGGAGTCTGGCGCCCGGGAACGTCCGCCCGGCATGCTTCCCCGGGCGACAGGGTAATGGTCCGGACGCCGCTCGAACGCGGCGTGGAGGTCGGGGGCTGCCCGGTGCCGGAGGACCGCCTCTACGACCTCGAGCGCGACGTCTGGATACGCTCCGACCCGGACGGGACGGCGACGGTCGGCATCCTGGGTCCGCTGGCATGGTTCGCCGGCCCGTTCGTCCAGGTCCGATTCCGGGAGGTCGAGGGCCGGATCGCGGCCGGTCGGAGCGTCGCGACCGTCGAGAGCGTGCGGTACACGGGCGCCGTCCGACTCCCGATCGAGGCCGAGATCGTCGGACGGAATCCGGCGATCGTCGAGCGGCCGCGGCTCCTCAACGACCGACCGTACGACGAGGGGTGGGTGGTGCGGGTCCGCCCCGCGCGTCCCGTGTCGGGCTCGGCGGACGGACTCGGGACCGCCGCGACGATCGCGCCCGCGCTCCTCGAGCGGATCCGGACCCAGCACATCCGGTGCTGGCCGCAGGTCCCGGACCTCGAGCTGTACGAGATCGGGATCGAGTGCTCGGCCATCCTCACCCTGCTCAACGAGGAGCTGGCCCGGCGCCCCGCCGGCACCGCCGTGCTGCTCGTGACGGACGATCCGACGAGTCCGATCGAGATGGTCCGCTGGTCCGATCAGACCGGCCATGCCGTGCTCGCCCACCGGACCGAGGGCAACCTGCACGAGTTCCTGGTCCGGAAAGAGGCGCACCCGGCGCCGCGGCGCCGGCCGCGCGGCTGAGCCGGAGGGCGACGCCGGCCGATCGGGGACCCTACGGCTTCTCGATCGGGGTCCGGACGAGGTTGCCCCACTCGGTCCACGAGCCGTCGTAGTTGCGGACGTTCGGGTACCCGAGGAGGTACTTCAGCACGAACCAGGTGTGGCTCGAGCGCTCGCCGATCCGGCAGTACGTGATCACCGGCACGTCCCCCTTGACGCCCTTCCCCACGTAGAGCGCGTCGAGCTCCTCGCGGGGCTTGAACGTCCCGTCGTCCCGGACCGCCTGGGCCCACGGGATGTTCTTCGCGCCCGGGATGTGCCCGCCCCGCTGGGCGTGCTCGGTCGGATACTCCGGGGGCGCGGTGATCTCGCCCGAGAACTCCTTCGGGCCGCGGACGTCCACGAGGACGAGCTCCGACGACTTCACCTTCGGCAGCGCGGCGCGGACGTCATCGAGGTAGGCCCGCAGCTTCGCGTCCGGCGCCGAGGCGTGGAGCTTCCCCGCGGCGGGCGTCGGCACGTCCTTCGTGACCGGGCGGTCCTC
>JASIBA010000074.1 GCA_030041735.1 Thermoplasmata archaeon | reverse complement strand
AGCCGCGCGGGGAGCCACGTGTCGCTCCAGACGAAGCCGGGCTGGACCACGAGCGCCGGCCGCACGGCGTCCAGGGCCGGCAGGAGCGCGGGCGGCGTGAGCGATGCGTGCTCGATCCGGGTCCGCAAGGCTCCCGGCAACCGGACCCCTCGAAGCAATCCGAGCGCCCGTGCGACGGCCCCGTCCCCGATCGCGTGCAGGGCGGGGGCCAGACCCTGCCGAACGGCCTCGCGGATCAACGACGCCAGGTCGGCGTCCGACCCTACCGCCATCCCCGAGGTCCCGGCGTCGTCCGCGTACGGGGCCGTCAGGAGGGCGGTCCGGGGACCGAACGCTCCGTCGGTGAACGCCTTCACGCCGACCACCGAGAAGAGGCCCGGCGGACCCGACGGTCCCCCGGGGTTCTCGAAGTACTCCTTCCACCGATCGCCGCGGAGGTAGACGCGGACCCGGCCGGCCCATCCCCGCTCCTCGGCGAGACGCCGAAGAGCGATCGTCTCGGCCGGGCTCGCGCTCATCGGGACCACGGTGGTGAGCCCCAGCGCCGCGGTGGCGCGCAGGGTCCGCAGCAGGGCGTGGGGCTCGACCGGGTCCAGCTCGGGAAGGCGGGCCTCCAGCCAAGCGACCGCGGCCTCGAAGACGCGCCCGTCGAGCTCCCCCGCGGAGGTCCGGCCGAACCGGCCGCCCGGCGGATCCGGAGGCGCGCGGTCGACGCCGGCGGCCGACAGCAGGGCCGAGTTCACCACGAGCGCGTGCCCGCTCGCGTGCACGAGGACGAGGGGCCGGTCCGGAACGAGGCGGTCGAGATCGGACCGGGTCGGCCAGACGCCGCCCGGCCAGTGCTCCGGATCGAGCCCCCGACCCACCACGGGCCGCGTCGGGTGCGCCTCGGCCCAGGCGCGCACGGTCGCTCCGAGCGCCTCGAGCGACACGACGCCCGAGACGTCGAGGCCCTCCCGCCGCCGGGTGAGCTCGGAGAGGTGGAGATGCGAGTCGATGAGACCCGGCAGCAGGAGGGCTCCGCCGAGGGTCCGTATCTCGGTCCCGGTCGCCGCCGCCCGACGGACCTCGTCGTCCGAGCCCGCGACGACCACCTCGCCGTCCTCGACCAGCAGCGCCGAGCAGTACCGGCGGCCCGTGTAGACGCGGCCGTCGACGAACGCGGTCGCGCGCGACATCCGGGGGCCCACAGACGGCCGCGGAGTTGAAGGATGGGGTCGGGCCGCGCCGGAGAGGAAGGGGTTCGAGGGGCCGATCCTACACGTCGAGGTACTGGTAGAACTCGAACGGGTGCGGCCGGAGGTTGAGCTCGAGCTGCTCCTTCCGCTTCAACTCGATGTACGTCTCGATGAGCGAGCTCGCGAAGGCCGGCCGCAGGAACGCGTGGTCCGACGCGAGCGCGTCGAGGGACTCGTCGAGCGAGCCGGGGAGCTCGCGGATCTCGAGCTCGCGCCGCCGCTCGGGCGTCAGCTTGTAGATGTTCTCGTCGACCGGGGGCGGGGGCTCGATCTTCTTCTTGATCCCGTCGAGGCCCGCGAGAGCGAGGGCTGCCTCGGTGAGATAGATGTTCGCGGCGGAGTCGGGCGTGCGGTACTCGATGCGCTTCGGGGCCATCCGCCCGCGCAGGTAGGCCGGGATGCGGATGCTGGCGGACCGGTTCCCCTTGCTCCAGGCGATGAAGACGGGGGCCTCGTACCCGGGCACCAATCGCCGGTAGGAGTTCGTGGTCGGGTTCGTGATCGCGCAGAGCGCCCGGGAGTGCTTCATCAGGCCGCCGACGTAGTAGCGGCAGGTCTGGCTGACCTCCGCGTAGCGGTCCGAGGCATCGTAGAAGACGTTCTTGCCTCTCGTCCAGAGCGACTGGTTCGTGTGCATCCCGATCGCGTTGTCGCCGTAGACGGGCTTCGGCATCAGGCAGCCGACCTTCCCGTGCTGCCGGGCGACGTTCTTGATCACGTACCGGACGTCCTGGACGTGATCGGCCATCGGCACGAGCGCGTCGAACCGGACATTGAGCTCCGACTGGCTCGCGGTCGCGACCTCGTGGTGGTGGGCGTCCATGACGATGTGGAACTGGTCGGCGAGGATGTTGCACATCTCCGCCCGGAGGCCGAGCAGGGAGTCGGCCGGCGGGGTCCGGTGGTAGCCTTCCTTGAACCGGACCGTGCCCTGGACGGGCTGGGCCTCCCACGGCGCCTCGCTGTGGTGGATCCGGTAGCCGGCGCCGGCCCAGGCATCGTGGACGCCCTGGTAGGAGGGAAGGAGCTCCACGCCGTCGAACACCCAGAACTCGATCTCGGGTCCCCAGTATGAGGTGTCGAACCCGGCCTCGGCGAGCACGGCCTCGGTCTTCCGGGCCACGCTGCGGGGGTCGTGGTCGTACGGCGTCTTGGTCCCGCCGATGCGGACATCGCAGATGAACCGGACCGTCCCGCCCGCCTCGGGGTTCCAGGGGATGGTCGCCAGCGTCCGGGGATCCGGGACGAGCAGCATGTCGGACTCGAAGATCTCGCGGAACCCCCGGACCGACGAGCCGTCGAGCTTGGGGACGCCCGAGGCGAACGCGTCCTCGTCGAGCGTGTGGAGCGGGACGTCGACCTGGTTGAACCCGCCGAAGACGTCGGTGTAGAACAGCTGGACCCAGCGGACCTTCTCCGTCGCCAGCTGCTCGAGGATCCGCGCGCTCTCCGACTGGGGTTTCGTCTCCTTGGCCGCCCGGGCGGGCGCGCGCGACTTCGCAGGGGTCACACTCCGGCCTCCGCGGGCCGCGACGCCCCCGCGCTACATCAACATTCACCTTTGAAAATTGGACGTTTGTCCAATATTATGTCAGTTCACCTTATTTCCTACTACACCCATGTCGACTCATGCGGCGAACGTCCACGCTCGACGAGCTCGACCGTTCGATCCTGGAGGAGCTGAACGTCGACGCCCGGCGGAGCCACCGCACCATCGCGCATCGTCTGCGCGTCTCGCCGACGACCGTGAGCGCGCGGATCGCGCGCATGGAGTCCCAGGGCGTCATCCGTGGGTACATCCCGCTGCTCGACGACGAGCAGCTGGGCTGGGACCTCTGGGCCGCGATGGGGATCCGCATCTCGAAGGGCCGCCTCCGCGAGGTCGAGGAGCGCCTCGCGCGCGACGCGCGGGCCTACGCGATCTACGACATCACCGGCGACACGGACGCCCTCCTGATCGGCCGCTTCCGCGACCGGCGGGATCTGGACCGCTTCGTCAAGCACGCGCTCCAGGACCCGCACGTGGAGCGGACGAACACCCAGGTCGTGCTGAACCGGGTCAAGGAGGACCGGCGGGTGCCGGTCTCCCGGCGGGCTCCGGACGCGGCCGCCGAGGCCTGACGGGGGCCGGGACCGTCCCCGGAAACCCTCAAAGGCCCGCCGGGTTCGGTCCGGAGGAGTGGGGACCATGGACTGGGGCATGGAGAACCGGATGGCCCGGATGTTCTCGCCGGCGAGCGGGAACACGGTGATGCTCGCGGTCGACCACGGCTACTTCATGGGCCCGACCCGGCGCCTCGAGGATGCGCGGGCCACGATCGCGCCGCTGCTCCCGCACGCGGACGCGCTGGCCCTGACGCGCGGGATTCTCCGACGCAGCGTCCCGCCGACGGCGTCCACGCCCATCGTCCTCCGGGTCTCGGGCGGCGTGACGGTCCTCAAGGAGGACCTCTCCGACGAGCACATCACGACCTCGATGCGCGAGGCGCTCCGGTTGAACGCGAGCGCCGTCGCGATGAGCGTCTTCGTCGGCGCGCCCCACGAGCACGAGTCGCTCGTCCACCTCGGGGAGCTCGTCGACGCCGGCGAGGACGCGGGCATGCCGGTCATGGCGATCACGGCGGTCGGCAAGGAGCTCGAGAAGCGGGACGCCCGCTATCTGGCGCTCGCCTGCCGGGTCTCAGCCGAGCTCGGGGCCCACCTCGTGAAGACCTACTACTGCGACGACTTCGCCAAGGTCGTCGAGGGGTGCCCGGTGCCGCTGGTCGTCGCCGGGGGTCCGAAGCTCGACAGCGACCGCGCTGCGCTGGAGCTGGCCCGCCGTGCGATCGACGAGGGCGCGCACGGGATCGACATGGGACGGAACATCTGGCAGTCCGACCACCCCGTGGCGATGCTGAAGGCGCTCCGCGCGATCGTCCACGAGCACGCCTCGGTCGACGACGCGCTGTCGATCGTGGGCGAGGAGGGCGGCGCGGCCGCGTCCTCCGCCCCGCGCCCCCGGCCGGCTACGTCGCGACCGCGCGCGCCCAGTCGGTGAACGGCCCCGCGCCGAACGGCCGGCCGGTGATCTCCCGCAGTCGCGTCCACCAGTCGTAGGAAGAACCGTCCCGGAACCATCGGCGGACGAGCCACGGTCCGATCCGCGCGTTCGGCCAGAGCTCGCCGCCGACCTCCTCAAGCGCTGCCGCGGTGAGCGCGGGTCGCAGCAGCTCGGCGAGGACGTAGCTCGCGGAGTAGACCGGGATCTCGAGCGCGAACGAGTCCGCGAACGAGTTGGGCTCGAACGCGTCGCACCCGAAGACGTCCCGCATCCACCGGACCCGGAGCGCCTGGGGATCGGGGGCGGGCTCGCGGTAGAGCGCGAGCTCGGGCAGCACCCAGCAGGCGAGGAACGCCATCGAGCCGAGCGGGACGCGGCGTGCCCCCGCGATCCGGCGCTCGAGCTCGGGGTCGTCGCGGCCGCTTCGGCTCCTCAGCCAAGCCTCTGACTCTGGGATCTGCTCGAAGAAGTGCCCCTCGCCCTCGGCCAGCCCGGCGAATCCGGGCAGATGCTCGTGCCAGCGCAACAGATGGGTCGGCTGGCGCACCGAGCGCGAGGCGATCGCATGGCCGACCTCGTGGAAGATCGCCCGGCAGTAGGGGAAGCCGCCGGCCCGATGCACGACGATGCGGACGTCACGCGGCGGATCCGGGGCGACGCACATCCCGCCCGACGAGAGATCGTGGCGATCGACGCGGAACCGCAGCACGTCCCGCGGGAATCCCCACCGCCGGATCGCGGTCACGGCCTGTTCGAAGAGCGACGCGCCGGGAAACAGGGCATCGGGCAGGGCGAAGTCGAGGTGGGCCGCGTAGCCGATGTCCCAGGGGTACCAGCCGCGCTCCCCGGTGCGGTCCTGGAAGGAGTCCCGGAGCCGTCGCATCTCCGCGCGGACGGGCCGGAGCGCGCTGCGGACCAACGCTTCGAACCGAGGGACCGAGAGGCCCTCGAGCCGGAGCCGGTAGTCCGGATACGACCGGAACCCGAGCGCGCGAGCCCTCTCGTTCCGCAGGCGGGCGAGCGCGACCAACTCCGGCTCGAGGGGGCGGTAGAGCGGCACCTCGGCCCGATAGCCCCGTTCCCGCTCGGCGCGGTCCGGGCTCACGCGCGCGGCGCGGCGCACGACCGCGCGGGCGACGCGGCGTCCGCCCCATTTCGGGCGAAAAGCGCCGATCCGACGCTCCAGTACCGAGCGACGGCGCACGATCTCAGGGCCCTGCTCGATCCGACACTGCAGCGCGGCTCGTCCCAGGAGCTCGAGACGGCGGTCGAGCTGCGGCTCCGGCGATCCGGCCCGATACCGCCGGATCCGGTCGAGCACGTCGGGGGGCGAGAGCAGCCGATGTCGCGCCGCTTGCACCGCGAAGTCGTCCGCGACCCGCCCGACGACCCGGCGCCACTCGAGCAGCAGGATCCGACGGTCGAGCGGCGCGAGCTGCCCCTCGAGTTCGTCGGCGAACCTACGCGGCTCTCCGCCCGGTGGCGGTCCCGGCACGGGAACCGTCACCGCCGCCCACGCTTAGCCGCGCCGGGCGCGCCCGAATCCTGATAACGGGGGTTCGATACCCTCCCCCTCGCGCGGGGATTGCCAAGCTTGGCCAAAGGCGCCAGATTCAGGGTCTGGTCTCGTAGGAGTTCGTGGGTTCAAATCCCTCTCCCCGCAGAGCGGATTTGAACCCATGGGAGACGATCTCTGGTCCCTGACTCGAACGGATCGAGAGATCATCCTGCTGTCGCGATCCTCCCCTTGGCCGAGCTGTTCAATCCACAAACGTCGGTGCGCCTATGCGTTCGGCCGACAGACGATCGACGGCATCTTTTTCAGCGCGCTCGGCTTTGCAACGTTCGGTCTCGTGGCCGCGCCTTAGCCCGCAGCGCAGTAGCCGCACAGTTGGGAGCAGATGCGGACGTTGCCGTGATTCTCGCGGCGGTAGGGGTCGGCGCCGCCTTCGCGTACTACGAGGCTGCGAGCTAGATGTCTCCGTGAAATGGAGTGAGCCTGTACGCCCGGCACTACGTTCGACCTGAGTCAAGCGAGCGCGCGCCTGTATCCTTACACCCGACGGTCGAGGTTCGTGTCGGTCTTTGCAGTGTGCTTCTTGGTCGCACTCGGACTGGCCGTCGTCGGCGTCAACTGGAGGGGCATTGTTTCCCGTTCTCTCGATTGGTATCAACTCTTCGGCTTGGTCGTTTTGCTCGCGTTGGTCGCATTCGGTCTCGGCGTGACGCTTCCTCTTCTCGCGCGTCAGAAGAAGGGGGCAACCGGCCTGAGAGTGACCGATGAGGGATTCGAACTCATCTACGGTGACGGAAAGAGCGAGCGTCGATCTTGGACCGAACCGGGACTACACTTCGAACTGCTCGACTTTTCGGACGCTGATCCTTCGGTACTTCCGACCGCTGACTTTCCGCATCAGCTTTCCCTCAATGGCAGGATGTCCTTGCTGACGGAGGGGGCCTTCTCCGCGATGCTGGACCAGGTCGCAGGCCACGGTCTTGGGGACCGAGTCGCGCCCGGAGGCACTTGGCGGTTTCCGGCCCGGGCAAATCCGATCATTCATCACATCCACGCCGGGGCTGCTGCAGAGCCTCGGCGTGATCGTTGATATCTTGCCGAGCCGGATTCTTCAGTTCTCTCCACGTGAACGCGCGCGAACCGCGCTGCCATGTCGAGCTCAAGGACGGAAGTCGATGAGGGCTCGTCTCTTGATCCGGAGCGGGCGCACCGAGACCGGCCTCAGGGCAGGACGCGGTCGATCGCCATCTGCCCGTCAGATGGATCCGGACCAAACCTCTTCTTGATGAAGGCGAGCGGCGGAGCTCGCCCCCGATGTGGTCGCACTGTCCGCGGCCGCCAGGCATAATCATCTGCAAGTCACCCCCCGGAAGCGAGGGGATCGATGGTCGATGGCTGGTCTCCAACACGAGTGGCTTGAGGTTCGAGCCAATTAATCCGGCTGACTCCGAATCGAACGCCAACGCCTCCCACACCTGTAGAGGGGATGGACCGCGCGCCATGAGATTCGAACCCCCGGGCGTTCAAGTCCCGCTCCCCGCAGAGCGGATTTGAACCCATGGGGAACCATCCGCCGTTCTTCGCTCGAACGGACTGGGTGAACCGCCTCCCGTCGCGGCAGTCCCCCCGGGGGCTCGAGTTCAGAGAGGTGTAATTCCAAGATGCTCCCGTTACCCCCGGACGATCAAAGTGCTTAATCTTGCAATCCCTGCGATGGATGGCGGTTCGGCGGCCTTGGATATTGTCGCTCTGAACGAGGCAAAGTGAGCGTATGGCGCCGAGTCCTCGCGACGCACCTTCCGACTCAGCGTACGATCTTGCGGACCTTGCAGATCGGTGGAACAAGACGGCTCGGTCTCGACGACGCTTCCTCCTCGTGGGGTCTGGGCTGTGCTTTGTCCTCGCACTTGCCGGCCTGTATCTTCTTGTTTCCGCCCCAGCCGGCATCTTTTCGTTTCGCGCTTTGGGGGCTTGGGTCCTCCTGGTCGGGTTCGGGCTCAGTTCTCTATACGCGCTGCGCGGGTCCTCGTTAGTTGGTCCCGCGTATCGCCGGCTCGTGGTGTACGACGGTGGCATTAGCTTCGAGGGGAGCTCCCGAGGACAATCCAAACGCCTGCCCTGGAACGACCCAAAGTTCCAACTTGATATCTACGACCGTACGATGCTGCCGTCGACAGAGCTAGATGGCACTCCTCGAGTGCTCGACTTCGTCGTCCGGCCCCGCGGAGGACCGCGGACTCCTGCTCCTCGACCCGCTTTCGAGGCGATTCTCAGCGGCGCGCGGGAGCACGGCTTGGTCGTGCGGCGCCGGCCCATACAAGTGGGGGGAGATCCCGTTGGGGGGACGCTCGTTACAATTGCTGCCGAAGCCTGATCTCTTCGGTCGTGGCTACTCCACTCGGCGCGCTCAACTACCTCACGTTCGGCCTCGATGGCGCGTCGGCCCTAATCGGGTAGGGCGAACTCTCTGAGGGCTCGTGAGCGATCTCCCCCCGACCTCGTCAGCTTTGACCTCTCGAAGATTTCGGCTGAGGACTATCGAAAGGGATCGCGCGGGTTCCGAGTTGTGACGACTGCGGTCTATGGCGTTATCGTTGTTGCCGGGGCGATTACACTCGCCTTGCGGCCATCGATCCTTGATGTCCCATCGAACGTCGGCGAAGTTGTCCTGATTATTCTTGGATT
>JASIBA010000073.1 GCA_030041735.1 Thermoplasmata archaeon | reverse complement strand
ATCGCCTATGATCCCAAGAGCGCCACGATGTTCGTCGGGGAGTATGACACCGGGAACGTCTCTGTGCTCAACGCGCGGACCAACGCCCTCGTCCGCAATTCCACGAGCGGCAGCGAGGTCTACACGATCTCGGTCGACCCCGTCAACGGGCGGGTCTTCGTCGGGAACTACGGGTCGGCCAACGTCACCGTGCTGGGGCCCCGGGGGCAGGAGCTCGGCCTGAGCGCCGCCGCCGGTGCGGGGGTGTTCGGCTCGGCCTACGACCCCTACGACGGGGATGTCTACGTGGCGAGCTTCGACAGCGAGCTCGTCACGGTCATCAACGGCACCCGAGCGACCGACGTCGGCGGCTACGCGACGGCGACCGGTCCCGTCGCCGTGGCCGTCGATCCGGTCAGCGGTACCGTGTACGTCGCCGACTACGACTCGGACTCGCTGACGCTCCTCTCGTCCACGTTCCGGGTCGCGACGTTCAACGTCACGTTCCGGGAAACGGGTCTGCCCGCGGGCACGACATGGTGGATGCGCTTCGACGGCGTGGGCGAGTCGGGGTCGGGCAGCACCCTCGGGTACTTCGAACCGAACGGGACCGACCAGCCGTACGCGATCGGAACGGTGGCCGGCTACACCGTCGCGCGCGAATTCGGAACCGTGCACGTGAACGGTCAGGCGATCGTCGTAAGCGTCCGGTTCGTGCCCAACAAGGCCGCCCGGATCTACGGCGGCCGGGACCTCGTCCCGACGTCGCAGGCGTCGGGGCTCGTCGGCTGGTCGATCACGTTCGCGGCCCAGCCGGCGCGTTGACCGGCTCCGGACACCGGACCGGGCCGTCTCGGCGGCCGCGCGCGACCGACCGGTGAGACTCATGCGGGGCGACGTGTTCGGTCGGGCGGATGCACCGCGCTCCGGAACCGCCGTTCCTTCTGTTCGCCGCGAGCGAGCATGACCCCAGCGTCGAGGGTCTGGATGCCGTCGCGGGGATGGGCGCGCGCCTGCTCAGCATCGGCGCGGCGTCGTGGCGCGCACGCAGCGCGGCCACGCCAAATGCCCCGACGGAGAACTTTCCGGGCGAGCAGGGTCGCTCGGTCCGGCTCGCCCTGGACATCGGGGAGTCGCTCGGGAGAGCGGTGCGCGTGATCGATCTGAGTCATCCCGGCGACGACCAGGAGCTGGCGACCCGGTACGCGCGCGGGGAGCCGTTGCTGCCGCTCCTGGTGGCTCCCAGTGGGCGCCGCCTGGAGGGTCTCGATAGCTTCGTGCCGGCCCAGCTCAAGAGATTCTTCCAGGCGGGCTGACCCCGCATCCGCGAGGTCAGCGGAAGTCGTCCCGCATCTCCCGCTCGACGACGCGGACCTCGTGCTCGACCCGCTCCATGAACCCCCGCCAGATGCGGTTGAGGAGGGGCCCGAGCACGAAGAGGACCGCCGAAAGGCTCGACCCCACCGAGACGAACGCCATGACCGACGCGAAGATCTTCCCGGCGTTCGTCGCCAGGGTCAAGGGGGGTCCCTGCCCGGTCGCCAGCATGCTCTCGAAGTAGACCGCGTTGACCCACGTCATCCCCTCGATCGCGTGGAATCCGACCGTCCCGACGATCTCGGCGGCGGCGACCGCGCTGATCGCGAGGAGCGCGCGGCGCAGGATGCTTCTCCGGCGCGGGCGGGTCGGGGGAGGTGGGTGGGCGCCGGCCGGCGGCGGAGCGGACGTGCCCGGGCCCGGACCCGTCGGAGAGGACGGCATGGACTGCGGGAGATTCCTCGCGGATTCCCGGGGAATGAACCTATCTGGCGACAGGAAACGGCGGAGGGACGCGCGGGTCTCCGAGTCGAGGCACGCCGAGGCTTTCCGCCGGTCCGCCGGGAGTCCGGTAGATCGCGAGGTCGACGCGCCACCCGGACCGGAGGTACAGCGGCGAAAACCCCAGGGCGCCGAGCGTACGTCGAACCTCCGGACGCCGGGAGAACTCCGAGTAGACCAGGACCCCCGCGGGTCGGAGGACCCGTCGGATCTCCGCGAGGGCGGCCGGGCGCTCGCGGTAGTCGAAGTGGTGGGCCTCCACGTGGTGCAGCATCATCATCGCGAACACGGCGTCGAATTCGGCGCTCTCGAACGGGAGATGCAGCGCGTCGGCCGCCCGGACCTCCACGCGGTCGGGGATCCGGGACCAGCGGGTCATGAGGAAACGGCGGACCGCCTCCACCTGCACCGGATCGTAGTCGGTCCCGACCAGGCGGGCCGGGTGTAGCCGCTCTTCGAGGAGGGCCACCATGCCGCCGCCCCCGGAACCGAGCTCCAGGACGCGGCTCGCGGAAGAGAGCGGGAGGTGGCCGTCGAGGACCCGGAGTGCCCGGCGCGCCCGGGTCTCGGTGCGCACGCGCACCATCCAGCGGTTGAGTCGATGCATCTCCGCCATGGAAGCTCGACGCCACGTGGGGGGACCGGCGACGTCGCCCTCGTAGATATACCGGTTCGGGATTAGCTCCGACTCGCATGACGGGCCCGATCCCCACGTCCGAGAACTACACCTTTGAGACGCTGGCCGCGGGGATCGTCGCGGCGATCCATCGGCCGGAAGGCCACGCGATCTGCAACTCGGGCCTGCTGGACCTCGGCGAGGGGCGCCTGGTCTTCGACACCGGCCTCACACCCGCTTCCGCCGGGGATCTGGCGACCGCGACGGTCGCGGCGTTCGGGGCCGGGCCCTCGCTCGTCGTCGACAGCCACTGGCACATGGACCACGCGCTCGGGAACTCGCGCTTCACCGGCGTTCCGATCTGGGGCACCCGGCGCACGCGCGAGATCCTGCTCGAGCGACACGACGAGCTCGCGGCCGACCTGCGCCGGGAGCAGCTCGAGAAGGAGCTCAAGACGTTCCAGGCGAAGAAGCGCTCGCTCCGCGGGGCGGCGGCGCGCGCGGACCACGCCCTCATCGTGCAGATCCTGCGCTCCCTGCTCGAGGCGTCGGACAGCCTGCGCATCGTACCCCCCGACCAGACCTTCGAGACCCGGCTCGAGCTGCCCGGCACGCGCGGGGCCGAGCTCCGATCGTTCGGGGCCGGGCACACCGAGGCGGACGCGATCCTCTTCCTGCCGCAGGAGAAGTTGCTGTTCGCCGGCGACTTGGTCGGGTCCGGGATCCAGCCCAGCCTCGGGTCCGGCGACCCCGAGCACTGGCTCGTGGTGCTCGACGAACTCGAGCGTCTGCGCCCGGAGCGGATCGTCCCCGGCCACGGACCCGTGCTCCCGGGGGACGGGATCGCCGAGGTCCGGGACTACGTGGGAGGGGTGCTGAAGGCCGCGGGGGCCCGGAAAGACGCGACGCTACCGGCCTCGATCCGCCGCTGGGAGGGGACGCTCAGCCTCAAGGAGAACCTCGACTTCACCCGCCAGTGGCTGGCGGCCCGGCACGGCCGGAAGTAGCGCCCGCCGCGCTCAACCGAGAGGTCCCGCGACCCGGTCCGTGACCCGGGCGCCGATCGGCATCGTCCGGAGGAACCCCACGAGATCCCGTGCGTCGCCGGGAACCCTCCAGACGATGCGGGCCCCTCCGGCGCCGTCCGCCCCGGCCAGCCCACCGGCGGCCGAGGGCTTCGCGCGGACCCCGCCGCGATCGACGTACAGGTCCAGGTCGGCCGAGTCCCGGTCGACCGCGATCCCGTGGGGTGGGTGCGCGTGCACCGACTGGACCGAGGCGTTGTCGAACTCCCAGAGCGGAGACTCGCCGCCGGAGAGCGGGACCGGAACGTTCGTGGACGTCCAGCGCTCGCCGCCGGGGAGCGCGTCCTTCCACTGGCGGTAGAGGGAAAGGCTCGGGAAGTTGCGATGCTCGCCGGTCTGGAACACCAGGATCCGGGCGGAGGTGAACGCTATCCGGACCGGGCCAAACACGATCGTCATCTGAAACGCCCGGGGGATCTCCCCGACCTGGACCTCCGTCCCGCCCCCCGCCGGCACCCGCGATCCTCCACCGCCGATCCGCCGGACGCGACCCCGATCGCCCGGCTCACGGGTACGGGAGCGGGAGGTAGTCGCCGCCCGGGGTGATCAGACCCCCGTCCGTGTACGGGATCGAGCCGTTCCAGTTCCACCAGGCGTTCCCGCCCTCGAACGACGCCCCGACGATGCTCCCGACGAGCGGGATCCCGTTCACCACCCGGACGTAGGTCGCCGGCTCGCGGGAGATGTTCCACGCGTTGTGCCAGATCGACGCGACCTGCGCGAAGTCCGCGTAGCCGAGGTCGTTGACGAAGATGTAGGCGAGGAACGGATTCTGGGGCGGGCTGTACGCGGTGATCGGGGTGCGGAACAGATTGTCGTAGATCGTGTTGCCGGCCGCGAAGACGCCGAGCCCTCCCGGCGCGTAGGGCACGGGGTTCGTCGTGTTGAACGCGGCGGCGAGGTAGAAGTCGTATCCCTGGTGCTCCGCCGGGCTCAGATCGAACGTGTCCCCGAACACCGTGTTCTGCTCGGACGAGGCGTTACCGTTCGGCTCGACGATCACCATGGAGCTCCCCTCGCTCTCGAACCGGTCGTACGCCACGAGCGAGTGGGTGTCGTTCGACAGGAAGAGCGACGCCATCAGGAAGCCCGTGAGCGTGATCGGGAACCACCCGGTGATCCCGGAGGCGTCGAGGATCGAGATGTGCGACGAGTCGTAGATCTCGATCGGGAGGT
This sequence comes from Thermoplasmata archaeon, assembly GCA_030041735.1. Classification (GTDB taxonomy): domain Archaea; phylum Thermoplasmatota; class Thermoplasmata; order Lutacidiplasmatales; family UBA184; genus Lutacidiplasma. The sequence continues at coordinate 8,075 of JASIBA010000073.1, read as the reverse complement.
TGTTCGTGGACGGGACGTTCAGCCCCCAGTAGTACACGAGGGGGACGAGGTCGGCCGCGGTGTACTGGATCGCGAGGCTGGGCGGCCGAACGATCTCCACGTACGCGGTCACCCCCGACAGCAGGAGCCCCGGATAGAGCGGCTCGGTGAAGATGTCGAACGTCCCGTAGAGCGAGCTGATCGGCCCGGTCTGGTCATACTCGAGCACGTACGGGTCGGTCGCGGTCCCGATCCCCCCGGTCGCGATGCGGGCGACGCCGGCGTTCCCGAACGCGAGGATCGGCACGTAGACCCCGAGCCGCGGATCGTAGGGCGCCGCCACGTGGGCGACGCTCCCCGCCGCGATCGTCGTGTACACGGGAGCGTAGTCGTTCGCGAGGACCGCCACGGAATACGTCTGGCCCGCCGTGGCGGGTAGCCAGAATGTCATGTCGGGCCCCGGGGCGATCGACCACGCCGCCGAGTCGTTCGAGAAGCCGGCGTTCGGGCCCCCGAAGTCCGGGGAGACCCAGGCCTGCGCCGTGCTCGGCGAGAGGTCGAGCGTGTACTTCCGGTCGGTGACCCCGCGCGCGCTCGCGTTCCAGAGCCCGTAGACGAACTCGGGGCCGTTGGTGAGGAAGTCGGACCCGGTGTGAGCGCTCGCGGCGGTGAAGTGCGCGTCGACGCCCTCCACGCTCTCTCCGGTGTCCTCCGTCGTCGTGAAGGCGGCGGGCACCGGCACGTAGGTTCCGGTGGCGCTGTCGAGATACAGCAGCTGGGCGGTCGCGGTCAGCGACCGGATGTCGGCGCTGTAGCCGTCGCTCGGACCGCAGATCGCCATCTCGGCGTCGAACGGGAGCCCGATGACGGTGCTCTCGTTCCCGCTGACGAGGAACGACATCGGAGGCGCGGTGTAGCCCGCGGGCTGGCCCGCCGTCGAGTTGAAGATGATCCAGTCGAACGATCCGTCGTTGATGTGCGTGCCGAGGTTCTCGGAACCGAGGTAGATGTCCTGCGCCGAGTAGAGCGTGTAGTTGAAGAAGAGCGCGTTGCGCCCGTCGATGTTGGTCGTGTTCATGTAGAACCGCATGGTGAACGGCATCTGGACGGTGAACAGCGGCGGCGTCAGCGGGACCTGGTGCACGTAGGTCCCGGTGAAGAGGAACCCGCCCGGCGAATTCTCGTAGATGTCGTTCTGAAAGAACTGCGCATACGGGCTCGAGAAGTTCCAGGCGTCGGTGAGGAGCTGTAGCCCGTGATCTTGCACCGAGTAGAGGATCACGTTCTGGGCCCACACCTGGTAGATGGACTGCCCGAACAGCGTCATGTTGTCGATGACGGCGTTCTCCTGCAGGGTGATCCCGTCCGAGACGTTGGTCTCGAGCGGTAGTAGGGTCATGTTGTCGATCGTGACCGTTCCATCGAAGGACGTGGTCCGGTACCAGTACGGGACATAGTTGCCGCCCGGGGTGCTCCGGAAGCCGAGATCGTTCACGCCGATCGACGTCGGCCCGGGAGAGACCTGGCCGGTGGCCACATTGACCGGGACGATCGCGCTGCCTTCCCGTACCGACTGGTAGCCGATGTTTGGTTCGAGACCGGCAGCCGCTCCCCCTCCGGCGAGTCCCACCGAGGTTGCCCGCGCCTCGATTGCCGCGCGCGCGGACGGCAGGATCCCCGTCGCAGCGCTCACCGCAGGCGTCGTGGAGAGCGAGGACGGCTCAGAGGATGCGGGCCCCGCTCGGGCCGACCCGGCGCCCGACGGCGCGAGCGCCCCCGTCGGCACTCCAAGCAGGACCACGGTCACACCGATGAGCACCACGGCAGCCGAGACTCGAGCGCTTCGCATGAGAAACCCTCCGGGACGGACAGACCCGCCACGCGAAGCGTCGGGTGGTAATATGGGGCACCGAGATTCCAACGCGGCGGGCTCGACCGGCCCGAAGGGTCCGGGACCCGGACGATCCCTCTCGGGCCCGGTCGCGAGGGTGCGTGACCTAGGGCGCGGGAATGCCGACGACCCGGAACCCGATGTCCCGGCCGTATCTCGACGGACCCATGCCGAGCTGAATGTTGAGGAAGCCGAACACCTCGAGCAGCCGGGCGTTCTGAAGGGGCCCCGCGTCGACGGCCTGATGGCCCAGGTCGCGACCGAGATCCAGAATCTGTTTCTTCGCGCCGGCGTCGTCGCCCGCGACGAAGAGGGCGATGGTCTCTCCGTGGGCCTTGCCCGTCGCCATGGTCTCCGCGAAGTTCGTGTTGAACGCCTTCACGACGTGCGCGCCCTTCGCCCAGTCCTGGACCTGCTCCGCTCCGCTCTTCCGAAGGTCGCCTCCGTACGAGAAGTTCGGTCCAATGAGGTTCGTCGGATCGACGATCGTTTTGCCGGTGACGTCGCCGAGCTCCTTGACGGTCGCCTCGCGGGCCGGCCCCGGCACGGCGAGGACGATGATGTCACCCCAGGCGGCCGCCTCCCGAACCGCCGCTGGGTCGTGCCCCGTCGTACGCACGGAGTAGCCGGCTCGCTGCGCTCCCTGGCCGATCGCGCTCCCGACGTGTCCCTTCCCGATCACGGCGATCTTGGGTTTCGCCATCGCGCTCGCCCCGCCCGTGACCGACTTGGTCGGGTCGTCATAAGTCCCCCGGTCGGGGCTCAACCGGTCGTCGGATCGTCCATCCGGAGCAGCTGCCGGCCAATGTTCTCGCCGGCGTAGAGCCGGATGAGGCCCCGCGGCGCGTTCCGCAGGCCCACGAGCACGTCGTCCGCCGGCTTGAGACGTCCGGACCGGAGGAGCGGCAGCATCGCCGCGACCGCGTCGGGAAGGCGCGGAATGTAGTCGCGGGCGAGCAGGCCCTCCATCCGACCGTTGACCATGACCAGCTGGAGATAGTGCGAGGGCCCCGGCGGGAGCGCCGTGGCCGGGTAGAGCGACGTCGCGCCGCAGAGCACGATGCGCCCGCCCTGCCGCAGGCGCTGGATCGCGAGATCCAGCGTGGGGCCTCCGTCGTTGTCGAAGAAGACGTCGAGCCCATCCGGGCACAGCTCGGTCAGCCGACTCGCGACGTCCTCCGTATGGTAGTTGATCGCTCCCTCCACCCCGGCCTCGCGGACGAGCCAGTTACACTTGGCGGCACTTCCGGCGATGCCGATCACCCGCGCACCCCGGATCTTCGCGAGCTGGACCGCGAGGGACCCGACGCCCCCCGCGGCGCCCGAGATCACGAAGATCTCCCCGGGCTTCGGTTTGGCGATCTCGGTGACGCCGAAGTAGGCCGCCAGACCGGTGAGCCCGAACACGCCGATCGCCCAGTCGGGAGGGACGCCTTCCGGCACCCGATACGTGGGCGCGAATCCGGTCCCGTCCGCGACGCTGAAGTCCTCCCACCCCGCTCCCCCGTGGACGACATCGCCCGCCTTGAACACGGGATGACGGGACTCCACGATCTCGGAGATCGCGAAGGCCGGCATCGTCTCGCCGATCCTCGTCGAGCCATCGTTCGCGTCGGCCGGATCCGCGCTGCCCATGAGGAGCCGCTGGGTGGGACCGTACGCGAACCAAAGATTTCGGGCCAGATACTGACCGTCCTCCAACGACGGTACGGTCGTCTCGTTCCACTCGAAGTTCGCTTCGGTGATGTCTCCGCGGGGTCGCTTCGCGAGCAGCCATCGGCGATTCGCTCGATCCGGCACGGAACGCATCCGAGAACGCGGGCAACCGCGACTCGCGGGTCGCGAGGGAAGCACTCGGCTTATAGCTCGGCGGACGGGGGGGCCGTGAACTCGCCCGCGACCGGCGGACGGAGCTTCGGGCGCCCCGGTGCACGGGCAAGGCCCGCCGAGGCCGCCCCGCACCCGGAGCGTCCGGCCCGTTGTAATGCTAAATCCGTGGGCGCCGTTGGCCGGGCGTGTCCGAAAGCCGGCAGCTCGCCGCGGTCATGTTCACGGACCTGGTGGACTCCACGCGGCTTGCTCAGACCGACGAGCGATCGGCCCTCGCCCTGATCCAAGAGCAAGAACGGATCAGCCGGGCCGTCCTCCCCAAGTTCCACGGTCGTGTGATCAAGTCCACGGGAGACGGGCTCCTCGCCGAATTCCCGAGCGCCCTCGACGCGGTCGAGGGCGCCCTGGCCCTCCAAAAACGCATCCGGAGCCGGCGGGGCGCCGCGAAAGGTCCGGAACTGCGTCTCCGGATCGGCATCCATCTCGGCGACGTGCACCGGCGCGGCGACGACATCATCGGCGACGCGGTGAACATCGCCGCGAGGGTCCAATCCGTCGCCGAGCCGGGAGGCATCTGCGTCTCGGAGTCGGTGTTCAAGCAGGTGCGAAACAAGGGCCCGTTCTCCCTCACCGCCCTCGGCCCCCAGAGCCTCAAAGGCGTGGTCGAGCCGATCGAGCTCTACCGGGTCTCCCCGCCGCGCGACCCGGGAGGGGAGCGAGCCTCGAGTCCGGACCATCCCCGGCTCGCCGTCCTGCCCCTCGCGAACATCAGCCCGGATCCCAAGGACGAGTACTTCGCCGACGGGCTCACGGAGGAGCTCATCTCCGTGCTCTCGAAGATCGCCGGGCTCCGCGTGATCGCGAGGACGTCGGTGTCCGGCTACAAATCGACCACGAAGACGGTCTCGCAGATCGGGTCGGAGCTCGGAGTGAATTCCATCCTCGAGGGCAGCGTCCGGAAGGCCAACGATCGCCTCCGGATCACGTTGCAGTTGATCGACGTCGGCAGCCAGGAGCACGTCTGGGCCGAGACCTACGATCGCCAGCTCTCCGATGTGTTCGCCATCCAGAGCGAGGTCGCCGAGAGCACCGCCAAGGCGATCCGGATCGAGCTCTCGGAGGGCGCCCGCGAGTTCATCCATCGGCCGCCGACTTCCAGCTTCCCCGCCTACGAGCTCTACCTGCGGGCCGTGGTCAAGGCCGAGGAGTTCAACCTCCCCGCGTTCGTCGAGGCGCTGCGTCTCCTGGAGGAGGCGGTGCGCCTCGATCCGACGTTCGCCCTGGCTCACGCGCATATCGGATACCTCTACGTGCAGGGCTCCGGAGACTACTTTCCGCACCGCGACGCGTTCGAGCGAGCCCGGGAGCACATCGCGCGAGCGCTCGAGATCGACGCGAACCTGTCGCAAGCCCACGCGGCCCTCGGGGACCTCTACATGCAGCAGGACCACGACTGGTCGCGCTCGGAGGGCGAGTTGCGGCGGGCGCTCGAGCTCAATCCGAGCAACTCCCTCGCCCGCGTCAGCTACTCCACGCTGCTCCGGGTCCTCGGGAAGCGGGACGAAGCCGAGAAGCAGCTTCTCGCGGCCATCGACACCAGCCCGACGTGGGAGATCCCGGCTCGCGGCCTGGTCGACATGGCCCTGATGGGCGGAGACCTCGAGCTCGCGAAGCAACGCGTCCGGACCTTCCTAGGGCACGACCTTCATCCGGCGTGGACCCACTTCGCGTTCGCTGAGTTCTACGCGGAACGCAAGCAGGCCGAGGCCACGCACCGCGAGCTCGAGGCCGCCGGCCGCCCGAGCGATCCGATGCAGCGGGTCGGGCGCGCCATCATCCTGGCAATGCTCGGCGAGACGGAGGAGGCCGCTGCGATCGTCCGGCTGGTCGAGACCGACGGCCTGGGTGAGCCCATCTCGGGGAACCTCCGGGCCTCCCTCTACTCCGTCCTCGGGGAGAAGGAGAAGGCCTTGAGCGCGCTCGAACAGGAATTCGCGGAGGGCGGATCCGGGCTCTGGCTGCGCGCGAGCTTCGCGTCGTTCGATCCGATACGAGCGGATCCCCGGTTCCTCGCTCTGGTCCGGGCGCTCCATGTGGACCCCTCGGTGACCCTGCGGGCCTGACGCGCCGGGGGAACGGATGCTTCGAGGCACGCTGCTCCTCGAGAGCCTGCGCGAGGACGCCACCCTGACCGGCTTTGACTTCGCGGTGACCGAGATCGGCCGAGGGCGGCCGACCCTTTCGTCCGCGCAGATCTCGGCCGGGATCCCCCCGGTCTGGTCCGCCGTCGAGTTCGAGGTCGACGACGAGCGCGGACCCGAGCTGGCCGAAGCCCTCGCGCGGATGCTCAACCCGGGCTGGTACGTCAACTTCTCCTCCGAGACGGAGACGTTCATCGTCTATCCGGGAAAGATCTTCCGGTATCCGGTGCGGGACCCGGCGCGCCGGGCCGAAGCCCAGGCGTTCGGCCGCGCGCTGGGCATACCCGATCACCAATTGGACTGGAAGGAGTAGCCCGGAGACCAGCCGTCCCGGACTTCGCCCGTCGAGCGGCATGCGCTAAGAACGGTCTCCGCATCTCGGCGCCGAACTCATGCGGGCGCCGAATCCGGCGAAGCCACGGCATCGATCCGCCGGACTGCCGCGGGCTCAGCTCGCGATGTGGGATCGGCTGTACGGCCAGCATTCGCTCGAAAAGCTGCCCTGGGCCCGCCAGGATCCGTACCCTCCGTTGGCTCGGGCCGTGCGGGACGGGTGGATCGCTCCGCCAGGACCCATCCTCGACGTCGGGTGCGGACTCGGGACCAACTCCTACTGGCTCGCCTCCCAAGGCTTCCGAACGACCGGGATCGACGTGGCCGCCGGGGCCATCGCGGCCGCCAGGTCGGATCCGCGCGCTCGGGGCCGGAATCCGACCTTCCGGGTGGACGACATCCTCGACAGTGCGCTCCCCACGGGTCGTTACCGGGGCGCGGTCGACGTGGGATGCTTCCATACTCTCCCTCCCCGCCTCCGCCGAGGGTTCGCGAGCGGCCTCTGCCGCGCTCTGGCCCCCGGTGCCGCGTACCTGCTCTTCTGGGTCGCCCGAGAAGAGACCGGCGCGTGGGGGCCGCCCCACCGTCTTTCGGTGGGCGAGGTGGCGGACGCCTTCGAAGGCATGTTCCGGTTCCGGCGCGTGGAGTATCGACCCCGTCAAGGTCGGATCACTCGGACGGTCATGCGATCGAGGCGACCGCTGGCGACCCTGGCCGGATACAGCGCGGTGCTCGTGCGCCGGGACGAGCCGCAGCCGCCGCGGCGCTGACCTGCCGGCCCTGGTCCCGATCTTCGTCACCACGCGCGGGATCGCGTGGGAGCGTGCGAGGGCTCCAAAAGGACAAGTGGCCCGGTAGGTTCCCGCCCGGGCCGGGGACGCGCGGCCGTCGATGTCGGAACGTGGGGTGTTCTTTGACTTCGGAGGCACCCTCGCGCGCGGCGAGGAGACCCTGGACGAACCGTGGAAGGTCTGGGTCCGAGCGGCCGACCATGTGGGACTCCGCCTCGACCCGGTCCGGGTCCGGGAGTTGAACGCAGAAGCGGACCGTCGGTACGACGGTGCGATCTATCAATACCACGGACGGACCGAGGAATTCTGGCGCCTTCGCGACGGCTGGGTCATCGATCAACTCGGCGTACGGTCGGAGCGCCGAGCGTATCTCGAGGCGATTCAGGCCATCTTCAACGACTGCGAACGGATCCATCTCTACCCGGAGACGCTCGAAGTGCTCCGGGAGGTCAAGGGGCGGGGATACCGTCTCGGCGTGATCTCGAACTTCACCGACTCGCTGGTGAAGGTCCTCCAGTATCACGGCTTGTCCGCATTCTTTGACTCGGTGACGTACAGCCAAGCCGTCGGAGAGCCGAAGCCCGGACGCGAGATATTTCGGCGAGCGTTGAAGTCGACCGGATGCGGGGCCGCGGACTCGCTCCACATCGGCGACTCCTGGGACGCCGACTACCTCGGCGCCGTGGGGGCCGGGATGGAGGCGGTGTGGCTCAACCGGGAAGCCCGGCCTCCGCCGGCGCCATGCCGCGAGGTGCGCGATCTGAAGGGCTTGGTCCCGTTGCTGGAGCGCTGGTGAACCGGCTCGCCGACCGAGCCCTCCCGAGTGGGGCGCGGCTCCGCTCACCCGGCCGACGCCGGTGGGCGCAATCATGCTTGCAACCTCTACCCGAAGAGGCAGCGGTGTAGGAACAGTAAGAATAATCAGTATAATCTGAAAAGGCTAAGTAGCCCGGGGAGCTGGGGCGGTCGGGGATCCATGGCGAAGAAGCGAGTCCAGGCGGGATCGGGTTCGAGCGGGACGTGCTGCGAGGGCGCGGGATGCGGCCCCGA
>JASIBA010000072.1 GCA_030041735.1 Thermoplasmata archaeon | reverse complement strand
CCCGGATCCGTCGATCCCCTCCACGGCGACCAGTCGTCCGGTCATGGGGTCGATCGATCCTCGGTAACGGGCTCGAAGCCGTACACTCGCTCCACCGAATCTACGAACGGACGGCGGAGCCGCTCGATCGCGTCGGGACCCTCGGCCGCGATCGCCTGCGCGCGGCGGGGCACGGTCGCGAGGTCGAGGACGGCGCCTTGGCGGCGGGGATCGTCCAGGAAATCGGTCTCCAGGAACCACGGCGCCGGGTCGTGTTCGACCTCGCGCACGAGATCCCGCTTCGCCAGGTACGATGGGACCACGCCCGAGGTCGATGTCACCCGGGTCCGCGCGTAGTGCTTGACCACGCGCTCGGGGGGAACCCCGGCGGCGCGTGCCCGATCCGCGAGCTCGGCGAATCCGGCGGCATCGAGGTCGTTGGAGTGGACCACGAGGGGGCATCCCACGTCGCGCGCCACCTCGAACGCATGCCGGAACGCCGCTTCGATCCCTGCCGTGACCGCGTCCGATACGGGAAAATGCGCCTGACCGACCTCCCCGAGCGCCACGGCCCGGCGCTCCCGGATCAGGGAGCCCGCCAGGTCGAGCGCGCGGCGCTGCAGTTCGATCGCCGCCGCCAACCCCACGGCCTCCGTCGCAGCGACCAGGTCGATGGGATAGGGTGCCACCACGGGGTAGACGACCACCCCGGTCTCCGCGCGGACCTGGTCGGCCAGGCGGAACGTCGTCTCGAACTGCTCGCGGTAGGCGTCGAGGGTCGTCGGTGGGCCGGGCCGGTAGTTCTGGGTGGCCAGGAACAGGTGGGTGCCGCCGGCCGAGCGGAAGCGCGCCGCGGCGCGCACGCCCTCGCCGGTCGGCGAGAGATGACAGTGGTGGTCCACCACCGGCAGTCCACTCGGGAGCGGCACGCCGCCCGTCCGGGCGCTCCGTCTAGCGCAGCAGGCCCGCGCCCTGGAGCTCCTTCGTGATCTTCTTGACCGCGACCTCGACGTCCGAGGGCTTGCGCGCCCCCGTGCACACGAGCTTCCCGCTGCCGAACAGCAGGACCACCACGCGCGGCTCGTCGATGCGGCAGACGAGCCCAGGGAATTGCTCGGGCTCGTACTCGACGCGGTCGAGTCCCAGCGTCACCGCGATCGCGTTGAGGTTGATCTCGCTCTCGAGGTCCGAGCTCGCGACGATGTTCTGCACCTCGATCTTCGGGTGCATGTTGATCTTCTGCCCGCCCTTCTTGATCTGGGCGGCGACGGTGCGAATCGACTCCTCGACCTCGTGCATGCTCTTCGCGCCCGTGCAGACGACCTTGCCCGACCGGAACAGCAGGATCGCGGTCTTCGGCTGCTTCAGCCGGTAGATCAGCCCGGGGAACTGCTCGGGCTCGTACTCTGCGCCGTCGAGCCCCAGCGCGATCGACTGGAGGTCGAGCTCGTCGCCCAGCGAGGTCGATGCGACCACGTTCTCGATTCGAATCTTCACCACCGATATCCCCGGCGGCCTGAGTATTTAAATTGGTATTTAAACATTTTTATACCGAAATGCGCACCCGGGCCCTTCCCCGGGGCCCTCAGTCGCGCGAGACCGGCGCCCCGCGGACAAAGCCGAGCACGAGGACGACCGCGAGCGCCGCCGCTCCCCCGGCCACGACAAGCGCGATCTCCCACTCGGTCCGAGCGAGGAGCGTGCCCACGATCATCAGGATCAATATCGGGAGAACGACCCCGAGCCCCCATCGTGCTAGGTGGTGGGCATCGTCGACGCGAACCCCTGGGGCGGGACGCGGGGACGTCGTCATCCCATGCGGCCCGTGCCCGGCGGCGCCGCCTCGGCGACCGGCGCGGGATCGGTCGTCGGGGGCGCCTTGAGCGAGAACACGGAGAACCTGCGGCAGATCGGGCAGCGCATGTACCGCGAGGTGCCGAGCCGGATCGCCGTCAGCGAACCCCCCGGGACGAACTCGTACTCGAACTCTCCTCCGCACTTGGGGCAGGTGAGGTGTCGGGTCCACGTCAGCGGCACGGCCGAACCAGGTTTCGGGAAATACAAGACCTCCCCGCACCCGGCCGGCGCGGGTGGCCCGGCCCGATCACGCGTGCGGCGCGAACGGAAGACCCCCGAGCTCGTCCTCCGGGGGGAAGCCGAAGAAGTCGCGCAGGACCCGACGCGTGAAGCCCCACAGGATGTGCCCGTCGTGCACGGTCGCGGTCACCTCGATCCATCCGAGCGGGGTGTCGCGGGGGACCTGCTTCGCCCGGGCGAGCGCGGAGCGGGGCATCCAGAAGACGTGGGCGACCTCCTCCTTGCTCGCCGGCGACGGGGATCCCCGACCCGGGGCCAGCTCGCCGACGAAGATCGCGACCTTCAGCCGGAACCGGGCCGCGAGCTTCGTCTCCACGAACCGGGGCGGACCGGTGAGATCGCTCGGTTCGAGGCCGACCTCCTCCCGAAGCTCCCGCAGCGCGGTCCGCGCGAGCGACGAGTCGGCGTCGTCGACGTGCCCGCCGGGAAGGCCGACCTGGCCGGACGCGGGATCGGTGTCGGACTCGGCGCGCTCGATCAGGAGCACCTCGACCTCCCGGGGGCCCGAGCGCAGAACGATGGTCACCGCGGCCCCGGCGGTGCCGACCGGGGGCGCGCCTTCCGAGTATCGAGCGAGCAGCTCAGGGAGCGAGTCGGGAGCGCTCCCCACCGCCGCAGGGGGCGCGTCCCCGCTCATGCCTGCCAGTCGTAGGCCACCTTTTCGCGGACCGCGCTGCGGTCGGACGGGTGCTCCGACCGCGGGTCGAGCTGCCGCTCCAGGATCGCGAGGCGGGCCCGAAGGTCCTTCAGGTCCTTCTCGAGCTGCGCGAGCCGGTCGGCCATCTCCGCCGCATCGTCGGCCATCGTCCCACGGATTTCCCCCGGGACTCTTAAGGCCCTCGGCGCGAGTCAGCCGCCCGCCGGGGGCGCCGAACGGCGCTCCTCGGTCGCCCGCACGAACGCGAGGATCGCCTCGATCGTCTCGGCGGGGCGTTCGATGGGGACCATGTGGCCGGTCTGGGGCAGGATCCGGATCTGCGAGTCCGGGATCGACTGCCGCAGGATCCGCCCGTGCGAGGCATCGACGACCTGGTCGTCCATCGCCTGCACGATCAGGGTGGGGACCCGGACCGACGCGATCCGGTTCCGCTCGTCGAACTTCTCCATCGCCGCCGCCCAGCGGTTCGCCGGGCCGAAGTCCTGGCGCTCCACATTGGCGCGGACCTGGTCCGCGAAGTCCATGTGCGCCTCGATCCAATCCGGATAGTAGAGATCCTTCAGCAGCCGGAGGCCGAAGGCGTCGCGCCCGTCCTTGGCCAGCGTCTCCGCCCAGCGCTGCGAGATCGACCGGGTGTGGTTGTCGGTGTAGGCGGACCCGCTGATCATCACGAGCCCGCGCACGCGTTCCGGCTGGTCGAGCGTGAGCCGGAGGGCGAGCAGAGCCCCGCCCGAGAGGCCGACCGCGTACACCGAGTCGATGCCGCGCGCGTCGAGCAGGCGAATCAGGTCCCCCTCGAGCTCGGCGAACGAGTAGACCGAGCCGTCCGGCGCCGGGGTCCGCCCGTGGCCCCGCAGATCCGGGGCCAGGACCCGGCACTCCTTCGCGAGCGCCGGGAGGACGCCGTTCCACACGGCGCGGCTGCCTCCCACCATGTGGAGGAGCAGCACAGGCGGCCCGTGTCCCTCCTCTCGCGTCGCGAGATCGATCGGAGGCAGCGCCTCGTCGGGCACGGCCGTTCGACCCCTGGCGCTATTTTACCTGCGCGCGCGCCCGGCGGGCCCGGGCGCCGGCCTAAATAATCGGGCCGAGGTAGAGGCGGCCGATGGCGCGCGGCGTGATGCTGATGAGCGGCGGGATCGACTCCCCCGTCGCGCTGAACTTCGTGCTCCGCCAGGGGCACGGGATGATCGCCGTGCACATGGACAACCGCCCGTTCACGGACGATTCCCCGCTGGAGAAGGTCGTCGACCATCTCGCGCTGCTGCGCGCTCGATACGACCAGCCGATACCGCTGTACGTCGTCCCTCACGGTACCACCCAGACGACGCTGATGCGGTCGACCGACCGGCACGTCGGCTGCATCCTGTGCCGCCGGTTCATGTGGCGGTCGGCCGAGCGGATCGCCGAGCGGGAGAACGCCTCGTTCCTCGTGACCGGCGAGGCGCTCGGGCAGGTCGCCTCCCAGACCCTCTCCAACATGCACAGCGCGACCTGCGCCGTCCGGCTCCCCATCGTCCGCCCGCTGATCGGGTTCGACAAACAGGAGATCGAGTCGGTCGCGAAGGCGCTCGGCACCTACGGGATCTCGACGCGCCCCGGGGTCTGTTGCCAGGCCGTGCCGGACCGGCCCGCGACGCGATCGAACCTGATCCAGATCATCCGCGAAGAGGAGATGCTGGACGTCGATCAGATCGTCGACGACTGCATCCGCAAGGCCGTCGTGCTCTGAGACGCGGCCCATCGGACCCTCCGCCTCAGGGTCATGGTTCTCACGCGAACAGTTCCCCCATGGCCCTCGGGCCGGGGAGATCGGGCGTCCCACGCCGATGGGGTGAGCGCGCCGTTCGCCGGAGTATTTAAGTACCGCGACAACGGCTGGCTTCTCGTCCTCCGTGGACGGTGAGACGTTTGCAGCCGATGGGATACCAAGAGCCGCCCGAAGCGCAGTCCGTGCGTTCGATGCTCCACATCACGAGGATCCTGGCCCTCATCTTCGGGATCCTGCTGTTCCTGGGAGGCATCGCCTACGCCGCCCTGGTCGCGATCTCGTGGGCCGCATGCACGAGCGTCGCGACCAACATCTGCTTCAGCCTCGGCTTCGTGCTGTTCTTCCCGATCCTGGTGATCATCTGGGGCGTCGTGGACGTCATCATCTACCTCCGCTGCAAGTCGATCGAGGCGAAGGTCAACTCGCGCCAGTACGAGTCGGCCAAGCACGACACCCTGATCTGGATGATCATCGGGTTCATCTTCGGCGGGATCATCATCGGGATCCTCCTCCTGGTCGCGTGGCTCAAGTTCGACCCGCTGATCACGGCGCAGCGGAACATGATGGCCGGGGGCGGCTCGATGCCTCCGCCGATGGCCCCGCCGCCCATGGCCCCGGCACCGATGATGGCGTCCGCACCGGCCGCCGGCGGCGCGCCGCCGCCCGCGCCCCCGCCCCCGGGCGCGGTCGCGGCCCCATTCTGCGGGAACTGCGGGAAGCCGACCACGTACGTGCCCCAGTACGGACGCTACTACTGCTACGACTGCAAGCAGTACGTCTAGATCCGGGTCCGCGCGCGCGGACCGGGCCGACGCGCCCCCTCGACCGGGCGGGAGACCGGATCGCGTGATCGCCCGAGGCTGAGGGGGCGTTCGGCATGTACCGACGACTTCGAGTGTGCTCGAACGGCGGCGGGTACGAGGCGATCCCGCACCCGCCCGTGCGCCTCGACCTCGCGAAGGCGCGCCACGCCCTCGAGGCGGAGGGGGTGGCCGTCGTCGACGCGCGGGTCCTCCTGATCGCCGCCACCGACCCCGAGGTCACGATCAGCCAGAACGGGCGGCTCCTGTTCAAGACCCGCGACCCGAAGGCGGCGGAGATCGCCTTCGAGCGTCTGCGCGGGCTGCTGGGTCTTCCCGGGCTCGAAGCGTCCCCGCCGTAGGATTCGCGCGCGCCATCCTAAAGGTCTCGCCGCTCCTGTTCGCGGCGCGGGACCCGTATGCGCGAGACGTGGGTCGTGGGAGCGGCGTCCAACCGGTTCGGCAAGATGGCCGAAACGGGCCGGGAAGCGGCCACCCGCGTCGCGCTGGAGGCGATCCGCGTGGCGGGCCTCGAGCCGAAGGACATCGGGTACACGTTCGTCTCCAACGCCTTCGGGCTCACCGAGAAGCAGGGCCACGTGGGGCCGCTCATCAACGGAGGGCTCGGGATCCCCGACGTTCCGTCCTGCACGATCGAATCGGCGTGCTCGTCGTCCAGCGCCGGGCTCCACGAGGCGTTCGTCCACGTGGCCGGCGGCTTCCACGACGCCGCGCTCGTGGTCGGGGTCGAGAAGCTCTCGCACCTGGACACGCTGACCGCGACCAGCTACTTCGCCGAGGCCGCGGACTATCCGTTCGAGACACGGAACGGCGCGACGTTCCCCGGGCTCTACGCCACGCTCGCGACGGCCTACGAGCACAGGTTCCCCACGAAGCCCGAGGTGCTGGGCGCGGTCGCGATCAAGGCGCACGCGAACGCGGCGCTCAACCCCCACGCCCACTTCCAGAAGCCGATCACGATGGAGACCTACCTGGCCTCGCCGATGATCGCCTCGCCGCTGCGCCTCTACGACTGCTGTCCGTTCTCGGACGGCGCCGCCGCGGTGGTCGTCGCCGCCCGGGAGTTCGTGAAGGCGCCGGTCACGGAGCCGCTGGTGATCCGCGCGTCGGCGCGATCGGGTTCGATCACCGAGATGCAGGACCGGCCGGACCTCTACGGGCTGCCCGCGACCCGGACGGCGGCCGCGCAGGCGTTCCGCACGGCGGGCCTGGAGCCGAAGCAGATCGACTTCCTCGAGGTCCACGA
>JASIBA010000008.1 GCA_030041735.1 Thermoplasmata archaeon | reverse complement strand
GCGGCGGTCCTGATCTACTACCCGCTCCCCAACGACTTCTTTCTGATCGCGCCGAAGCTCTACGTGCTGCTCGCCGCCCTCGCGGCGGTGCTCGTCCTCGAGATCCTGCGCCACACGGTCGGGCTCGACATCCCGACGCTCCGGGAGTACGAGCGCGAGTGGATCGGCAGCTTCGCCGTCTTCGCGGTCGCGATCGTAGCGGTGATCCTGATCTTCCCGGTCCCGATCGCCTGCGCCGTCATCCTGGGCTGCGCGTTCGTCGACCCGCTCGCGGGCGAGCTCCGCCGGCTCCAGCGCGGTCCGGCGGTCGAGATCGGCGTTCCGTTCGTCGCGTACGCGGCGCTCGCGTTCGTGGGCCTCGCCCTGATCGGACGGTGGCCGTGGGCGGACGCCGCCGGGTTGGCCGCCCTCGCGTCGGCGATCGCGGTGGCCGTCGAGCGCCCGAAGGTCTGGTGGGTCGACGACGACCTCGCGATGACCCTGGTGCCGGCGTTCGCGCTCTACCTGGTCGGCGGCCTGGCGCTCGGGCTCCCGGTCTAGCGGCGCCTAGACGACCGGGGTCAGCGTGGCGTGGGGGGCGCCCTTCTCGGGATCCGGGCTGATCGCGTAGAGCGTCGTCCGGGGCCGGATCCCGTAGATGCACGGCGCGTTGTCGATGTTGATGATCCGGAAGTACGTGTCCATCATGTTCAGGATCTCGCTCGAGACCAGCAGCCCGGGCTTCAGGAGCCCGATCCCCAGGTTCCCGACGTGCTTGGTCCGCGAGACGCCCTGGAAGTACATCCGGATGGCGACCTGGTCGCCCATCAGGCTCTCGAACGTGTCGAACGCGGTGTACTCGATGAACGGCTTGCGGTCCGGGCCGGCGACCGCCTTCTCGGCCGTGACCATCGCCCGCATCGCCTCCTCCCGGCCGAACCGCGCCATCGGCAGGATGTACGGGTCCTCGGTCTCGTTCGCCGTGTAGTCGGGGATGCGGACCCGAGTGTCGAACTGGTTGGTCGGCACGTGGCGGACGAGCGTCTCCCGGAGCTTCTCGGGCGACTCGCCCGCGGCGAGCACCGCGATGATCCCGCGGCCCTGGCTGAGGAAGTTGAGGAACGTCGGCGTGAACAGCATGTAGTAGTCGTCGATCCCCACGTTCACGTCGACCTCGAACGCGTTGAAGCTCCCGCGGCGGAACCCGCCGCCGAGCAGCTTGTCGAAGTCCGGGATCCCGGTCGAGTAGAACCGCTCCGCGTCGGTGATCGGCTTCCACGGCCCGGCCGCGGCCGCGACGTGGTTGTTCATGCCGATGCCGAGCGCCTCGAAGCGCCCGTCGTTGAGCGTCACCGCGTAGCGGGCGCGGCCGATGTTCGTGGCCCGGAGCTTCTCCAGGCGCATGTGGCGCACCCGGCGCTCGTCGAGCTCCTCCCGCTGGATCGAGATCAGGCCGTCGACGAGGTACTCGATGCCGCCCGCCTCGGGTTTCTCGAGGATCATGACGACGTCGGTGTTCGAGCCCTCGACCAGGTCCTTCTGGAGGGCCATGACGAACTCTTCCATCTCGAGGCCGTACTTGTGGGTCACCCCCTCCAGCGAGTCGATGACGAGCAGCGACTTCTCCGGGAGCGCCTTCTCGATCCGGTTGTAGACGTTCTCGACCTCGGGCATCGGGCTGCGCTTCAGGAGCGCCTGCAGGTGCGCCCGGTCGACGCGGGTGGGGGGACCGCGCTCCTGGCCGAAGCTCGAGAGGACCTCGCGGCCGGCGCGCACCTTCTTCTGCTCCTGTTCGGGCAGCTCGGGCTCGCGGGGCTTCCCCGAGGACTGGATCGCGTCGAGGAACAGCTTCGCGGCGTCGAGCACCCGCGTGCGCATCTCGGTCGACTTGAGCCATGGGAACTGGCGGTAGAGCGCCTCGTCCCCGACGCGGGTCGACAGGTAGAACGACCGCGTCGGCTGGCCGACGCGCTCGAGCAGCTCGAGTCCGAAGGTCGTCTTACCGGACCCGGCGCCGCCCTTGACGATCAGCGATCGGCCGCCCTTCCCGCTGAGGAAGGCGACGACCTCGGGGGGGACCCCGCCCACGGTGCTCCCTTCGGTCGCGGTCATGTCAGCAACGAAGGTCCGGCCCGCGCGCACGGTCGAACACGCGACGTACCATTCCGATTCCCGCTCTCGTTAACGTCGGGAAGGGAAGGTAAAGGTTTCGTCGGTCCGGTGGCCGGAATCGCGTCTCACGCGGTCGCGGCCCGGCGCGCGGCATCGAGCGCGGCCCGGAGCGCTTCGGCCAGCGGCGCCCCGGGCTCGCCCACCGCGGTCGCGGCCGCCGGGTTCCCGCCGCCCTTGCCCGAGAAGGCCGGCGCCGCGTGGCGCAGCACCGCGTCGGCCGGGACGCGTTCGGCCGTCGATCCCACGAACAGCAGCCCGCGGCCGTCGCGCTCGCTGGCGAGCACCGCGACGCGGTCGGGACCCTTCGTGAGCAGCCGCGAGAGCTCCATCAGCTCCTCGCGGGCGAACGTGCCCGACTGGTGGGTGAGGGTGATGCCCCCGGTCGACTCCGTCGCCCGCGTGTCGTCGAGGAGCCGCGCCGCCTCCGCGCC
>JASIBA010000071.1 GCA_030041735.1 Thermoplasmata archaeon | reverse complement strand
GTGGTGCCGGTCTTCTCGATCGTCGGGATGATGTCGTTCTTCGGCGGGATCTCGAAGGCCCCCCTGGGCGTGCTGATCATGGTCACGGAGATGGTGAGCAGCTACACGGTGCTGCCGGCCGCGATGCTCTCGATCTTCGTGGCCTACGTCGTCACCGGTCGCTACCACATCTACGAGGAGCAGCTCCCGTCGCGGATCGAGAGTCCCGCGCACCGGGACGAATACCGGCGCTACTTCCTCTCGGAGACCCGGCTCGGCGATGTCGCGCGGCACGACTCCGAGCCCGTGAGCCCGTCCGCGAGCGTCGAGAGTGCGCTCGAGCTCGCGGTCCAGCACGGCCGCTCGGTGCTCTCGATCGAGGCCGACGGGGAGTGGTGGGGCGGGGCCCGGCTCACGGACCTGCTCAGCGTTCCGATGGACGCCCGGCCGACCACCCCGGTGGTCGAGGTCGCCCGTCCGGTCGCGCTCCTCCTCTCGAGCGACCTCTCCGCCGAGGAGGCGCTCGCGCAGATGGACGCCAGCGGCGAGACCTCGGCCGTGGTGCTGGCGGTCGAGGGACCGTCCCGGATCGTGGGCATCGTCTCCCGCCGGGCGATCCGGGAGCCCCCGGGCGAATCGCCCTAGGCCGACCCCGGTGGCCGCACGGCCGAGGGTCACGCGGGGGCCGGCTCGGACACGGGCAGCTCCGGGAGGGGCGGCTCGGTCTCGCGCGGTACGCGGACGGCCCGACGCGCGGACGCCACGGCGGCCTCACGCCAGAGCTCGTGCTCCGCCTGCTCTTCCTCGGGCAGGTCGCACATCGGGCCCTCCATCCGCGCCCAGGGGATGAACCTTGGTCCCGGAACGCGCGGATCCGTCCCCGTTCGCCTCGTTCCGGGTCCGGCATGCGACTTCCCGGCGCGGAGGCAGGTTCCTCTCGCCGAAAAGAACTATACCCCTCCGGCGCGCGACGTGTCCCCGGGAGTCCTACCGGGAGCTCCCAGTGCCCATACCGGGAACGGGCGGGGGGGATCACAATTGACCGACGAGGAACTTCGTATCCTCGACCTCAGTCGCCGGCCCCGGGGCGAGTGGGAGCCGCCAATCGGCGCGATGGGCGGGCCGCCCGCGCACGAGCTGTACCACGAGCTCGTGAACCACGCGGGTCTGAAGGTCCTCCGGGACCTGGACGGACATCCGTGGATCGAGATCCAGGACGGCGAGCGCCGTCGCGCGCTGCCCGTACCCAGCGACGAGCTCCGCGCGGCGCTTGACCGGTTCCGCATGCGGCGGGGGCTGCGACCCATCCCGGATGCCGACATCGAGGAGTTCGCCCGCGTCGTGATCGCGCGGGCCTCGGATCCGGACGTGGCGTTCCCGGAGCGTTCGCATCCCGAGGCCCCGCGGGAAGCGCCGGACGAAGGCGTTCCCGCCGAGCCTGGTCCGCTCCCCGCCGTCGAGCCCGCGACCGAAGGTTGGGCGGTCGAGCGCCTCGATCGGATGATGGAGGAGGTGGACGAGATCCAGGGCCGTGCGGTCCCGGTGCCCGAGGCACCGCGGGACGTGCCCTGGTGGAGCCGGTACGGCCATCCGGTACCGCTGCACAGCCGCCTGCCGCATCGATGGCACGCGTCGATGTCGGGCGCACGGCAGGAACGGCCGGCGCCGGACGGGGATCTCTCCCGCTACCTGCGGGCGTTGCGCGAGCTCGTGCGCGACGGCGCCTGGATCGGGCCGCTGCACGAGATCGGTCGCCGCACCGGCGACGATCCCGAGACCGTCTTCGCGGCCCTGCTGAAGTACCACACCGACCTCGTCACCGAGGGGCTGGTCGTGGCGCCGGTGGAGCTCGAGGAGGGATGGCGCTGGATGATCGTGGACCGCAGCCGGATCCCCTCGTCGTCGGACGAGCGCGATCGAGGGCCGGCCCCCCCGTAAGGAGCGCGAGCCGCGCGCCGGGCTCGGCCGGAACCTACCGGCTCGCGTCCTTCGAGGCGCGGTCGCGGCCGCGCGTCCGCTTCTCCGCCCACGTGCGGTTGCGCTCCGCGAGCCACTCGAAGTTCTCCCCGAGCGTCGGGGAATGCACCGTCCGCCGCTCACGATCGATCGTCGGCTTGAGGAAATCCCAGATCGCGCGGGTCATCCAGCGCTCATGGACCAGCTCCTCGTTGAGCAGCCCGAGCTTCACGAGCGTCCCCATCGATTCGAACAGCTCGAGGAACCGGCTGACGTACGTGAACTCGGGGGCGTCGCGCAGGATCGGGTGGAAGTTGGGGTCCTCCGACCCCAGGTGGTTCGCGCGGAACCAGTCGATCGCCTTGCGCGTCTCCTCGCGCGCGGCGAGGTCGTCGAACCGCAGCAGGAGGTCCGCGTCCTCCCAGGTCGCCTGCTTCGCCACCGCGGTCCCCGGGACGGATGAGCCGCGTCCCCCCTCTAATTCGTTTCTGCCGGTCGGGAGAGGGCGCCCCGGGCTCACCGGGGGCGCGGCGGCTCCGCCTGGTCGAGTCGGATCGCCTCGCGGAGCAGGGCGACGAACTCCGGGCTCGTCGCCGCCTCGACGCTCCGGAGCTTGACGTGTCGGAGGTTCTTGCCGGTGCCCTCCAGGAGGTGGCGCGGATCCTTCAGCGTCGTCCCCCGCCAGAACTCGACGCCCACGTGGTGATCGAACTCCCCGATCAGGAACACCAGGTCCTGTCCCACGTACCACGGATGGCCCCATCGCCGCTCGAGCCGGAGCTCGGGGGCGATCGCCCGGACGAGCTGGCGCACGGTCTCGGCGACTCGATCCGGTGCGTCCGGTCCCGGCTCCGAAGGCTTCGTGCGGCGCGGCACAGCGAGCGGGCCGAGCACCCGCGCCCTATCTAAGCCTCGCCGCCGCGGCGGTACCCGGCGGGGCCACCGGCCCGTCCGCCCGCTCGATCGGGTCGTCGGTCCGGACCCGGCCCTCGCGCAGCACCCGCGCATACCAGCCGCGCCGATCGAGCATCACGCGCAGGAATTCCGGTCCGCGGGCGGCCCCCACGTACGGTAGCTGGAACAGGTTGTCGCAGGGGGTGCACGGCTTGGAGACCTCGAGCACGACCGGGCCCACCGTGAACTGCCGACCCGGGCCGAAGGCCTCGTACGGGAGTCCGATCGTGGTCAGGTTCTCGCCGAGATCCCCCGGTCGGACCGGCCACCCTTCCCGATCGAGCTCCCGCAGCGTCTCGAGCGGCATCAGCAGGATCGCCATCGCGGGATCGTCGCGCGCGACGTCGTGCCGGTACACGTTGTAGTCGCCCTCCACGCCCTGCCTCGTGATGAGGGCGTCCGGGACCGCGACCTTGGGCAGGCCCCGTTGGCCCGGGGTCTGCGGCTTCCGGCTGATGCGGTAGACCCGCCCCCGCGTTCCGGTCTCCTCGCCCATCGTTCCCGACGGCCGGCGCATCAGACGCCGACCGTCATGAGGGTTCGCCCGCCCCGGCGCCGCGATCAGCCCGGGGCGGGTCGGCGCCGCCGTGTGGCCCACCCGACGATCCCGGCCCCGAGCAGGATCGCTCCCACGAGGGCGAAGGCGAGGCCCGTCACGGACACCGACCCGTCGACTCCGGCCACGACCGAGATCCCGGCGGCCGTCCAGACCATGCCGGAGACGGCGAGGGCGGTCGCGAGCTCCGTCCGCTCGGCCCCCGCGGCGACCGCGGTGAGGAGGAACAGCGCGACCCCTCCGATCGCGACGACCTCCCCCGTCCGCACGCCGAGCAGGGTCCCGCCCGCCACCAGGCCGGCCCCGAGGACGCCGAGCGCGCCCCACCACGCCGCCGTGTCGGCCAGCTCGCCCAGCGGGGCGGGCCGGTACGCGGAGCGCGGCACGACGCGCTCCCCGACCACGATGAAGGGCGAGCTCCCGTCCCCGTCGGTCACGCCCCCGCTAGGTCGGGGACGCAGATATCCGCGCGGAAGATGGTTCAACCCCCGCTCCTGTGGCCCGCCGGGGGACGACCACGGGGCTCGCGGATCTGGTCCTCTTCGGACTCGTGCTCGGGTTCTCGCTCACGATCCCGCCCGGGCCCATGAACGCGCTGATCGCCTCCCTGGCGGCCCGGTCCCTGCGGGCAGGGATCGTCACGGGCTTCGGGGCGATGAGCGCCGACCTGATCCTGGGGGGACTGGTCTTCGCGCTCCGCAGCGCGGTCGACCTCGCCGCGATCGTCCGGTACGTCTACATCGTCGGAGCCGCGGTGATGCTCTACCTCGGATACCGCGTGCTCCGGGGGTCCCGGGAGGTACCGACCGAGGAGACCGCCGGTCTGCGGACCTACTCGCAGGCGCTCGCGATCGGTCTGTCGAACCCGTTCCAGATCGTCTGGTGGCTGACGGCGGGGCTCGCGTTCGCGTACCTCGGCGGCGCACCGCTCTTCGTGGCGTTGTTCGCGGCCGTTCTCGTCTGGGTCCTCGCCTTCCCGTACGCGATCCACCTCGGGTCCCGGCAGCGCCCGCGGGTCGCGCGGGCGATCGCGCTCGTCTCGGGCGCGGCGCTGATCGCGTTCGCGGCCTACTTCGTCTATCTCGCGCTCTAGGCCGACGCGCCCGCGGGCTTGAGCCGGGCGGAGAACTTCGACCGGAACTTCGCCACCTTGGGCGCGACCACGAGCTGGCAGTACGCCCGCTCCGGGTTGCGCGCGAAGTAGTTCCGGTGGTACTCTTCCGCCGGATAGAACGCCCGGAAGGGCACGATCTCCGTCACGAACGGCTTGCGGTAGAGGTGCTCGGCCTGGAGCTCCCGGACCACCTGCTCGGCCGTCGCCCGCTGCGCCGCGTCGCGGTAGAACACCACCGACCGGTACTGGGGTCCGACATCGTTCCCCTGGCGATCCTTCGTCGTGGGATCGTGCACCGTGAAGAACACGGTCAGCAGGTCATGGTACGACAGCACGGTCGGGTCGAAGGTCACCTGGACGACCTCGGCGTGGCCGGTCGTCCCCGTGCACACCTGCTCGTAGCTCGGCCCGGGCAGCGCGCCTCCCGAGTAGCCCGGCACGACCTCGAGCACGCCGTTCAGCTCGGTGAACACCGCCTCCGTGCACCAGAAACAACCGCCCCCCAGCGTAGCGACCTCGCGTTCCCCCGCCATCGCGTTTCGCGCCCCCTCCGCCGGCCACGACCCGGGGCCGGGATAAACCATCTCGGAGTCCTCTCCCTCGGGGTCGGTCCTAATAGGGCCCCGCGTCTCGTCTCCCGCAGGAAGGAATCACCATGGCGTCGTGCCCGCACTGTGGATCGGAGGTGTCGTATTCCGTCGAAGAGGCCCGCGTGCTCACCGGGACCTGCCCGTCCTGCCAGAAAGTGACCACGCTGCTCGAGGGACCGGTGCCCCTGGGGTCGGCCGGAGGCGAGACCCCGACGCCGGAGGCCGACGAGGCGGGCGACGACACGGGTCTCGAATGCTCCGAGTGCGGCGGGGCCCTCACCATCGAGCCGTCCCCCGACGGATCGATCGAGGTGGCCTGCGCGGCGTGCGAGACGGTGGCTCGGTACGTCCCGGCGGAGCAGGCGTCCCCGCGAGGAGCGCCCTCCGGGGGACCCCGCTCCCCACCCGGTCGCGACCGGGACCGCGCGGGCCCGGGGCCGCGTTCGCGCCCCTGTCGGCAGTGTGGCGCCCCACTCACGTTCTCCACGGACGAGAACGGGCAGTTGACCGGAGAATGCTCTTCGTGCGGCAACCGCTTCACGCTCCCGCCCCGGACGGACCGGTACGGCGGAGGGAGCCGCGGACCACCGCGCCGGTACGGCTCGCGGCCGGGTCCGCGGTATGGCGGGCGATCCGGCGGGTGGTCCTCGGGCGGCGGCTACCGGCCGCGCTCGGGCGACGATCGACGCCGGGACCGGGGTTCCGACGACGATCGGGACGACCGTAGCCGTCGGCGGCGACGCCGCGACGAGTAGCGATCCCCTCGGCCCCAGCACGATCGCTCGAGATGCCGCCCCGGACCCCGAACGCGTCGCGTACCCGCCTCCCAGCCTACGCGCGCTCGGCCGACTACTACGACGCCATCTACGCGTGGAAGGACTACGCCGGTGAGGCCCGCCGGATCCGGGCCTTGGTCGCCCGGTTCGGTCCGTCCCGCGCCCGCACCCTGCTCGACGTGGCGTGCGGGACCGGTTCGCATCTCGCCCGGCTCCGTCGCTGGTACGAGGTCACCGGCGTCGACCGGGATCCGGCGATGCTCCGGGTCGCGCGTCGGAAGCTGCCCGGCGTGCGACTCGTGCGCGCGCCCATGCAGACGTTCGACCTCGGACGCCAGTTCGACGTCGTGACCTGCCTGTTTTCGGCGATCGGCTACGTCCGCGGCCGCCGCGACCTCCGCCGGACCGCCCGGAGACTCGCGGCCCACCTCGCGCCCGGCGGCCTCGCGCTGGTCGAGGCGTGGCTCACGCCGGGCCAATACCGGGCCGGCGGGTTCCACGCGCAGCTGCTCGGGACCGAGGAGCGGCCGATCGCCCGGATGAACCTCTCCGAGCGGCGGGGGGATCGGTCCATCCTGGACATGCATCACCTCGCGGCCGGGCCCCGCGGCGTCGAGCACTGGGTCGAGCGCCACGACCTGGGGCTGTTCACGGAGGCGGAGTACGTCGGAGCCTTCCGAGCGGCCGGGTTGCGCGCGCGGTTCCTGCGCGACGGGTTGCACCCGGGGCGCGGACTCGTCGTCGCGGTCCGCCCGCGCGAGCGGCCGCGCCGCCT
Source organism: Thermoplasmata archaeon (assembly GCA_030041735.1). Classification (GTDB taxonomy): domain Archaea; phylum Thermoplasmatota; class Thermoplasmata; order Lutacidiplasmatales; family UBA184; genus Lutacidiplasma. The sequence goes on along the minus strand of JASIBA010000071.1, from coordinate 15,537 downwards.
CCGGCCTACTCGAGGATCGTCGTCGAGGCGGCGGCCGCGCGGAAGTTGACCTTCCGGTGCGTCCCATCGCACAGCGGCTTGTGTTCGGAGTGCCCGCAGCGGCACAGGGCGACGTTCGCTTTCCCGTCGATCAGCACCAGGTTCGGCCCGTTCTCGACGGACTGGACGACGACCTTCGGCATGGTCTCCCGACGGCCCTCACGCCCCTTAAACCCGTGGGGAAGTCGACGCCACCCGCGGGCGCCGGCGTCAGGGCGCCGGAACGAAGACCATCGAGATCGAGTTCACGCAGTGTCGGGTGTTCTTCGGAGTGAAGCGCTCGCCGACGAAGACGTGGCCGAGGTGACCGTCGCAGCGCGCGCATCGGATCTCCACCCGCTCCCCGTCCGGATCCGGGATGCGGCGCACCGCGCCCCCGATCTCCTGGTCGAAGCTGGGCCACCCGCAGCCAGCGTCGAACTTGTCGTCGGACCGGTAGAGCGGGAGGCCGCACTGGCGGCAGGTGTAGGTCCCGCGTCGGTGTTCGTGCTCGTACTCGCCGGAGAACGGCGCCTCGGTGCCCCGATGCAGGATCACCCGGGCCTCCCGGGGCGTGAGCTTGCGCAACGTGGATGCAGCCGAGGTCGACATGGTACCCGGAGTTCCAAAGCCCCCCGGGCGGATAATATGGGGGGAGGACCGGGCCACCCCGCTCACGCGCGGTCGGAGTCGGACGGCGTCGCCGGCGCCGGGGTCGCCGCCCCGGCGGTCGGCGCGGCTGCGGATCGCCGCGAGGACGCCGGGGCGACCCAGCTCCGCAGTCGCGCCAGCGACGGGAGGGCCCGCACGACCAGGTAGATCGCGAACACGATGAGGACGATGAAGAAGCTCGTCGGGGCGGGCGACTCGTAGAAGGCGATGAAGCTCCCCGCCCAGACCGCGAGCAGGGCCACGCCGACCGAGATCAGGATCGCGTGCCACGGGCGCTTCGCCAGCCGCACCGCGATCGCGGCGGGGGTGACCGTGAGGGCGAAGATGAGCAGGACCCCGATGACCGTGACCGCGACCGAGATCGCGACCGCGAGGGTGGCCATGAACACGAAGCCGAGGAGGGCCGTGTGCATCCCCTTCGCATCGGCCACCTCCTCGTCGAGCGACGCGAACATGAGCTGGCGGTAGCAGACGAGCAGGACGACCAGCGTGGGGATCCCCCACTCGAAGGTCGTGACCACCTGGGCCGGGCTGATGCCGACGATCTCCCCGAAGAGGATCGAGTACGCCTCGGTCGCGTAGCCGTTGTAGAAGGCGAGGAACAGCAGGCCGAGGGCCAGCATGAACGCCAGCACCGTGCCGATCTCGACGTCCCGATGCGACGCCCGCTGTCCGAGCACCGCGATCCCGCTGCCGGACGCGAGCGTGGCCACCAGCAGCCCGTAGAACGGGTTGATCCCGAACAGCACGGCCCCCGCCGCCCCCGAGAAACCCGCGTGCCCCAGTGCGTGCGACGCGAACGAGGAGCGGCGCAGGACCACGAGATAGCTCACGACGCCGGCCAGGATCGCGATCAGGGTGCCGGCCGCGTAGAGGTCCTGGACGAACTGGAACTGGAACATGTAGCGCAGGTCTTCGATGATGTTCCAGTTCCACCAGACCCACTGGAAGCTCGTCATGCGGCCGGATCCTGGTGGGCGTCCTGGTCCCCCACGATGACGAGGTTCCCCCGCGAATCCCGCAGGACCTCGATGGGGACGCCGTAGAGATCGGAGAGCCGTTCCGAGGTCAGAACCTCGTTCGGCAGGCCGGTCGCGACGTGCCCGTTGGCGATGTAGATCACCTTGTCGAGGTGGCGGATCAGCGGATTGATGTCGTGCGCGACGAGCAGGGTCGCGACGTTCCGGGTCTGCACCTGGCCGTGCACCAGCTCGACCAGCTCCGTCGCGCGCCGGATGTCGAGGTTCGCGAGCGGCTCATCCAAGAGGAGGAGGTCCGGCGAGCTCACCAATGCCTCGGCGAGGAAGATCCGCTGGAGTTCGCCCCCGCTCATCGCCCCGAGCGACTTCGACGCGATCTCGGAGGCCCCGACGGAGCGGAGGGCGGCCGAGGTCGCCTGGCGCTCGGAGCGGAGCTGTCCCGGCGTGAGGTTGGGCAGCCACCGGTTCGCCGAGAAGGCGAGCCGGACGAGCTGGACCGCCTCGACGTTGGTGTCGCGGTCGACCAGGTGGGTCTGGGGCACGTAGCCGATGCGGGGGTTCCCGCGTCGCGGCGCCTCCCCGAAGACCTCGAGCTCTCCGCCGGCCGGGCGGAGGAGCCCCAGCAGGAGTCGGAACAGCGTCGTCTTGCCGGCGCCGTTCGGCCCGATGACCGCCACGAACTCGCCGGGCTCGATCTCGAAGTTCGCGTCCGTCCACACCGGACGGCCCCGGTATCCCACGGTCAGATGCCGGGCCCAGGCGACGGGGCCCGTGGACCCGAGCCCGGCGACCCGCGACCGCGGCAGCCCCTCGGAGATCATTGACCGAGCTGATCCGCGTCGAGCGCGACAAAGAGCGCGTTCAGCTCGCCGCCCATCCACTCCTGGAACGTGGCGCTGGGCGGCACGATCGTCTCGGTGACGCTCATCACGGTCACGTTGTGCTCCTGGGCGATCGCCTTCATGTTCGTCGTGATCGGCGTGACCGTCTGCGCGTTGAAAACGAGCACCTTGACCTGCCCGCTGTCCAGCTGGCACTGGAACGTCACGACGCTCGGGTCGGGCGGGTCGTTGCCCTCCGCGACGGCCTCCATGAAGGCGGGCGGCGAGACCAGGTCGAGGTCGGTCGCGTTCGCGAGGTACACGAAGATCGACTCCGTGGCCGCCACCTTCGTGCCGGCGAAGTCCTTCTTGATGAGCCCGACCCCGTCGTACAGCGATGCGAGCGACTTCGTGAGGTTGTCGTAGTTGTCCGTGAAGTAGCCGGTCAGCTGCGGCTCGATGGTCGTGAGGTTGTGGAGCATCCAGGCGACCGTCTCGTTCACGTAGGTCGGATTGTACCAGAGGTGGGGGTTCCCCGTCACAATCCCTCCGGTGACGCTCACGGCGAGGCTGTCCCCGACGTTGAGGATCGTCTGGTTCGTGGCCCCGTCCGCGGCCACGAGCTCCGAGGCCCAGTCGTCGTACCCGACGTTGTTGATGATGACGTACTGCGCCTCGGCGATCGCCTTCGCGTCCGAGTCGTTCGACTCGTACTCGTGCGGATCGGTGTTCGGGTCGGTGATGATGCTGGTGACGTGGGTCCAGTTCCCGCCGATCTGCGAGACCAGACTGCCCCAGAAGTTCTCGGCCGCGACCACGTTGATGACGTACGGGGCCGCGTCAGAGACGCTGGGGGCGACCGCAGGCCGGGGGGCGTCCGCCGCGGCAGGGGTCGCGATCGGTGACGTCGTGGACGACGTGCCGGTGGCGTTGAACCCGAGGTTCACTCCCGCGCACGGCGCCGGCGGCACGCTGACGAGGTAGGCGTACGTACCTCCCAGGGCGGCGACCACGAGGACCACCGCCACGACGACGATCAAGAGCGTCCGGTGCCGGCGAGGAGCGGGGACCGGGGACAGGGCCATGTCCGACGGTCCGGGGGAGGCGGACGCGGTCATGGTCCCTCAGTCGCGGCCCGCGCCGGTGCGACAGGGGGCGATCGGAGCTCCGTGGGGGCACGCGGCCGGGTGGTCCTGCGCGCGGCAGACCTCCTCGACGGTCCGGTGGGAGATGGCGAGGTCGATCTCGCGGGCGGCGGCGCACGACTCCGCGGGGGCGAGCCCCAGCCGCCCGAACAGCGTCTCCGCGACGCGGTGATGGCGCTGGTATTCGAGCAGGGTCCGGCGGCCCTTCGTCGTGAGCCGGCTCTTTCCCCGGTACCGCTCCACCAGCCCCAGCCGCTCCAGCGGGGTGAGGTGGCCCAACGCCGAGGGGGAGCTCATGCGCAACGCGGAGGCGATCAGCTTCAGCGGGACCCCCCGATCGTCCGTCTCCCGGCCGCCGATCGCCTGGAGCGTGTCCAATTGGCGACGCGTCAGTTCCTGCAGCGGCTCCATGTTCCGGAGCAGCCCGACCGAGGATATATGTGTACCCCTAATTTTTAGGTTACACCTACGATAGTCGCAGAGCCCCCCCTCGTCCGCCCTCGACCCGGAGCGATGCCAGAGACCCGGCGTCCTCGAGGAAAGCGTCAAGGGTCCCGGCGCGCTGGCCGAGCGCCGGCGCGGGTCCGGCGCGATCGGTGACGCGCGGGTTCGAGTTGGACATCGGACTTCGGCCCGGGCTGGCGGACGAGAACGCCGTGGCGGTCGCGCTCGGCAATCTCGCGGCGGCCGAGCTTCAGCGCGAGCGGAAGGAGCCGCTCGAGTGGAAACTGGTTCGGGTGGAGGAGGTCAGCGGGCGGCACCACTTCGCGATCCTGGTTCGACATCCGGCCCGACTCCTCGACGTGGGCATCCACGCGCAGCTCCGACGGATCCTGGAGGGGCTCTCCCCCTTGACCGAAGAGGATCTTCGTTCCCGGTTCGAGCGTGCGAAGGCGGCCGGACTCCACCCGATCCCCCTCACCGAGACCGAGGAGCAGGCCGATTACTGGCTCGACGAGGATTGGGTGCTGTGGTGGATCGGCGACGCGGTGGGAGTGGTCCGCTGATGTCGGAACCCGCCTCCCGCGGCCTCGTGGACCGGTAGAGGCACTCGTGAGCGCGGACGGGGGCGATGAGCCGGCCCGGAGATTCGCATATAGCGCCGAGGACTCCCCGTCCGCGATGGGCCACCGGAGTGGGGGGACGAGTCGCCCGCGCCGCGGCCGATCGGAGCGGACTGCGGGCTACTACGTCATTCTCCGAGGTCCGCTGGGCTCGGGGAAAAGCACCGTCGCGGAGGCGCTCGCCCGAACCGTGCAGGGGAAGGTCGTCCACCTCGACGGGCTCGCGGATCGGAACTGGGACGGGGGCTCCGTCGCCCTGTTCCTGCGAGGCAACGTCGTCCTGGAGCGCGTCGCGAGACCCTGGCTCGCCCAGGGTGTTCCCGTCATTTTCGACGGCTGCTTCTATTGGAAGAGCCAGATTCGCGACCTGGAGGCCCGTCTCCCGTTCCCGCACGAGTCCTTCACGCTGAAAGTGCCGTTGTCGGTCTGCATCGAGCGAGACCGTCGACGCTCGGCTACGCCCAGCGGACCGGCGGAAGCGGGATTCGTCTTCCGCAAGGTCAATCGCTTCGAGTGGGGCATTCCCATCGACGGGCTAAAGACCGTGGCCCACCAGGTCCGGTCGATCGCGTCCCGTCTCCCCCCCGCCTAGCCCCGCTGGCGTGGGAGAGGCAGACCGTGTTTCAAGGGAGCGACCGACCCCCGCCCCGGCCCGCGAACTTGGAGATTCCGACCCTCGGAAGGAGTGGACGCGGGGGAGTGCGATGCAAGTTTTGAGATGGACACGGGCATCACCGGCTCCCCCGCTCTTCCCAAACGGCCAATACGCGGAGTCACGTGACCCGGGTCCCGAAGGTACCGCGAGGGCGGGAGCAGATGAAACAGCACAAGTCGCAGATCCGACCTTGGGCGAAGCCACCCAAGAACGCGAAGCGCGTGTACAAAGGCCGGGTCTACTCCGTCTACCAGTTTCCCCAGAAGATGTACGACGGCCGCGTCGTGACCTACGAAACGGTGTGGAGACCGGCCAGCGTGAACATCGTCGCGACGGTCGGAAGAAAACTCTTGGTGACCCGGGAACGGCAACCCGGGATCCGCGGATGGTACTGGGGGCTGCCGGGAGGAAGGGCGAGGTACGGTGAGACGCCGCTCCAAGGAGCAAAGCGGGAGCTGCGGGAGGAGACCGGGTGCGTCTCTCGCGACTGGAAGCTGCTGAGCACGGAGCGAGCCTGGTCGGTGACGCGCTGGATGTCTTGCTGGTACCTCGCGCGGAACTGCAGAAGAGTGGCGGCGCAGTCGACCCACCCCAACGAGATCGTCAGGGTCGTTGAAGTGGACCTCGAGGAATTCTTGGCCCGGACGCTTTCCTGGACCGGCAGCATCCTAACGGACTTCGCGGAGATGAAGCACGACCGAAGGATGAGAGACGCGTTCGCCCGGGAAGTGTTCGGCGTGCCAGTCGCGGGCTGACCGCGCTCGTCCCCGGCGCCCCGGACGCCGTGCGTCCCGCGCCCCGCCGATCCCGCGGACCCATGGAAGTGGACACGGGGGGATTTGAACCCCCGACCTCTGCTTTGCGAAAGCAGCGATCTTCCGCTGATCTACGTGCCCGCGGGGGCGGGGGAGGTCGGTGGCGGCTTAACCCCTTTGGAAATGTCGCACCCTCGGCACGCGCGCCGGGTCCTAGCGGTCGCCCCGGACGACGCGCGTGAAGCGGACCAGCTCGACCAGGTGCGCGGCGATGAACTTGCGCGCGTTCTCGTCGATCAGCCTGCCCTGGGCGTCGAACGCCTTCGCGGCGAACGGTACGATCACTTCGGGCCGGTTGATCGGGAACATGTTCAGGAAGACCATCGAATGCCGCAGGTCGAGCTGGGCTCGCACTCCGCCCATCATGCCCACGGAGGCGCTCATCAGACCGGCCGGCTTCCCCTCCCACGCACTCGTGCCGTAGGGCCGGGAGGCCCAGTCGATCGCGTTCTTCTCGGCGGCGGAGAACGAGTAGTTGTGCTCGTTGATCGAGAACAGGACGGCGTCGGCCGCCCGGATCCTTTCCTTGAAGGCGATCACGTTCGGGGGCGGGGAGGCCTCCTGGTCCTGGTTGAACAGCGGGAAGCCGGCGATGTCCAGGATCTCGATCGAGGTGTCGGGCGGCACGAGCTCGACGGCCGCGTCGAGGAGGCCCCGGGAGTACGAGTTCTTTCGGAGGCTGCCCGGGATGCCCGCGATGCGGACGGGGCTCATGGCCCCCGACGGTCCAAACGTGCCTTAGCCGTGGCGGAACGCGCCGTTCATGCCGGCGCCGTCGCGACCGGCGGGGCCGCCGCCTCGCCGCTCGCGTCCTTCGGAGCCGGCCGTCGGCCCCCGGACGTTTCGGGGGCCACCGGACCCGACGGCGGCGGTCGGTTGCCCGCGGGAGGCTTCTGGGCGGCCGGCGCGGCGCGGACGGCGACCAGCAGGTGCTGCTCGGGGTCGTAGCGGAACAACCCCGTATACCGTCCCCAGTTCACGATGTTCTGGACCGCTTCGTCCGCCGTCGCGGCGGTGACCGATACGATCTGGAGGAGCTGCTCGTCGGTGAGCCGCCGGCCCGGCGATCCCTCGAGCGCCCGGAGGAGCGTGCGGAACAGGGTCGTCCGCTTCAGCTGCTCGCGCAGGATGTTCTTGCGCTCCCGGATCGAGCTCGCCATGTAGCGCTGCCCGAGCTCCGTGAACGTCGCTCGTCCCTCCCGGACCTTCACGAGCCCGAGGACCTCGGCGAAGTCGAGCGCCGGGAGGATCTCGTCGATCTCCAGATCGAGGTCATCCGCCAGCAGGGCGACGTCCTCGGAGCCCTTGTGGGCGTTCACCAGTACCAGCAGCCCCTGCATCTCCGTGGGGCTGCACTTCGGGTAGGAGGTCGGCACGAACGGTCCTAGGTCCCCGCGAAGCGGTCCGGTTCCTATAACCTTTATCGCGCGAGCGGTTCTTGCGCCGACGCGGCGGGCGCGGTCGGCGCGGTTCCGCCCTCGGTGATCAGCGAGTAGACCCGGTCGGTGAGGTCGTAGAACGCGGCGGACTTTCGGTCCCGCGGGCGCGGCAGATCGACGTTCACGATCGACAGCACGTGGGACGGGCGGCGCGAGAGCACGATGATCCGGTCGGCCAGCTGGATCGCCTCCTCGATGTTGTGCGTCACCAGGACGACGGCCTCGGGCGGGAGCTCGGGGTCCTGCCACAGCTGCAGGATCTCCTCCCGGAGACCCTCCGCGGTGAGCGCGTCGAGCGCGCTGAACGGTTCGTCCATGAGCAGCACCGTCGGTTCGACCGCGAGGGCGCGGGCGAGGCCGACCCGCTGGCGCATGCCGCCGGAGAGCTCGCGCGGGTACGCTTCCTGGAACCCGTCCAGACCGGTGGCGCTGACATAGCGCTCGACCTGCGCCTTGATCCGCTCGGGCGTCCACTGGAGCGCCTCCAGCCCGAACGCGACGTTCTGCGACACCGTGAGCCACGGGAGGAGGGCGAAACTCTGGAACACCATCGCCATCTTCGAGCAGACGGTCGTCACCGGCTGGTCCCGGAAGAAGATCTGGCCGGCCGTGGGGTGGTCCAGTCCCTGCATGAGCCGTAGGAGGGTCGACTTGCCGCAGCCCGACGGGCCGACGATCGCGACGAAGTCGGCGTCCTTGACGTCGAACGAGATGTCGTGCATGATGCTGATCGAGCCGTGCCGACCGGCGAACGACTTGTCGACGTGCTCGACGCGGATCAGCGCCATCGCGGTGGACCTCGGCCCGTGGGTCGATCGCCGGTCAGTCGTACCGGTACTTCTCGACGGCCCGCCGGTAGAGGGGTTTCCATATGAGCTCGTTGATGGCCACGACCGTCACCACCAGCGTGAGCACGGCCGCGGCCATCAGCGGCCAGCCTTCGTGGTTCGGGAGCGCGTACCCGACGTCGATCGCCTGACCCACCCCGAACAGGTTGAGCGTCTGCGAGCCCGCGCCGTGCAGGTACTCGGCGACGATCAGAGTGTTCCAGCCCCCGCCGAACGCGGTGATCGACCCGGTGATCAGCGCGGGGAAGATCCCGGGCAAGAGGACGCGCATGAAGAACGCGCGTCCTTTCACGCCGAAGGAGCGCGACGCCTCCTCGAGATCCGGCGGCAGGCCCCGGAGCCCCGAGAGGACGTTGAAGAAGAGATACCAGATCATGCCGGTCATCAGCATGAGCACCGCCGCCCCCTCGGCCGAGATGAACGGGATCAGTTCGAAGATGATCACGGGGAACAGCGCGGTCGCCGGGAACGACGCGACCACCTCGACGATCGGCATCCCGACCCGGGAGCTCGCTCCGGAGCGCGAGAAGTGGATGGCCAGCGGCAGCGAGATCGCCAGACAGAGCAGGTACGCGCCGACGACCCGGAGCGCGGACGCGCCCATCGCGAGCGGGAGGAGCGTGATCTGGTGGAGGACCCCGGGCCGGATCGGACCGGTGAAGACGTCGAACAGCCCGACCCCGATCGCGATCACCAACATCCAGGCGACGACCAGCACCGCCCCGATCCCCACGTAGCCGAGCGCGACGCGCCGGCGACTGTCCGGGCTCGACGGCCGCACGGTGATCGCCGCCAGCTGGACGAACGGCGTGCTGATCCGGGAGACCCCGGTGCGCACCCCCCGCGTCACGTACGCCGCGGCCCGGCGGAAGCGATTCGGTCCCGAGGCCGTCCCCACGCCCGGTCCGCCGCCGTCGCTCTCGCCAGAGGGCGACGTGTCGTAGCGGAACCGCTCGGCCCAGCGGCCGAGCGGGCGCCAGAGGGCGAAGTCCAGCGCGGCGATGACGATGACCAGCACGAAGATGCCGGCCAGGAACTTCGCCGTGTTGTGATCGAGCGAGGCGAAGTAGAGGAAGCTGCCGATCCCGGGCAGCACGTTCGAGCTGCTCGACGAGTTCGTCGAGAAGATCTCGGCCTCGACCAGGAAGAACCAGCCGGCGGTCCACGAGAGGACCGTGTTGTAGACGAGACGGTTGATCGTCGCCGGGTAGAGCACCCGGCGGAAGAGGAGCCAGCCGCGGACGCGGAACGTCGCGGCCGCCTCCTTGAGCTCGGCGGGGAGCGTCTTCAGCGACTCGTAGACGCCGAAGACCATGTTCCACGACATCGAGGTGAAGATGAGGAAGACCGAGGCGAGGTTCGGCCCCGGCCAGCTGTTGGGCGTGAGGCTGGCGAAGAAGATGATCGCGACCGGGAAGAAGCCGAGGATCGGGACCGACTGGAGGATGTCGAGGATCGGGATCATCACCCGCTCGCCGGTGCGGTGGACCGCCGCGTAGTACCCGTAGGCCAGCGCGAAACCAAGGGACAGCCCGTAGGCCGCCGCCATCCGAAGGAACGAATAGGAGACGTCGACCGTGGCCGTGGGCAGGTAGCTCGCGAAGTTCCCGAGCGAGAGACCGGCCGTCGCGACGATCGAGAGTCCGACCACCAGCGGGAGCGCCGCGTAGATCGCGACGGACCGCCACGCGGTCCTACCGAAGAGGCCGCTCGGGGCCGCGCCGCTGCCCGAACCCGTCTCGTGTGACGAGTGGATCCCCCCCGCGGCCATGCGTCCTCCCGGGCATGGGCCGGGGTCGGACCCTCTCGACGTATTTGGGCAGGACGGGGGGTCGAGGCCGCCGTCGGGCCGACCGGTCGCCCGGAGCGCCCGGCCCGGGCCAACGTTTATCAACGCACCGACGCTCGAGACGGGCGTAGCCCCGTGGTGTAGTGGCCAATCATGCGAGACTCTGGATCTCGCGACGCAGGTTCGAACGCCGCGGCGGACCGCGACCCCGCCGGCCGGAACTCCTGCCGGGGCTACTCCGCGGCGCGCGTTCTCCTTGCTGTGCGGGGGTGCTCCAGCTCGGCCAATCGGTCCGCGCGTGCGGACCGGGCCACCGAGGCAGGGCTTAGGACCCTGTTGCCCAGGGCATGCGCCGGTTCAAAGGGCGTGCCGGTCCGGGGGACCGGTCGCCGGGAACTCCGGCCCCCCGCATCCCGGCCCGCTTCCTAGGAGGTGCGCGCGATGGTCGACCGCCCGACCCCCGAGCAGATCCTGCGGATGGACGCCGAGTCCGCCGACCGCTGGATCGACCAGCTCGAGCGCAGCGTGCCGGTCCGCCCCGCGTTCGTCGAGCTCCCGACCGGCTTCTCGGAGGCGCTGGTCTTCGGCGACACGCACGGCGACTGGCGCACCAGCCTCGAGATCGAGCGCCGGTTCCTCGATCCCGAGGGCGGCCCGCGGCTCCTCGTCGGCCTCGGCGATTACGTCGACCGGCACCCGGTCGACTGCGGTGAGGGGTCCGTCGCGAACGCCGGGGTCCTGCTGGGGCTCGCCGCGAGCTACCCCGACCGGGTGTTCCTGCTCCAGGGCAACCACGAGACGACCCGACGGATCCCGGTCATCCCCCAGACCCTCCCCGAGGAGATCGACCAGCTCTGGGGGCCGCAGATCCGCCGCTACGTCCGCTTCCTCGCCCTGCTCGAGCGCGGACCGCTCGCCGCCGCGAGCGCCAACGGCGTCTACTTCGCGCACGCGGGCTTTCCGCGCGGCGCCCTCGGACCGCGTTGGCGCGCGGACCTCGACCACGCCGACGACGATCGCCTCGCGGAGATCGTCTGGGCCGAGTGCGACCGATCGCGGAGCCGCCGCGGGGTCTCGGGTCCGTGGACCGGCGAGGACCTCACGCGCTTCCTCGCCGCCGCGCACCTCGCGCTCTTCCTGCGGGGGCACGACGCGGAGCTGACCGGCCAGCCCCTCTACGACGGCCGCTGCCTCACGCTGCACTCGACGCGGATCTACGAGCGCTACGGCGGCGTGCTGCTCGCGCGGGTCCCGCTCGACCGCCCGGTCTCGTCGGTCGCCGACCTTAAGGTGGAGCATCTGCCGACGGAGGGGAAGCGCTTCCCGCCGGTCGACGGGGATTAACCCTCGGGAGCGCCGCCGAAGAGTCGCCGCTCGACGACCCGTACGGCCTCCGCGTCCCGGGCGCCGGCGTACGCTTCGAGCCGTTCCCGGTTGACGTCGAGGAAGGGGAGACCGCCGCGGAAACCCTCGAGGAGCGAACGGGCCTGGTCGCGGCGGTCCAGCAGGTAGGTCGCGGCCGCCAGCGCCTCCACGGTGTTGAGCTCGGTCGGCCGGCCGAAGTGCTGCGGGTTGGTCGCGATCAGGATCGGGAGTCGGCGGTGCGGCGCCGCGGGATCGATCCCGCGGGGACCGTCGGGGAGCCGGCCGCGGCGGGCGAGCCGATTCCACGAGCAGTCGACCGCGAGGATCCCGTCCCGCGCGGCGAGCGCGGCGTCGCTCGGGCTCAACGGCCGCGTCGCGTGCGGATCGAGGACGATCGGACGAGCCCCGCTCCCGTCGGGTCGGGTCGCGAGGCGCCGGTGGAGCAGCCGACGGCCGGTGCACGCCTTCGGATGGTCCTCGCCTTCGAGGACGATGTACAGGCGGACCGGGGCCCTAGGCGAGGGGTTGCGCGTACTCCCGGAGGATCGCATGGAACTGGCGCGTGATGGCGAGTGCGTCGTCCCGGGGCCGCTGCCAGAGGTTCCGCCCGAAGATGATCCCCGTCGCCCCCGCGTGCAGGGACGCTCGCGCCTTGGCGAGCAGCTCGGGGTCGCTCACCTTCTCCCCACCCGAAACGATCACGAGGGTCCGGCCGGCGCTCTGGACGACCTTGTGGAACGCCGCTTCCGGCGAGATCTTCAGGGTGGAGTACGGCGGGGGGCTGTCCGCGTCCTTCGGTGAGGCGACCGGATAGTTCACCTTCACGATGTCCGCTCCGAGCTCGGTCGCCACGCGCGCCGCGTAGTCGATCGCGTAGAGGCTCTCGCGCCCGCCCTTCTTGGCAACGGCCTCGCCGCGCGGGTACGCCCAGACGATGAGCGGCATCCCGAGGCGCTCGGCCTCGCTGCGGACCTCCATGAGTTGATGGAAGTCCCGGTCCTGGGCCGGTGAGCCGACGTAGAGCGTGTAGCCCACCGCGTCGGCCCCGAGCCGCACCGCGTCCTCGACCGTCCCGGTGAGTCCGCTGAACGCCTCCGCGTCCGACGGGATGTTGGTCTTCCCGTTGATCTTCAGGATCAGCGGGATCTCCCCGGCATACTGGTGGTAGTACTTCTCGGCCAGGCCGATGTGGTGCGCGATCGCGCTGAAGTGGCCGTCGCGCGCAAGGTTGTACTGGTAGGTGGGATCCAGCGAGTCCGGGTTGTCGAAGAAGTCGACCGGCCCGTGCTCGAGGCCCTGGTCGATCGGGAGCACGAGGAGCGTTCCGCCCCCGGGCCCATGGTCGTAGAGGAGGCGCTTCAGGCGGGTCCTCTTCCCGGGGCTGAGCCCGAGCTGCGAGAGCGCGGGGCGCGGGTAGCGGTCCCCGGCCGCGGGCGCCGGGGACGTGGTCATCGGGGTCTGCTGCATCGTCTGGGCCGCCGGCTCGCTCATGGGGCCTCCGGGCGGATGCACCGGACCGAGCGATTTAACGGTTGGCGCGCGGCCCGGCGAGCGACCGCCGTCCGCCGCCGTAGGAACGCTTAATCGAGGCGCACCGGTACCGGGCCGGCCCGGGGGGATTCCGGGATCCGATGCGTCCGCAGGTCATCATCCTCGCGACGTTGCTGCTCAACGGGACGCTGTTCGCGGTCAACCTGACCGTCGCGATCCTCGGCGGGAGCCGCTCGGTGCTCGCGGAGGCGATCTTCACGCTCACCGACATCGTGGGGAGCGGGCTCCTCCTCTGGGGCCTCTACCTCTCCCGGCTCCCGGCCTCGCTCGCGCACCCGTTCGGCCGGGGGAAGGAGCGGTTCTTCTGGGCGTTCGTCTCGATCGTGGTCACGTTCACGGTCGCCGGCGTCCTCGTGCTCATCGACGGCATCGACCAGGTCCTCGATCCGCGGCCGATCCACTACATCCTCGAGGGGCTCCTCGTCGTCGCCGCCACCCTCGTGGTCAGCGTCGCGAGCATCCTGTTCACGCTCCGCGAGCTCCGGCTCTCGCGGATGACGCTCCGGGACCTTCTGCGGAGCGCGAACCAGGGCCTGAAGGCGATCGTGTACGGCGACCTCGTGACCGTCGGCGCCAGCTTCGCCGCGTTCGCGAGCCTGGCGATCGTGCAGCAGACGCACAGCCCGGTCGCCGACGGTGTGGGCGCGATGACCGAGGGCGCGATCCTGATCGCGGCCGGGTTCCTCCTCTCGTCCGAGAGCCGGGAGTACCTGGTCGGGCGGGCGATGGAGCCCGCGCAGGCCCGCCGGATGCTCGAGCTCGTCCAGGCGAACCCGCACGTGGCGAAGGTGCGGAGCCTCCAGTCGATGCTCCTCGGACCGGAGGATGCGCTCCTCGCGCTGCGGATCAACTTCCAGGACGGACTCACGACCGATCAGCTCGAGGTCACCATCGACGAGGTCACGGCGGCGCTCCGCGCGGAGTTCCCGGTCCTCAAGCACGTCGTCATCGAGCCGGAATCGTGATCGGCGTCGACGCGACCTGTCGCGCGTCGCGGACCCGGGCGAGGGTCAGCGCGACGAGCGCGACCGCCACCGCGCCGAAGAACACGTAGAGCCCGGGATTGCCGAGCCGGTCCTGGAGCTGGGTCGCTCCGACCAGGCCCAGCACCATGCCGAGCGAGATCGTCAGCGAATAGATCGCCATCGTCGTGGCGCGGCTGAGCGTCTGGGCGAGGTCGGCCAGCGCGGCGAGCGCGGCCGGGCCGTAGGCGAGCGCGGCCAGCCCGCTCGCTCCGACCCCGACGAGGAGCGGGATGAGGGGGCCGTAGGCGAGGAGCAGCGAGGCGAAGATCATCACGCCGACGAACCCCGTCACGCCGACGGTCATGAGCCGCATCCGACCGTGCCGGTCCGCGAGCCGCCCGAACTGGGGCTGGGAGAGGACGAGGAGGGCCCCGCCGGCCCCGATCGCGAGCGCGATGTAGAGCAGCGGGTAGCCGGTCGACTTCGCGGCGGAGCCGAAGAAGACGAGCACGTAGCCGATCAGCATGTAGATCACGAGCCACGGGAGCGTGACCAGCAGCACGCTCCGGCGGAACGCCTGCCGGAGGATCTGGCCGGGCGGCACGCCCGGCGCGGTCGGTCCCCGCGGGAGACCGCGCGCCAGCGTCGCCGCGACCGCGAGCCCCAGGACGAGGATCCCGGCCCCGAGCGCGAACGTCCAGCCGAGCGACGAGACCGGCAGGAGCCCGAGGATCGCGATCCCGAACGCGTAGCCCCCGAGCCAGCCCGCCAGGTTCATCGCGTCGAAGCGGCCCATCTCGAAGCCCCGCTCGTACGAGCCCGAGCGGTCGGCGATGACCGCGAGCGTCGAGGCAAGGATCGCGCCGCTCGAGATCCCGAACAGGAAGTTGATCGCGCCCAGCTCGATGGCGTTCCGCGTCGTGGCGACGAGCGCGAACAGCCCGGCCGCGCCCGCCATCCCGCCGAACAGGACGGGGAACCGGCCCACGCGGTCCGCGACGAGCCCCGACAGGAGGACGGTCGTGAACTCGCCGACCGACGCCATGGCGGTCACGAGCCCCACCAGGGCAGTGTCCCCCGCGGTGAGGTCGCCGCTGGCATGGCCGGCCAGGTACGTCGCGAAGACCGCCAGCGTGATGCCAAAGGCGAACCGGACGAAGAACGTCGCCTCGAACACGGCCCCGAGCGCCCGCCGGTGGACCTCGGCGGCCCGGGCGTCGGGAGCTCCGGCCACGGTCGCGCTCAGCCGGCCGGGGCCGCGCGCTCGATGAGCTCGATCCAGACGTCGTTCGGGTCGAGGATGAACGCGATCCGGGACGAGCCGCCCGCGAGCCGGTACGGCTCTTTCGCGACGCGCACCCCCTTCGCGCGAACCGTGCCGAGGAATCCGTCGAGGTCGGGCACCTCGAA
>JASIBA010000070.1 GCA_030041735.1 Thermoplasmata archaeon | reverse complement strand
TGCATGCGTCCGAGTTTCGAGAGCGGTCGATATCGCTTCCGAGTTCGGTGGGGGGCCACGATGGTCCCTCGCCGGGTGGGCCCGCCGTCCCCGTCCACGCCGCACCCGTGCCGAGCCCGCCAGGTACGCCTGTCACCCCGCCGCCGGAGACCATCGGCTTCGAGGTGATCCAGACGAACGGGTTCTACGCGAAGATCCGTACAAGCCGCGAAGCTCTCGACATCCTTCGCGACTACCTCGTGATCCTCGAGAAGAAGGTTGGGAGGTCAAATCCGACCTCTGGAGATTAGATGACGTCGAATCCGGACCCTGTGCGCGTCATGCCGCCCGGGCAGGACGCGCTAGACGCGACGAACTCGGAAATCGCAGATCAGGTTCTGCGAGCGGGGATCGACGGCTCGGAGCGTGCTTCCAACGATTTGCGGACGGCGGTCCGTGAACAACGTATGGACGAAGCGATTCGGCTCCAGAATCAGGTCCGCACCCTGATGGTCTCGATTCGTCAGTCCATGCCGTACGACCCTGACGGGCTGGTGACAGTCGACTTCCGTAGCCGGGTACGAGCAACCCCTGGCACGGACGAGGATGGGGCTTACTACCGCGCCCTGGCCGCTCCGGCGAGAAATCGCCGGGGCGTTAGCCCCGGCCACGTGTCGAGCTGAGGCTTCCCACGAGCTATAATATCAAGAACGGATATAATATCTGAATAGGAAATGTGGATTGGCCGTTCGCTCGCGCGACCGTTCTTCCGGCTTCAGGAGAGATTTCGGTGGCGTCCCTTCACGCCGACCGAGGCCTCGGAGGCTCTGGCCGAGGGTCGCTCGCCGATTCCGCTGACCCTGTCGCGGCTCGCTCGGGCCGGCTGGCTTGCCCGAGTCGCCCGGGGTTCGTACGTCGCGCTCGACGCTCGCTGGGGAGCGGAGCATCCGGTTCCCGATCCTCTCGCATCCTTCCGCACCGAGTCGTTCTATCCGACGCTCGTGGGGGCGACGGCCGGGGCGCTCCAACTCTACGGACCACGACTCCGGGGGCTCGGCCTCTTCGGTTCCGCGGCGCGCCGCGATCACTCCGCTGACAGCGACGTGGACCTGCTCGTCGTGGCGGATCCGATGCCCGGCCGGCCGGCCGCTCGGCTGGAGGAGATCCGGGAACTCCGGAACGACTTGAGAGGGCCTCCGTCGCGCCCGATGGGCGGGCCGGGAACATGGCATGCGGCCCAGTTCGTTCCGACGAGTGTCGAGGAGCTTCGCGCCGAGCCACCCATCCTCCTGGACATGACGCAGGACGCCGTGATCCTCTACGACCCGTCGCAGCTCCTTTCCGGTGTTCTGAGCGGGCTCTCGCGGAAGCTCCGGGCGCGCGGGGCCCGTCGCATCGTGCCGGCCGACGGCGCCCCGTACTGGCAACTGAGTCCCGGTGCGCGGCTGGGCGAGGTCCGGGAGCTGTGAACCTCGGCCGGCTCGCCGAAGACCAGCTCAGTCGGGCTGCGTCACGCCTGGGCGACGCGGAGCGGGCCTATCGCGAGCGTCGATGGCCGGATACGCTTCGTTTCTGTCAGGAGGCGGTCGAGCTCGCTCTGAAAGCCCTCCTCCGGGCGATGGCGTTCGAGGTGCCCAAGCGACACGACGTCGGGCCCGTCCTTCGGACCATCACCGCCGACCTTCCCGCGGGGTTCCGCCGGCGTCTTCCGCAGGTGCTCGAGCTCTCGGCCGAGCTCGCAGATCGGCGAGCGCTCGCGATGTACGGCGACGAAGCCGGTGGCAAGGCTGCGAGCGATGTCTTCCAGAGCCGCGCCGAGGCACGCCGATATCTCACGGAGAGTCAAGCGCTGGTCGCGCTCGTCCAGCGATACGTCCGCCCCCGCGCCCGCCGGAAACCCCGATCCGTTCCCCGTCCGCCCACGCCGCGGTGACGAGATGGTCGGAGGAGCCCGTCGGCGTGGGTCCGGTGATCCCTGGGGTCAGGAACCTTGGAAGCATTGTTCGAGTAGGGATCCTCAGAAGAGGGCGCTCCACCGATGGCTTTTGGTCGCCGTACGGCCCCGGGGATGGCGTCGCGACCCCGGTTCGGGGGACCGTCCGGGCTCGTCCTCCGGAGCCCGCCATGATGTGTCGGCGCGGCTGGTACGCACGGCACCGCCGGGCAGGAAGTGCTACGCAGAGGGGGGAGGTTTCCGCGCAATCACCATGTCCATGGCCTTCCGGTGCGGAATGCCGCTCGCGGTCGAGACGAACTCCCCCTGTCCGGAGTCCAGGATTTCCCAGTCCCAGTAGTAGCCCAAGAGCTCCCCCGAGCGAAACGGAGACGCGTGGGGATTCGTCGTCTGGGGCGGGATGTACGGCTTCTCTACGTCCGCGTTCATGGCGTTGATGCCCCCCGGCACAGTGTTCGCCTTGAAGTGCTCAAATCGGGCCCCTCGGA
This sequence comes from Thermoplasmata archaeon, assembly GCA_030041735.1. Lineage (GTDB taxonomy): Archaea > Thermoplasmatota > Thermoplasmata > Lutacidiplasmatales > UBA184 > Lutacidiplasma. The sequence continues at coordinate 222 of JASIBA010000070.1, read as the reverse complement.
TTCGGCGGGGGAGGTTGTTCAGAACGCCCGAAGAAAACACCACATCCCATCGGCGGCTGAGTTGGTAGGTCCGGATATCCCCTACCTGAAAGCGAGGTTTGGACCTCAGCCGTGACGCGCGTCGCTCCGCCTTGCGTACCCCCACGCTCGAGATATCCACGCCTACGACCCGGAGGCCGAGCCGGGCAAAGTAGATCGAGTCTCGGCCCTCGCCGGAACCCA
>JASIBA010000069.1 GCA_030041735.1 Thermoplasmata archaeon | reverse complement strand
TCTACAACGCGACCTGGGTGCTCGAGTTCACCTACTGGCTCGCGTGCGGCGCGACGCTCTCCCCCTTGCCTTCGAACTTCATCACGTCCGACGTCAACCGGCTGAGCAACGTGACCTACGACGGGACGCTGATCGTCCCACCGGATCACGAGGACCAAGAGGGGGGGAGCGATGCCGACCTCGACGTCTTCTGAGGGATCGTCGCCCGGCGGTCCGCCGCCCGGGGCGGGACGTCCCGCGGTCCCCCGGTGGGCGCTGTGGGTCACCGGCCTCGCGGCCCTCGACGTTCCCCTCGCGGTCGTGCTGACTCTCGTTCGAGCCGGTGGCGGAGGGCTGGCCGCGCCGGCGGGCGTCCCCGGCGCGCTTTCCGGGGTGCTCTCGCCGCTCTTCCTGCTCGTGGTGGCGACCGAGATCGTCGGGCTGGCCCTGGTCCAGGGCGGAGGGCTACCGGCGTACCTGCGGGCGCTCGTGGTGGCCCAGGCCGCACTGGTCGCTCTGACTCCGACCCTCGTCCACGGCGGGGCCGCGGGTCTCGCGCTGACGGTCGCGGGCTCGGGGCTCGTCGCCGCGATGCTCGTCGTCTCGCTCCAGTACCTCCACCGGAACAAGCAGGTCGCGCGGCGGGATCTGGCGATCCTCTCCCTCTGGCCGCTCGCGGCCCTCCTCACCGCGATGGGCTGGTTCCTGTGGGGATTCGAGGGTTCGGCCTGGGTCCTGGCGGGGTCGGTCATCGTCCAGCTCGCGTTCGCCGCGGTCGCGACCCTCGGCGCCCGGCCGGAGCCGACGCGGGAGCGGGTCGCGTGGCTCCTTCGCCCGTTCTCGATCTTCCTGTTCCTCCTCTTCGCCTTCCTCGGGGAGTTCTTCCTCGGCGCGCTCCTCGACTACCAGATCGCCGGTCCGACGTTCCTCCAGTACATCCCGTTCGTACCGCACTCGGGCGCGACGCTCACCGGCGTCGGGACCGCCCTCTACGACGGGCTCTGGTTCGGGGCCGCGATCATGGCCTCGGCCTGGTTCCTGGTGCTCCTGGGCTTCACGATGGGCCCGCTGGTCGCGTTCAAGGCCTACGAGACCCGCGAGCGCCCCCAGAAGATCCGCCTCGGGCTCACGATCGCCGCGTTCGCGCTCGCGGCGATCTACGTCCCGTCGGTCGCGTCCTCGACGCCCCTGATCCAGGCGAAGTGGCTCGCCGCGGTCCCGCTGATCGGCTGGGGGTTCGGGCTCCGCTCCGGCGGACCGTTCCAGTCCGGGATCTTCCTCGCGATCGTCCTGATGTACGTCCTGGTCGGCGTGCTCTCGGTCCTCTTCGGCCGCAAGGCGATCTGCTCGGTGATGTGCGGCGCGGCGCTGATGTACCAGGGGACGGGGATGACGGAGATGCGCGGGTTCAACCAGTCCTCGCGCGTCGGGAAGTACTTCCTCGGGAGCCGGCTCTCGACCGCCTACCTCGTCACCTCGGGCGTCGCGCTCGTCTCGCTCTTCGCGATCTCGGCGCTCTCGCTCCTTCGCTGGGTCCCCCCGGTCCAGGTCGCCAACGGCGCCCTCGACGTCGCGGCGCTCCCGCTCCCGGTCGAGCTGTACTTCGGCGGCGTCTGGTTCGCGATGTTCGTGACCACGCCGTTCATCGGATCGTACAGCTGCGCGACCACGGGGTTCTGCCACTGGGGGGCGCTCTCGGCCCCGTTCGCGAAGGTCGGGTTCTTCCGCCTCAAGGTCAAGGACAAGAAGGTCTGCCAGGCGTGCACGACGTTCGACTGCGCGAAGGCCTGCCCGGTCGGCCTGGTCGACATGCCGCTCTACTTCCGGACCAAGGGCGAGTACCGCAGCAGCAAGTGCTGCGGGGTCGGCGACTGCGTCGGGGCCTGCCCCTACGGCAACATGTACCACCAGGACGTCCGGTTCTGGCTGCTCCGCCGCTTCCGCCGGGACGACCCCCGGGGGAACGGCATCCCCGGCGGCGGAACCCCGCTCCCGATGGTCCGCTCGGTCGCGGCGACGCCGCCGGCGGTGCCGGCCCGGCCCCCGATCGAGGCGAAGGCCGAAGGAACACCCGCGTGAGCGGGTCCGGTGGACCGCGCACGGCTTAAGCCGCGAAGCGCGACACCCGGCCGCAGCGGGTGCCGCCATAGCTCAGCCGGAAGAGCGGCTGATTTGTAATCAGCAGGTCGGGAGTTCGATCCTCCCTGGCGGCTGTCGCCCCCGATCGCGCGCGTCTCCCCGGCGGTGGAAAATCAATCCAGCAGCGCAAGGTTGATAACATCGCGATGCGGATTTATACTCACTATGCGGGGTCGCCGGCGCTGGCGCCGTACCGGTCGCCGGGCCGTCTCGCCGATCATCGGCACGATCCTGATGCTCGCGATCACGATCGTCGCGGGCACGATCCTGTGGACGTTCCGGATCTACACGCCGCCCGCGTCGCCGACGGTCACGTTCCTCATCCGCTCGGGCGGGAGCAACCCCGTCTGGGGCGACGGGACCGACTGCAGCCCGTGCAGCGGCGCGGACGCCACGTACTCGCTCATGAACACGACCCAGATCATCGTCGCCACCCACAGCCCGGCCGTCATCCCGCTCACCGACATCGATCTCACGTTCATCTGCAGCAACGCCTCGACCGGCGGTCCGACCACGACCCTCGTGAGCGGAACGCTCGCGAACATGACCTGGATCCCCGGCACGACCGGATCGGGCGGGTCGGCGCCGGCCGGGTCCCCGCTCCTCGGGTACTGCGCGACGCTCAAGGTCGGGGGGTACGGCGGTTCGGACGACACGGCGTACAACCGGCTCTGCCTCTTCGTCCCGATCAACTCCGACCAGACCGCGATCCTCGAGAACGGCGACACCTTCATCCTCTACATCCACAAGGGGAACTACCCGCTCGACTACAGCGGGAACGCCAAGGACTGCGCGCCCGGCTACAGCGGCGAGCCGTGCCCGGACGGGGACGACTACCACGGGGCCCCGCCCTGGTGCTTCACCACGGTCGGGGCGTGCACCATCTACCTGACCTACATCGGGAACCCCAGCACGCTGCTCGCGACGATCCCCGTCGCCTCGCTGGCCCCTCCCCTCGCCTGAACGCTCCCGGAACGACCGAGCCGGGCGGCGGAGCGGGGTTCGGACCGGTCGGAGGGTTTACCTGACCCCGCCGACCATCTCGAGCGGTAGGAGCGATCCGTGAGGAAGCTGGGCCGTCGGCAGAAGTGGACCCTCGCGGTCCTCATCGCCGTCGGGCTCCTGGTCGTCCTGCTCGGCCTGGTCGCGGCCGGGGTGCTGCGGGTCCCCGCGTCCGGACCCGCGGCGCCGGTCAAGATCCAGGTCGTGTGCGTCACGATCCTGCAGGGGACCAACGCGACCGGCTACCCGTGGTTCGGACCCAGCCCGTTCTGCATGTCGGGCATCGGCTACAACCTGCCGTACTCGTCGGCCGCCGGCTCGACCGTCAACCTGCCGATCCCGATCCTCAACCTCGACACCAACAACCACACGCTCTACTCGGTGCAGGTCGGCCCGCCGTTCACGCTCCAGCAGACGCTGCCGCCGCTCCCCTACGAGGTGGACTCCTTCATCTACAACCCCGAGGGGATCGACGGGGGACTCATGGTGTTCGTCACCCTGCCGAACTCCCCGGGGCTCTCCGCGGGGGTCAACGTGACGATCAACGCGCTCGGCGGCTAGAACGCGCCGTCCCCGAACTGCGGCGTCGGAGGCGCCCCGAGGGCGCCGCCGCGCCCGGCGTGGTCGTTTCGGTCGACGCCCGTCGGGCCCACGTGCCGGCGATCACCCACGGAGGCTCCGGCCCGATCGGCTCCATCGCCTCGGATCGAAACCGCTCGACCGCCTTCTCGTCGACCGTGATCCCGAGCCCGGGACCCGTCGGGATGCGGAACTCGCCGCGCTCGATCGCGTAGCCCGTGACCAGCGAGCGCTTCCAGGCCGGCCAGCTCGCCTCGAAGCTCTCCTGGAGGAAGAACGTCGGGAGCACCGCGTCCATCTGGAGCGTGGCGGCGGTCTGGACCGGCCCGAACGCGTTGTGGTACGCGACCGGAGCCCCGCGGGCGGCCGCGACCCCGGCGATCTCCCGGCCGTAGGTGAACCCGCCCGAGTTCGTGAGATCCGGTTGGAGGATGTCGACCAGCCCCCGCGCGAGGAAGCTCTCGAAGTCGGCCGCGGTCAGGAGCCGCTCGCCGAGCGCGACCGGGGTGCGGACCTGGCGGCGGAACCCGCGGAGGGCGTCGCTCAGCTCGGGCAGCACGGGTTCCTCCGCGAACGCCGGGTCGAACCGCTCGAGCGACCGCCCGGCCCGGACGGCCGCCTCGGGGTAGAACCGTCCGTGGTACTCGATCAGCAGGCGGACCGAGTCGCCGACGGCCTCGCGCACGGCCTCGACGCGGGCCACGGCGTCGGCGAGCCCTTCCGGCGAGAGCGTCCGGTACTCGGCGCCGAACGGATCGAACTTGAGGGCACGGAACCCCGCGGTGACCATCGCGCGCGCCCTCGCCGCGAACTCGGTGGGCTCGATGCAGTCGGAGTACCACCCGTTGGCGTAGGCTCCGACGCGGTCCCGGATCGCGCCCCCGAGCAGCGTCGCGACCGGGGTGCCCAGCTCCCGCCCGAGGAGATCGTGGCAGGCGATGTCCACCGCCGAGAGCGCGCTCGTCGCTTCCATCGAACGCGCGCGGTAGAACGAGTAGCGCTCGAACTCCCGGAACGCCGCGGCGTGCGCCTGGAGCTCCCGCCCCTCGTAGAAGCGGGCGACTTCGGGGACGGAGGCCCGAACGGGGTGGGTCATCAGCGTCGTCGGCGCCTCGCCCCAGCCGGTCGCACCGGTCGCCGTCGTCACCCGGACCAGGATGACCGTCGAGCTCCAGGGCGACGAGGCCTCCCCGGCGGGCGCGGCGACCTCGATCGCCTCCACGGTCCGGATCTTCACGGGCCTCGTCTCGGGCGGGCACCGGGGCGACCCTCTTGATGCTTGTCGACGGGGCGCGAGGGACTATACCCCGGAAGGCCGTGCCCGCCCGGGGTGACCACATGGTCCAGAAAGTGACGGAGGTCGTCGGGGTCTCGAAGGAGAGCTTTGCCCACGCGGCGCAGAACGCGGTCGACACGGCCGCGAAGACCGTGCGCAACCTGCGCTGGTTCCGCGTGACCGAGTTCGAAGGGGTCGTGAAGGACCAGAAGGTCGCCGAGTACCACGCGACGGTCCGCCTCTACTTCGATCTCGACTAGGGCGCCGGGGGAGGCGTCCCGGCCCGCGCCCGTTCGAGCGCGCGCTCGAGGTGGGGCCCCGGGCGGAGGCCCTCGACGATGTCCTGGACCCGGCCGTCGGGCCCGAGGAAGAACGTGACCCGCTTCGCGACTCCGAGGAGCCCGAGGACGCCGTAGCTCCGGGCGATCGATTTGTCCCGGTCGGCGACCAGCGGGAAGCCGGCGCCGCATTCCTGGGCGAAGCTCTTCTGCGCCTCGACGGTGTCGACGCTGACCCCGACCACGTCGATGCCCGCCTTCTGGAGCTCGGGATAGTGCTGGGCGAAGCCGCGGGTCTCGATCGCGCAGCCGGTCGTGCCCGCCTTGGGATAGAAGTAGAGCACGACCGACCGGCCCCGGTGCTCGGTGAGGTGGAACGGGCTCCCGTCTCCGGTGGTCCCTTGGAAATCCGGCGCGAGGTCGCCCGTCGCGATCATCGCCGGACGATTCGCGGGTCCTATTTGAGCCGGCCCGGCGCGCGGGCGGCTCAGCGGTCCGGCGGCGCGCCGTCGATCCGGGCCATCTCGTCGTCGGTCAACGCCGGCGTGCCCTCGGCGCCCAGGATCTCCGCCAAGCGCTCGGGCGCCGGCAGCGGGACGAGCGCGGAGAGGACCCACGGCCGGCGAAGGACGTACTGCAGCGACGCCTGCGCCAAGGTTCGACCGCGACCCTGCGTCAGATAGCCCAGCGACAGCACGGGGGCGAACTCCTGTTCGAGCTCCCGAACGCGCGCGGGCGCCGCGTCGGGTCGGCGGGGAAGCCCGGCCTCGGCGAGTCGGCTCCCGTCGAGGCGGCCCGCGCCCAGCGGATCCCGCGCGAGGAAGGCAAGGGCTTCGCCCGCCGCGCGCGGCTCCAGGGTCCGCAAGAGCCGCCGATCCAGGAGGGAGAGCGATCCGGAAAGGTGGGCGACGCCGGGGCGATCGCCCGAGGTCGATGGGATCCGGCCCCCGGAGTCGATCCGCCAGAAGACCTCGGAGACTCCGCCGGGCGTCCGCGCGTCGTCCAGTGAGCGACGCACGGCCGGCTCGTCGTCCCCGTCCGTCGGGACCCAGTCGATCACCCGCACGCGTTGGGGCGCCAGCCGGCGATCGCTCGCCGCGAGCGACCGCTCGATCAACGACCCGGCCACCGGGGAGCTCGCGAGGCGGCGACCCGACTCGCGCTCGAGCCCGGGCGTCGAGCGTTGGGCGATGAGGACGAGGTCGGGATCCTCCGCCGGGAAGGCGGCGGCGATCGCCCTTTCGAGGCGCTCCGAGGCCGGTCCCTCCGGTAGATCGAACGTCGTGACGCCGCGGGCGCGAGCGGCGCGGAGCCGCGCGACCAGGTTGCGGAGGTCGTCCGGGGTTGGAACCCGTTCGGCCTCGAGCGAGACGCCGATGGCGGAGAAGGAGAGCGGTCCCCCGGCCTCGCGCCGTCGGGATACGACTTCGCCGGCCACGCGCCTCCTCCCCGCTTCGGGCAACGGCACGGCCTCTTGGCGTCACCCACCGCCGACTTATGGGCCCGCGCCGGTCTTCGGGCGGGATGGCCTCGGTCGCGCGTCCGCCGCTCGCCGAACGGACCCGGCCGTCCCGCCTCGACGACGTCATCGGGAATCCCAAAGCCCGGGCGCAGCTACGGGAGTGGGCGGAGCGATGGCGTCGCGGCACGCCGTCCGGTGCGCGCGC
>JASIBA010000068.1 GCA_030041735.1 Thermoplasmata archaeon | reverse complement strand
AACCGATCGACCCCCGCCGGCACGACCACCAGGTTCGGCCCGAACGCCTGGATGCGGTCCGCCGAGCCTTCGGGGGCCACGACGGTCGCGCGCTCCGTGCCGGACCGCAGAGCGGCCAGGGCGGCCAGCGCCGGCGCGCCCGAGTACGGGCCGCCTCCGATGAGGATGACCCGGCCCTCCCGCCGTCCGTCCCCCGCACGGACCGATCGCGGCAGAAAGAGGAACTCGCCCGGACCGGTCCGCCGCCAGGCGTCCGGCGGCATCCCGATGTCCCGCACCGCGACCTCGCCCGAGGTGCCCGGCGTCATCTCCTCCTTCGAGACGGTGAGCGTGACCGTCCACGGCGGTCGCAGCCCGTCGGGATCGTCGACCCCGGTGGGGACGTCGATCGCCAGCACCGGCGCTCCGCTCGCGCGGATCGCGGCCACGGCCTCGCGCACCGGGGAGCGCAGGCGGCCGCCCTGACCGGTGCCGAGGAGACCGTCCAGGACCAGCGGGCGCGAGGAGAGGTCCGAAGGATCCGGGACGCCCACGTGGACGGGGCAGACGCGCTCGGCCCGGTCGAAGCAGCGCCGGGCCGAACGGGTCGAGATCTCGGCGGGTGGCCGGACGATCCAGATCTCCGGCGAGTAGCCCCACTGGTGGAGGTAGTAGGCGGCGCAGGTGCCGTCCCCGCCGTTGTTGCCGTTGCCCGCCACGACCGCCGGACTGGCGGGCGGGCTCGGCAGATGACGCATCGCCTCCTCGGCGACCACGCGCCCGGCGTTCTCCATCAGCTGGTCGACCGTCGTCCCCAGCGCGACCGAGTTCGCCTCGACCACCGCCATCTCGAGAGCGCTGAGCGGCCGGGCCGATCCCGCCCACACGGCCGCCCTCACGCCGGGGTCGCCGCGCTGGAGGGCGTGTCGGTCGAGAACAGGTTGACCGACGCGGGCAGGAGGTTCTTCCGGGCGAGGTACTGCGACTGCGTGCGGCTGTAGCGGAACAGGATGTCCGCCTTGCCCTCCTGGAATCCCCAGGGCCGCACGATCAGGAGGTCGCCCTCGCGGATCCACATCTTCTTCTTCATCTTGCCCGTGATCCGCCCCATCCGCGAGACGTTGTCCTCGCACATCACCCGGATCCGCGCGGCCCCGAGCAGCTGGCTCGCGATCCCGAAGCACTCGCCGCGGTTGCGTCGCGGCAGGGGCAGACGGCCGACCTCCTCGCCCCCCTCGACGACCTCCACCACCGGCGGGGTCTCCTCCGGGGCGGGCGTCTCGGGAGGCGCGCCGTCCTCGGAAGAGCGCGGGCTCTCGGTCACGGCGCGCCCATCGGTGGGCACTATTTCAGTTGGAAGGCGACCGCGGGAAGACCCGGAGGGGATTCTCCTCGAGGATGCGCCGCTGGGCGTCGGCCGGGATCGGGAGGGCGCGGAAGGCCTCGAGGTTGGCCCGGATGTCCTTGACCCCGGGCCCGGGCCAGTCCGTGCCGAAGACCGTCTTCTCCGCGAGCTGCGGGAGCCGCGGGAAGTACTCGAGCAGCCGGGCGGGCGGCACCCCCGAGAGCTCGAGCCAGACGTTCGGGAACCGGCGCGCGAGGAACACGGCGGTCTCCATCCAGAGCGGACGGCCGCCGTGCGCGAGCACGATCGTGAGGTCCGGGAAGTCGATCGCGACGTCCTCGACGAGCATCGGGTCCCCGAACTTGTTGCGGGCGCGCGGGAAGACGCTCGTACCGGTGTGGAAGATGATCGGGAGCCGGAGCCGCTCGCACTCCCCGTAGAGCGCGCGCAGCCCGGGAAGGCTCCCGTCGGTGTACGCGTTGGGACGGAACAGCTGGTGGGGCGGGTGCAGCTTGATGCCCCGGATCTTGAGCGCGCCCGCGAGCCGCCGGATCTCCGCCGCCGGGTCGGGATGGTCGGGCCGGATCCCGCCGACCGCGATCAGCCGCTCGGGGTCGGCGCGCACGTACTCGGCCACGAACTCGTTGGACTTCTCGGTGTAGCCGATGACCTCGGGGGCGACGTAGTTGATCAGCGCGGCCCGCTCCACCCCCGACGCGTCGAGGTACGCGAGGAACTGCTCCGGATCCTTCAACCGCGCGAGCGTCCGGTCGTCCGGTAGAGCGAGCAGGCGCACCGCGTCCGGTCGCATCTCCCACAGCGGATTGATGTGGACGTGGCAATCGGTCACGCCCATCGGGCGCCCCCAGCGGCCGCGCGGTATAAGGCGCCGCCGCGCGACAAGCCGAGGTTTTATCCGCCGGCCCGTCCCCCCGTCCCACGATGGCGACGACTCCTCCTCCGCGGGTGATGCCGCATCTGCTCAAGGCGACGTACCTCGCCGACGGGGAGTACCTCCTCGAGGAGACCCGCGCGACCAAGCTGTTCTACTTCCCGGGTCCGATCCTGTTCACCTTCATCATGGGCCTCCTGGTCGTGATCTTCCACTACGATGTCGCGGGCGTGGACGGGATGCTCCACCTCGCGACCACGGTCGGGGGGCACGCGGCGCGGTTCTGGGTCGTCGCGCTGTTCGGGCTCCTGTTCGTCCTCGGCCTCCTCTGGATCCTCGTCCGCTGGCTCCGCTGGATCCGGACGGTCTACGCGGTCACGACGCGCCGCGTGATCGTCCAGAAGGGGATCCTGGGCAAGGACTTCGACGAGATCCCCGTGGTCCAGATCCGCGGGGTGGACGTCCACCAGTCGTTCGGTCAGCGCATCCTCGGCTACGGGACGGTCCGGGTCAGCTCCGAGGGCGGCGCCCGCATCGGCAACGAGGATTGGAAGGGGATCCCGAAGCCGTTCCGCTTCCAGAAGGTCATCGAGAACGCGACGATCGGGGCGACGTCGCCCGCGGCCGCCACCCCGCCTCCCTGGCCCGCGCCCCCCGCCGGCCGCTGAACGGCCGATCCCGGGTCCGGTCCGTCCTCGGCATCGTTAAGTCGCCCGGCCTGCGTCGGGCGGCCGGATGGCCGACGACTTCGACGCGATCGTGGTCGGCGCGGGCATGGCCGGCTCCGCGGCCGCCATCCGGCTCGCGCAGGGCGGCGCGAACGTGCTGCTCCTGGAGCGGGGGGCCGAGCCGGGCACCAAGAACCTCTCCGGCGGCGTGCTCTGGGGCCACGACCTCGACCGGATCCTCCCCGGCTGGTGGCGCGAGATGCCGCTCGAGCGGCATCTCGTCCGCAAGCGCTTCGGCGTGCTCAGCCCCGACAGTTCCGTGTCGTTCGACTTCGAGGACGCGACCTGGAGGAACGAGCCCTTCGTCGCGCACACTGTCCTGCGGTCTCGGACCGACGCCTGGCTCGCCCAGCGGGCCGAAGCCGCCGGGGCCACGCTCGTCGCGTCCGTCCCGGTCGACCGCCTGAACTGGGAGGGCTCGCGGGTCCACGGGGTCGTCCAGGGAGGGGAGACGATGACCGCGCCCGTGACGATCATCGCCGACGGCGCGAACTCGCGGCTCTCCCTCGGCACCCCGATCCGGCCGGATCCACGGCTCTCGGGCGAGGCGACGGAGCTCGGGATGAAGGAGGTCTACCGCCTCGACCCCGCGACGATCGAGGACCGCTTCTCGGTGGGCCCGGGCGAGGGGCACGCGGAGGAGTGGGTCGCGGGGATCTTCCCGCCGGGCGTCATGGGCGGGGGTTTCCTGTACACGAACCAGGACACGCTGTCGGTCGGGCTCATCCTGAACCTCCAGTCGCTCTTCGGGAAGGGAGTCTACTCGCACGATCTCATGGAGCAGTTCAAGCTCCACCCGACGATCGCCGCGCGCCTCAAGGGCGCCGAGCTGGTCGAGTACGGCGCGAAGCTGATCAGCTCGGGCTGGGCGAGCCGCCCGGCGGCGTTCCACGGGGATGGCTGGATGATCGCCGGGGACGCGGCCGGCTTCGTCTTCTCCAACGGGATCGTGATCCAGGGCATGAACTACGCCGTCCGGACCGGCCTCGAGGCGGCCGAGACGGCGCTCGCGGCCCGCCAGGCCGGGGACTCCGGCGCCGCGCGCCTCGCGGAGTACGACCGTCGCCTCGAGGCCACGAGCGTGCTGCCCGATTTCCGCGACTTCGCCGGGCTGGACCGCGTGAAATGGAACCCGCGCTTCTACACGGCGTATCCCCGCTTCGCGAGCGCGCTCTTCCGGTCGATGATGACCGAGACCGGCGGACCGAAGCGGCACCTGCGGGATCTCCTGAAAGAGGCGCGCCGGACCTCGGGCCTCCCCTTGTCCCGGCTCGCCCGGGATGGGATCGATATCGTCCGGGACCTGTAGGTCAGGCGAGGCCGCGCACCCGCCGGACCTCGGCCGTGAGCGCGGGGACGATCTGGAAGAGATCCCCGACGATCCCGTAGTCCGCGACCTTGAAGATCGGCGCGGACGCGTCGGAGTTGATGGCCACGATGACGCGCGAGCTCACCATCCCGACCAGGTGCTGGATCGCGCCCGAGATCCCGATCGCGAAGTAGAGCTGCGGCGAGACGGTCTTGCCGGTCTGCCCGACCTGGAAGGAGGTCGAGCGCCAACCGGCGTCGGTCACGGCGCGCGACGCGCCGACGGCCGCCCCGAGGGCCGTCGCCAGCTCCTCGATGAGATGGAAGTTCTCGGGGCCGCGGAGGCCCCGGCCGCCGGACACCACGATCGCCGCGTCGGTGAGCGACGGGCCGCTCCCGGCCGCTGCGCTCTCGACCGAGGTTCGTTGGACGGACCCGAGGGGACCGAGTTCGACGGGAGGCAGGTTCTCCACGGCGGCCGCGACGGGGCTCTCGGTCGGCGCGGGATACGCGTGCGGGCGGAGGGCGACCACCGCGCGCCCTCCCTCCAGCCGACGCACCTCGGTCGCGCGGCCCCCGAAGATCGGGCGGGTCACGCGGAAGCCCCCCTCGCCGACGACCAGCTCCGTGACGCCAGTCGCTGCGGCCGCGTTCCATGCGATCGCCAGGCGACCCGCGAGGTCCCGGCCGAACGTCGTGCCCCCCACCAGGACGAGGCCGGCGCCGCAGGCGGTCGCCGCCGCCGAAGCGGCCCGCGCCGCGGCCGCCGGGTAGCCCGAGTCGAACGATGGCCCGGCGGTCGCGAGCACGCGCGCGACGCCCAGCTTCCCGAACTCAGGGGCCACGGCCCGGGCGTCACTTCCGGCGACGAAGCCCACGACGGTGGCACCGGGGATTCCCCGGGCGACCCCGATCGCCTCGCGGGTCGCCCCCGCGAGGTGGCCGGCCTGCAGCTCCCCGACCACGAGCACCGTCGGGGTCATGGGAAGACCTTCGCCTCCTCGCGCAGGATCCGGACGAGTTGCGTGGCGGCGTCTTCGGGGGTCTTGTACTCGATCATCTTGGCCCCGGTCCGCGGGGCCGGCAG
>JASIBA010000067.1 GCA_030041735.1 Thermoplasmata archaeon | reverse complement strand
AACGGTCGTCTCAGCCACCCGGGGTGCTTGTCGCCACACGCGGTGAAGCCCAGAGCTCGCGTGTCGTGTTATCGTCAAGGCGGGATGCTAGGGTCGTGCCTAACAACTCATGATCAGAGCATCGTAAGCAGAGTTGGCCCGCATCTCTGGCCCGACAGGGCAATCAACGCTCCCGACTCATGGGCCAACGAGGTAGTCTCCGCCTTCCACAACTGGTTCGATCCCGCTGGTGATCCCGAACGTGTCGGTTGTCGGATATCCGCCGGATCCCACAAATGCGATCAGGTCGCCCGACTCCACCTGAACTCCATCAACTGACCAACTTGTGCCATTCGGTGACGTAGGGTAGCTGTCTAACCAGCTCCCATTCGGGGCAAGGAGCACGCCATACCATCCCGAAGCTGGCGCGGGGCAGGATGACAGGTTCCGGGATCCCGGGCCGCACAGTTCCCCTGCGCCAGGCAGGGAGGAGGAAAGGGGCGCGGGCGACGCTAGCTCGAGACCGAACTGGGAAGTTGTGAGGGTCGCGAGACTCCAAGTCGGGGGAACGGCGGAGGTCATGAAGCTCAGACTTGTTCGCCACTCAAAGTACTCGCCCGGCCCGCTCGGCGCCCCGATGACCTCGGTTCGGTTGAACGAGTCGAAGTATTCGGCGTCGGTACAGGCGATCGGACCGGAAATCCACTGGTACGAGTGGGCAGTCGAAATCGCGGTCGAGTTCAGCAGGTAACCGGTGAACAGGGATGTCGCACCGTATGAGCCAGGGAGACCGCACGTCATGTACGCGACGGTCCAGAGGGCACCGCCGGCAATCGTAGACGGCAGCAACTCACGCCCGGGAAAGTAGAGCGCTACCCCGGATTCCGGCGGGACTGGCATCGGCACCAAATTCCCGTCTCCGACTGGATTCTGACTGAGATATTGGTCCTCCTGGAGGATCTCCGCGGCGACTGCGTTGGAGTCCAGTTCGTGGGCGGGATCGACCCAGTTGTATGCGGTCCCGCTAAAGATGTCGAATTCGAGGCATGAACTGGTCGAGTTGAGAGCGGCGTTCAGGATAATGCCACCCTGGAACCAGCTCGCGACAAACGTGAGGGTCCCACTGCCGTTGAAGATGAAGGTCCACAGTGGGGCCGCTCCGCTCGTGAAGTCGTTGGAGGACTGACTCGCCGGATACTCCGAGGCGTTCCAAAACGTCAGGGTGCTGACCCCGGTGAGTTGCTGTTCGCAGTCCGCCCAAGACTGTAACCCGTAAAGGACCCAAAGCTCCGCGGGTGGGGACCACGGCTCGTCTGCAGCCACGCCCTCCGCGAAGTGGACGCTCCAACTGCCGTTCGAGAATGGCGCGAACGCGTTAGCGACCTGACTCCAAGCACCCAAGAACGTCGTCCACTCCGGTGGCGGCGACGGATAGTGGTGAGCCGACCCGGCAGCCTGGATCTCGGAGTAGGCAATCACTCCGGCCGTGATGACGGCGACGCATACGGCTAGGATGACGGTTGTCGACAGCCACCGGCGGCGCGGTCTCCGGCCCAAGGTGAGGGGGCCCGGTGGCGTCGACAGTCCGGACATGTGATCGGCTGAGGCGAGCTGGTCGGGCGCAGAGGGGAGTCTGGCCACCCTTCTTGGACCGGGAGTTTGTATTCAACTCTTCGGAGGAGGCTCACGTGACGGCACGCAGCCTGCTTCGCACATCAAGATGCGAAACCCATGGGTGGGAGCGAGAGCCCGACCGTGAAACAACGTTCCGAGGTCGGTGCCACTTCTCGCAACGAGTCACTGGCGCAACCCACGCTGCGTTCTGGAATGCGTGCAGCGTACAACGTACATCCAGAACCCAGGGAGTCATCGCCCACTGCGGCCCCAGTGGATAGATGGCCATGCACGCATGGCAATTGGGCCATGTCCACGACGACCGTCAGCCTGGAGCGCCCTGCGTACGACCCCTTGCGAGCGCTAAGGAAGCAAAGGGAAAGTCTCGCGGAAGAGACTCTTCGGCTTCTGGGCCCAAACCCTCCCGAGCTGAAGGAATTCCTCACACCGATGTCAGCTGCCGACGCCACGGTGGTCGCAGACCGCATCGAAGCTGCACGGGCCGAGGACCTAAGCTTCGAGCGTCGCCTCGGGTCGCGCGGGAAGAGGAATCGGCCAAAATTCTAAATCCGAAGAGTCGATGTCCGGCGCGGAGTCGACCTGATGCTCCACCACATGCCCGGCCCGAGAGTCCTGATCCGCGTGGTCGGTGTGGGACTCGTTGCGTCGGCCGTGATCCTACTGGCCGCCGCGACCATCTCCTCGGGGACGATTCTGTCCGCCCAGCCCGGCGCGGCCGTCCTCACTCCCAAGTGCCACGCGACGATCAATCAGGTCACCGGGTTGTCCATCCACAATCTGTCACGCACGATCGTGATCATCGGAACGTGCTTCGGAAAGGATCCAACGTACGTCGAAGTCAGTTCGTTCAACATCTATACCGGCCTCGACACGCAGAATTGTGGAACCGGGCCGACGCCGCCCACCATGTCGATCGGCGAGTGGGGTTCGTCGGGCAACGGAGACTGGTCTGCGGGCAGATTCGTAGCGACCGACGGCAACTGCTACTACGGGGATGGAATCGGGCTGTTCTATTACAGTTGGTCGCCCACCAAGATCGTGATCAAGGGATTCGGGGACGCCCTGGGGACCGCCACCCAGAATCCGGGGGCTCAGGAGCAGATGGTGCCGCACGCGCAGTGCTCCGTGTACATTCGCAACCCCGCGAACGTGGAGACCCCCGCCAACTACACGATGCCGCGAGGCACGTGCTGAAAGGCGGCAGCGCTCTGGACCCGCCGTCTCGTTCGACCCCCGGCGGACGCTTTGTCACGGCGGGGCCTCACCTCGGTCTCTTCGGGTCATCATGAGCGTAGCGCCTTGGGAATGCACCGGGCTGGAGATCCTACACGAGAGCAACTTCTCGGGTGCCCGACTGAACCGCCAGGGCGACTACGTAGTCTGTTTCGGGGCAGTCTGGTGTCCTATCACTCGACGATTCATGCCCCGGTTCGTATCGGAGCGGGGAAAGGTCGCGGGCACTCTCGCGATCGCGGACATTACAGACCTAGAGAGTCCCCTCTGGGATACATTCAGAATCAAAATCACTCCCACCATTCTCTTCTTTCATGAAGGCGAGCTTCGTGCCCGTCTCGACGGAAAGCGATTCATCGGCATCTCGACTGGCGCGTTGGACCGGTTCGAGCGAACTGCCCTCCATGCGTGATCCCGCTCGCTCCGTGACCGCACGCCGGGAGTGATCGTCTCTCTGCTTCCCCGGCGGTAGGTGCAAGGCTCGTTACGGCCAGCTCCGGGCGATGGCGCCCGGACCAGCGCGCCGAGCTTTAGAACCGGCCGCTTCGGAAGAGGTCGACGCGGGGAGGCTCTACGTCCATCTGCCAGAGGAGGGCGTTGAGCTCGCCCTTGTGCTGAAGGTCGCCCTCGATCATCTGCAACAACATCGAACGGATCGTGGTCGACCGCCGGTCCACTTTGATGAAGAACTTCCGATCCAGATCCTTCGGCCGCAGGCCGTCGACGACGTTCATGACGAGCCGCTCCACGTCGCGGGTCGCCCGTTCGGCCCCCGCGCGACTCAGTCGGATGCCAAGCGGGAACTCCTGGAAGCTCTCCCCCGTGTACGCCTGGATGAACCAGAATCGGTAGTCGTCCAGAATATGCAGATAGATGTCGACCAGCGACGGGAAGGTGGAGCCTCGGTCTTGATATCGATCCTTTACGGGCAGGGCCCAGATGGTTCGACAGTACGCGCGGAGTCGGCGGAAGTGGTACCGATAGAGATCCTGGAGCAGCTGCAACTCACTCGTCACGACCGATCCTGCGACCCGCGAGCAAGCGGCTCGGATTCCGCCAAGACATTAGCCGATAAGTCTCCGCGCACACCGGGCGATGCGAGCGAGCCCGTTTCGAATCGCATCCCCGGCAACCGAACCGTCAGAACGATAGAAGCTGGAAGCACGGAGCGAATCGACTCGAGGGCCGTCCTTGGTGAAGCGTGATGCCGTGGCCGGCCGTCCACTCGGCGCGCGCGTGCCGCCCTTCTTTCACCCCGTCGCGACGCGACGCTCGCGTCGTGGGGAAGCTCATCGCCCGGACCGGCGGGCAGTGGACGACCGGCCCCAGCCCATGAGCTCGATCCAGTTACCGTCGGGGTCTTCCACGTAATAGTTCTGCCGGACGCCGTGCGGGTCGGTCGGCGTAAGGACGATCTTCCCTCCGTGTGCGACCAGTCGTCGGGCCATCTCGTCGCCGTGGCCGGTCGAGAAGCCGATGTGATCGAGTCCTTCGCCCGGCACGTACTTCACGGCGTAGGGAGATCCCTTGGGGTACCAATTCAGCTCGAGTCGTTGGCCGGTCTTGCCATCGACAAGTAAGACACGTCGTCCCCCGTGGGGCAGCCGGCCCCTCCGAAGCACCTCGAGACCGAGCCCCTCCGTGTAGAAGTCTAACGACCGGTCTAGGTCGGTCACTCGAATCCCGAAGTAGATCACCGGCATGAAGGGTCCATCGCGCGTAGGGGCTTCACTCGTTCGGCACCCGAGTTGAGCGAGGGACCCGCGGGCGCCCGCGGAGGGGTGACCCGCGGACCGAAGGACTGCAACGCCCGGTGCGCGGAATCCGAGGTTGGTGCCGGGTCTACTCGGGGACGATCGGATTGGGATAGCCAAGTCTGACTTGGACATCATGTGCCTGTTGGACCACGAGCGACTTGAGCGCCTGGGCGGTCGACATCGGCACCGCGGCCATCCAGACAACTCCCGGCGCAGGTTGCCGGTAACGCCCAGAGCCGACCAGCGGTACCGTTGTTCCCATGGGCAGGATGTACAGCCAGCAGACCCCCGCGCGTCGCATCGCCCTCGCGGATTGGTCGAGTTGGACCGCCCCGACGGTTTCGAGGCCGATCGCAGCGGAACTCGCCTGACGGGCGAAGGACTCTACGATCACCCGCCGGTCCGTGACGAACGCGACCGTCGGACGCCGACGGCCTGCGGACCACGCGGAGGCGAGCGAAATGCCCCCGAGCAGGAACACGGGCAGGAAGACCACGATGATGAGCGGGTTGACCGGTCCGGAGCTCAGCACGAGGTAGACGAGCGGGACGAGGATGATCAGAAAAATCAGGAGCACGATCAGCATGTTGAATCGAATGACCCTCGCGACGCTCTTCGGATCCGAACTGAACCTCGACAGCACGGTCTCTCCCGGGAAAAGGGGGAGCGCCGGCTGACCCGGGAGATCGTAGGCACCGACGGCCCCCGGGTATCCCGCGGAACGTGGCCCAACGACCCCACTCGAGGGCAGGGGCGCAGAAGAGTTTCCGGGCGCGGCTATGATCGTCCCGCACGAGGGACAGGTGGTAGCCCCGGACGGGAGGAGAGTGTTGCAATTCGGACAGGAGGCCACGACGGGCGGACGGAGCGTTGGCTATTTCACCTTCCCATCGACGACAACGCCCACCGGGACCCGAGGCCGAACCGGATCGAGATCGCCGGGGCATTCGTCCGGCTTCACGAGGGTGCATGCCCCGACGTCGTGCCCGGGGGAGCTCGCGAACCCCCGTGGCCGGGGAGACAGGCTCTCGTAGTCGTTCCTCTTTCTCTTCCCCATTCCGAACATGACCCTCACCTCCGCGCCCCTATCCGAGTCGACCTGGCCCGCGTTCGCCCAGTTGGTCGAGAGACACGGGGGAATCTTCGGAGGTTGCTGGTGTATCGCGTTCCATCTCGAGCCGGGCGAGAACAAGGAGTGGGCGGGCCGGTATCGTGAGCTGAAGCATGCACGCGTCCGCGAGGGCCGCGCGCACGCCGCTCTCGTCTTCGATGGATCGGCCGCGGTCGGCTGGTGCCAGTTCGGCCCTACGGCGGAGCTACCCAACATCCGCAGCAAGAAGGACTACGAGAAGGGTCTCGGCGATCTTCCCGATTGGCGCATCACCTGCTTCTTCATCGATCGAGAGCGACGGGGAGAGGGGATCGCGTCTCGGGCGCTCGAGGAGGCGGTTCGATACATCGCGGAGGCCGGGGGCGGAACCGTCGAGGCGTATCCCGAAGACTATACCGGTCAGCGTACGTCGAACTCCTTCCTGTGCAGCGGAACCCTCGGTATGTTCATCAAGGCCGGCTTCCAGCCTCGGCGTAAGATCGCCATGCGTCGTTGGGTCGTCGCCCGAACCGTACCCCCCGCGTCCGGAAGGCGGCCGGCCCGCGTTCCGCTCGGTCCGCGACGCCCTCGGCAGGGGACGGCGCGAGTCCCCTCCGGGCGCCCTCCGTCCGCTCGGAGTCTGCGCCCGTCGTGACTCCACCTTGACCCCGCGGCCAAGCGAGTCTCGGACCGGCCGCGAAGGCCAGAAAAGCCCCCCGCGTATTCCCCGGAGATGGCCGACTCTTCGACCGCCACGGCGCAAAGCATGAGACAAGATCCGACGACCCGCATCGGGTCCATCGTCGTGGACTGCACGAATCTGGACCAGATGATCCGGTTCTGGAGCGAGGCCCTGCATTACATCCCCCAGGGCCCGGTGCGACCCGACGGAGTGATGCTCATCGACCCGAAGAGCCGCGGACCGAAGCTCAACCTGAACGTCTCCAACGAGGGGCCGGCGAAGGAGTACCGGCTCCATTTCGACATCTATGTGAGTGATCCCCGCGGCGAGCTGGATCGTTTCCTGAAGCTCGGGGCGGTCGTCCGCCAGCCGCCCACGAAGGGGCACGACTTTGTGGAGCTCGCGGATCCGGACGGCAACCCGTTCTGCCTGATCGACATCGACTGGCCGAAGAACCGGGACTACTGGGGCGACGACTGGGCCTACGGCGACCACCCGTGAGCGGCCGGTCGTGAGGATCCGCGGGGAGCTCGTTCAGTAGTTCTCGACGAGCAGGATCGACTCGGGCGGAACGGCGTAGTACTGGCCCAGGGTCACCGAGGTCGCGACGGGCGCTGCCCCGGTGCCGTTCCAGAACACGGTCGTCCCCGTGGATCCGACCGAGAAGTCCGAGCCGACGTTCAGGGAGAGCTGCTGTGTGACGTTCGCGTTGACCACCATCAGCGTGTCGCTCGGTCCGTCGACCCATTCGACGGCCCAGATGTTGCCGACGGAGCCGGTGACCGTGAAGTTGTACGCGTCCCCGAATCGGACGTGGTTCATCTCCTTCATCCACACGCCGGTAGGATACGGGGCGTAGTTGGTCCCCACGAGCGAGAACCCGTCGTTGGCGAGCGCGAAGTAGTCGAGCTCGGTGAGGTTCGCCCGGAGCGCCTGGACGACCGTGCCCATGTACATCAGAACATCCGGGAACTCCTGATCCAGGGGGGAGGGAGTCGGGCAGGGCCCGCCGTTGAACTCCCCGATGAAGATCGGCAGGTTCGCCAGCGAAGCGTTCGCGGCCGTGATCTCGGCCCGGACGTGGTCGATCTCGGTCGTCGCGGAGTACTGGCTGTCCAAGAGCGAGAGGTAGTCGGCGGTGCCGGCGACCGTGGGCGGCGGGTAGTCGTGGAAGGCGATCGCGTAGAGATACTTCGCCGCCGGGGACGCGGCCAGCGCGGGGATGAACGTCGAGTAGGAGCCGACGGCCTGGATCCCGATGATCTTCGCATCTGGCACGACCGACCGGATCGCCTTCGCGTACGCCAGTACCTCGGCGGCCCACTCGCTGGCCGTCGGCGTGCCTTTGCAGGTGGCCCACGTGGCCCAGGGACAATTCCAGTACGTGTAGCTCTCGGGCTCGTTCCCGATCGACCAGTAGGTCGGGGCGAAATCCAGGGTGTCGACGAGCCACCGGGCCTCGTACGCGGCGTAGCCGGGGTCGTTGATCTCGCCCGGGAGACCGACGTACCAGTCGCAGTGGGGCGACGTCGAGTCACACCACTGCTTGAGCGCTGGGATGGAGAACGGGCAGGTCCCCACGATCTTGCCGTCCTCGTAGTACGAGTTGTTGACGACGTCGCACTGGTCCCCGCCCTGCCCATACCGGATGTCGGAGTACGGCGTCTCGTTCAGGTAGGTCCCGTCGCCGCCCTCGATGCAGTTGTAGCAGTTCGTCTGGGCGACCACGCCGAAGAACGAGGCGCCCGCGGAGTCGATCAGGCTGCCCGGCTCGAGATGGACGTGCGTGCCGGGCGGCCGATCGGACGAGACGCCGCCGGCGCTCGGCAGCACCGTGACGGGAGAGGTATCGGAGACGCTGCCCAGGGCGTCACTGACCGTCACCGTGACGTTGTACGTCCCGACGACCTGGGGGCTGCACTCGACGGTGGCGGAGTCATTGGAGACGCAGGGGGCCGGGAGTCCGCTCCAGTTGTAGGCGACGGTCCCGATCGCGTCGGCGACGATCACTTCGCCGGTCGTGGTGTTGTTGATCTCCAGGCTGGAAGGAGACCAGTCGAGGCCCTGGATCAGCGGCAGGTCGACGCGCCCGCCACCGGTCTCCGTCGTGACCGGCCGGAGCGAGACGTTCCAAGCGATCGCCCCGGTGACCACGAGCACCAGGACGAGCGCGAGAGCTACGGTGCGCTTTCGAGAAGAGCCGGGAACCTCGGTCCGGCCCCGCACGCGGCGGGAGGAGGGAGCCAAAGGGATTCCCGGAGGATATGTAGAAATGCGCATGACGAGGTATTAGGTTCACGGGTTCGTGCTGCGTTCTCCGGCGAATCCTGAGTCACTGGTCGGTCCGCTCCGCCGACGGATCGGTCCGTCGCGTCTCCGTCGAGATCGCTCTAGGGCCCGCGCGGCGGCGCCCCGGGGATGCTACGGGCTGCGGTGCTTCGGTCGACCGTGCTCTCGGTTCCTTCCATCGGGCTCACCGAGCGGACCCGGGGAAAAATCCGACATGTAGGCTTGTCCAAGATTCGGCCCGGAGGGTTGGACAATCCGGCGTCGGGCGCGAGGACGGACGTCCGTGGAGAGATCTGCGCCGGTCGCCCCGGCGGGGCGAGGAAGAGGTTCCGACGAGCGACTACAGGTAGGTCCGGTCCGTGGGGCAGTAGTAGCGGCCGTACTCCGCGACGTAGGTCGCCGACTGGCCGCAGGTCGGACAGCGCGGCACCGAGAGCCCGGCCGCGGCACTGGCCCCGGCGGGCATCGCGCTCCCCGGTCCCGCGGGGCCCGTCGGTCCGGAGGTGGCGACCCCGGCCGATTCGACCGGAGGCGGAGCCGTCGTCGCTGCCGGAGGACGCCGGGAACGCGCCCGGACGAGCAGCACCACCACGACGACCACGAGGATCACGACCACCGCCACGACGATGAGATCCGTCCACGGAACTCCGGACGAGCCCGCGGCGCCGGACGTGATGGCGGAGTACTGCTGGGACGCAACGCTCACGGGCTCGGGACCGGCGTGGAAGCCTAGGGACGGACCTCCGCTCAGGCCGAACGTCGAGGCGTTCGTCTGCTCGCTGCTCCCCACGAAGCCGACGCCCGACTGGTAGTCGGCGGTCTCGCCGCTCGCGACCGAGGTGGAGGTCGACGGCTGACCGGCGATCAGACTGATCCCGCTGAACGCGCCGAGCGCTCCGTCGTACAGACCGCTCGGAAGGAGCAGCCAGCCGTCCGCGCCCAGGAAGTCGCCGCTCCCGAAGCTCAGGGCGATGACCTGCGCCGTCGCCGAGGTCGGCGGGCTCGTGTAGTTGTCGTAGAGCGTCACCGCTCCGAGATCCTCGCCCTGGAGGGAGAGGGTGCCCGACGGAGTCACGGCCAGGCTCTTCCAGTCGTTCTCGGCTTCGGAATGTCCGTCGATGTTGACGCTGAGACTGTAGCCGCTCGTGTAGCTCCCGGTCGCGCTGAACGGCGCGCTGGAGTTCCACTGCTGACCGGGCTGGGCGTCCGTCGGGACGACCCCGAGCGGGGTCGAGAACGTGATCCCGGAGCTCGCCGATCCTCCCAGGTCGAAGTTGAAGTTCGCGGTCTCGGGAGTTCCGTTGACCGTGATGCTCTCCGAGAACGCTCCGCTGAAGTTGAACGACGCGGACGACTGCGCGTCCAGGATCGCCAGGGCGGCGACCGGGCCCGGGGCCCCCGGCCCGGAGCTGAGGTCGACCGAGCCGCTGTTCGTGACGTTGGTGAAGCCGGTCGCGATCTCGGAGCCCGCGAGGTTGCCGCTCGCGCTGAAGGTCGAGCAGCCAGAACCGGTCTCGTTCACGCATCCGACCACGGAGAGGCTGACCGTCGCGTTGATCGCGGACTGCGCCTCGAACTCCGTCTGGGTCGACGAGACGTTGGTCGCGGTGTAGATCACGACCCACTCCACGTAGTAGCGTAGGCTGAGGCTCGAGAGGGAGGAGCCGGACCCGCAGGCCGAGCCGGAGCAGCTGTAGTCCGCGCCCGCGGAGCCCCCGAATGCCCACTGCTGCGTCGCTCCGCTGGCGGGTACGCTCGCCGGCTGAGGGGCGGCAGGCGCTGGGGCGACGATCGCGCTTCCGGAGATTCCGAGCGCCACGAGGGCGCCGGCGGCGAGCGCCAGGCTCGCGATGAGTGCGGCACGTTGCGGGCTGACAGAACCAAACATAGGGCCGTCCGTGCGGATTTGAGGCGCGGACTCGGGGGAAAAACCTTCCGCCCGCCGGAACCTCGCCCCGGAGCTGAGATACCGGGTCCCGACCGGGGTGGCTTGCCTCCCGTCTGGCGGAACGGACGACGACCCTCGCTGGGCCCCTACCGCCCCCCGACTACTCTCGTGGGTCGACCCGGCCCGGATGTCGGTTCGCCGGATTGATAGCACAGGAACCGTTTCGTCGTACGCCGGTCACCGAGGGGCCGGCAATCGATCGGATACGGGCGTATGGTCGGATCCGGATCGGCCACTGGAACACCCGGCCGAGCCGGCGGATGGACCGTCGGACATCCGTCGGACAGCACGGCCGACACCCTACTCCGGGCTCTCCAGTACTATCTCCGCTACGAACCGGAGTTTGTCGCGCTGTTCTTTCCGGACGTGGCCGCGCGTAAGCAGGTCCTGGTCTCCGACGTGGTAGGAATCACCTGGCGCCAGGCGGACTCGCTCCGGCCCCTGCTCGCCGACAGCGTGCTCTACTTCCGCCGGCAGCTTGCGAAAGGTCCCGGCCGGGCGTCGTCGGACTCGAGCGCCCGATCCGAGGAGGACGCGCTGCGTCGCAAAGAAGTCCTCTGGACGACTTCGTTGCGCGAGCTCTGTACCGAGTACGGTTTGGATTTCCCGCTGTAGTGGGGCGATGCGCATCCGGGCGGATCCCCGGGAGAGGAGACTACCGCTCGTCCGGGTTGGTGCGCGTGAGGTACAGCAGGTTGAGGGCGGAGTTCCGCAAACGCTGCGCGGCGTCCCGGATCCCGGCCGCCGCCTCCCGCGCCCCATCCTTGTCGGGCGGGTCCTGAACGAACCAGCGCGTCTGGAAGCGCTCGATCGCCTCCCGCGCTTCGTCCAGGTCGCGCCGGCAGTCGATCAGCGCGAGGAACCGAGCGTCGTCCTTCGAGAAGAGGCGCGGGGGATTGCACTCCTCGGGAACGCTCCGCGGCGAGTCGAGCACGAGGGAGCACGCGTTCGTGGGCCCTATAGCTTGCTCGTTCGAGTGGAAGGAGCTCGGAGCGAGAGTCCCCGGGCCGCGCCGATCCGTCGGCTAGGCAGGGACTAGGCGAGCCGATCGGTCGAACTTCATCTTGAGCGCGACGATCGTGAGAGCGAGCCCGAGGGTCAGGACATTGGCGATCACGATCGGGAGCGAGTCGACGAGCGTTCCGTAGGCGACCCATCCGACCAGCCCGACCGAGAACACCGTGAACGTCGTGAGAGAGATGTCCTTCGCGTCCCGGAGCCTCCAGACCCGGGCCACTTGGGGCACGAAGGCGGCGGTCGTCAGCGCGGCCGAGATCGAACCTACCAGCGTGATCGAGAGCGCCGCCGACTCCATCGGGCCCGGCGGAGCCGACGCATCGGAAGAGCTCGTCGTACCGCGGAGAGGACGAGACCGTCCCCGGTGGCCCTGCAACCAAGCGATTTTGTAGGGCCTCCGGGACTGCAGCCTCGAGCACGAACGTGGCGGCGGTGCCCTGTACGCGTTGCGGAACGCTGGTCCCCCCGGGCAATGCATTCTGCAACCGGTGCGGGTCACCGGTCCCCCGACCCCTCGCGCCTCCCCCTCCCCTTCCGGGGTCCGGCGCAGTTCCCGCAGTCGCCGGTCCGTCCACGGGTGCTCCGCCGCCCCGGCCCCGTCGCGTGTGGGTCGGTGTCGTGGTCGCCGTCGTCGTCGCGGTCGTCGTGGTCTTCGTGGTGGTCTATTTTCTCGCGCTGACAGCGGGTGTGCACGTGACGTTCATCGCGGTCTCCTCCGATGACAACGCGTGCGGGCTCTCGGGGGAACTATTGCCCGGGTTGACCGGGCCAGAAGGGGGTACCGCCACGGAATCCTGGGGCGTAACGAACTACAACACGACCGCGAGCTGTACCATCCAGAGCGCGAGCACCTCGGTACCGGGCTTCGCGGTCACGGGCAGCAACCTCCCGCTGACCATTCCGGCCTCGACGACGGTCACGCTCACGATCCATCTCAGCCTGCCGTCCACCGCCTACTCCGGCCCGTTGATCCTCGACCTGTCGTAACCGGCTCCCGGAGGAGGGGACATGCCCGAATCGCGAGGCAGCCTGCTGCATCAGCAGGCCCTGACCGTGATGGGGTTCTACTTCGTCGGGCGCCGATCCGTCAAATCGCCCGGGGGTCCGGCCCGAGGTTGACCACCGCCGTCGCGACGGCCGGGGCCCTCGCCGGTTTCGAGCCGGGAGGTCTCGGGTCACCGGCGGTCCACACCGAGGGTGCGTCCCGCGTATCGCCCACCACGGCCTCACCCGGCTGAGGAACCCACTATGTCCGAGCTCGCCGCCGTAGCGCCGTCCAGCCCCCGCAGCGCGGTCGCGCCCGACGCCAGCACCTCCGCCCGCGGCTATCGAGGCGCCGCCATGGAGGGCTCGATCGCCCGATGGTACTCGCGCACCCGAGGTTCCGAGAGTCAGCGGGCCGGCTGGCGGTCGCAAGCGGCGAGCATCGCGGCCTCGCTCCCCCGCGGGGCCGACGTCCTGGAGGTCGCGCCGGGGCCGGGATACCTCGCGGTCGAGCTCGCCCGGACGGGTCGGCTTCGGGTCTCCGCGCTCGAGATCAGCCGAACGTTCGTCGAGATCGTGGCCGAACACGCGCGCGAGGCCGGCGTCGCGGTGGCCGTGCGCGAGGGGGATGCTTCGCGCATGCCGTACGCGGGGGACTCGTTCGATTTCGTCATCTGCCAGGCCGCCTTCAAGAACTTCAGTCGACCGCAGGCCGCGATCGACGAGTTCTATCGCGTGCTCCGGCCGGGGGGACAGGGCGTGATCCAGGACATGCAGCGCAACGCCACGGACCGGGAGATCCGGACCGAAGTCGCCGGCATGGGGCTGGGCCGATTCCGCTCCTTCCTCACGTATCGCACCCTCCGTTCGCTGCGCAGCCGCGCGTACACCCCCGCGGAGTTCGCGACGTTCGCCGCGCGCAGCTCCTTCGCCGGCTGCGAGACCGAGGTGCGGGGAATCGAGGTCGAGGTCCGCCTCCGGAAGTCGGTGGGCCCAGGGTAGCGCGACCGCTTCCCGGTGCCCGGGTCGCAGGACCCGGAGCGGCCTACCCGGGTGCGCGGAGCTTGTCGGTCTCCTGGTTCGAGAAGGCCCGCAGGGTGATCGTGTCCACGAAGCCTTGGGCGCCGGCGGCGACGAGGAAGCGCAGGAGCAGCTCCTCGGTCGGCGACTCTACCACGTTCACGAAGTCGTACGGCCCGAGGGTCATGTAGGACGTGATCCGGAGGCCCTGCTTCTGGTAGTCCGCGAACAGCTGGTCCCGGGCGCGGATCGACTCGGCGGGATGGGTCTTCCCCTGGGCCGTGAGACGACCGAGCAGCACGTAGGTCGGCATGCCCGCGGCATCGCCGGCGGCCAGATAATCGAATCGGGGCCGCTCAGTCGGAGAAGAACGTGCTGAGGCGGTCCCGGCTGAACTGCTCGATCCCGTCGAGCCTGCGTCCGTCGGGTCGCAGCAGCACCGGGAACTGCTTCAGGTGGTGCCGGTGCTCCTCGATGTAGCGATGGAACGAGGTCTCGCGTCCGATGTCGACGATATGGACGGAGCGTCCGTGATCGTGCGCGAGCGTCAGCACCAGCCGGATCGCGGTCTCCTCGTCCTCGGTGAGCTCCTCGGTCTCGATCGGCCGCCCGCCGTAATGACCCGAGTTGAACGGCGTGTCCCCGAGGAACCCGCCGTGCCCGGACCATCCCTGCGGCACAAAGGTGTACGCCCCGTGGTCCTGCAGGGCGCCGATCGCGGCGTCCCGAGAATCGGGCGGGAGGACCCGCACGATCTTGAGCGAGTTGATGTACATCAGCACGTCCCCGGCCCGGACCGGATCGCTCATGGGGTGGACAGAGCACGCGACCGCGCTTCTTCTAGTTGACCCCCGGCTCAGGTCCCCCGGGACGCGGGCGCGAAGGTGACGCGGCGGTTCCCGAAGAAGCCCACCACGCTGCCGGCCACGATACCGGCGCCCTGTCCCCAGAGCGGCGGCACGAGGAAGACCAGAAGGTACAGCACGAGCTCGTTGATCCCGAGCGAGCCCAGCGAGACGACGTAGTAGAGACCGAGGCGCGCTCGGGTGCCGTGCTGGTGGGTCCCCCGGGTCCGGAACGTCCACGCATTGTTGAGGACGAAGTTCCAGGCGGTGGCGACCGCGAACGCGATCACGCTGGCCAGGAGCGTCGCCCGGACGTCGACGCCGGCATGGGTCGAGGTGAAGGTCAGGCTGCCCGCCAGGTCGAGCGTCGGGCGCCCGGTCAGCGCCCCGAGCGCGAGGGAGAAGACGATGAGGTTCACCACGACACCGGTCAGGCCCACGAGGAGGAACTGCCCGTACTGGGGGAGGACGCGGCGGCCGGGCGCCTCGCGCACCGGCGACGGACCATCGGAGGGGGTCGGAATCGCCATCGGCGACCGCCGCTAGGGGGCCGGCGATAAGGCCTGTGCGCTCGAGCGGCCCTCCCGTCGAGCCGACCGGAAGGCCGCGGCTCACGAGGACGAGGGCGACGGCGGGGTTCCGTCGCTCGCGGCCTGCGCGTGCCGCGTGACGAGCAGGTCGACCCCTCCCGCGAGGAACGTCAGAAGGTACACCGCGAGCAGCGCGTCGTAGAGGTAGCGGATGTCGCCACCGTAGTAGGTGATCCCGAAGAGATACCGCGCGAACGAGGAGGCCGAAGCGAACCCGACCTGGGAGTACGTGAGGGTCACGCCGAGCCACGCCACCACGATCAGCCCCGAGCCGACCACCCCGATCTTCACGGCGGTCCGGGTGCGCACGAGCAGCAGGAGTCCCGCCCCGACGAGGTCCGCGACCGCGATCGCCAGGACGCCGTACCAGTGGAGGAAGTAGCCGGAGGACATCGTGCCGAAGTCGGTCCGCAGATTCGTGTCCGTGGCCAGCATCACGAACGAGAGCCCGGCACCGAGCAGGAAGAACAGGCTGTAGATCGCTGGGAACCGCTGCTTCGCATCGTTCGCCGCCATGTCCGCGTGCCCGGGCGATGGGAGGGGGCCTCTCGCTACCCTGTTTTTGGTTCAACCACAGAAGCCGTTGGTCCAATCCGGACGATCCCGGTCCCGGTCCCCCGGGCGGCGCCGCGGGCCGTACCGGCCCTCAGGGACCGAGGCCGAGGTCGCGCCGGGGATCGCCGACCATCTTCTTCGGTACCACGATCCGATCGAACTCCTCCGCCGACACGAAACCGGTGGCGAGGGCCGCGTCCCGAAGGGAAAGGTGGTGCTCCAGCGCGTGGTGCGCGATCTCCGCGGCCTTGTCGTAGCCGATCACCGGGCTGAGCGCCGTCACCAGCATCAGCGAGTCCTCGACGTAGTCTTCGATGCGAGCCCGATCCAGTCGGATGCCCTCGACGCTGTACCGGCGCAGCATCGTCGCCGCGTCGCCGAGGATCCGGGCCGAGTGGAGCACGTCGTTCACGATCAGGGGCCGCATCGTGTTGAGCTCGAAGTTGCCGAGGGCCCCGGCGAGGCCGATCGCGACGTCGTGCCCGATGACTTGGATGCCGACCATGATGACCGCCTCCTCCTGCGTCGGATTCACCTTGCCCGGCATGATCGAGCTCCCCGGCTCGTTGGGGGGCAACTCGAGCTCGTGGATCCCGGCCCGGGGACCGCTGCCGAGCCACCGGAGGTCGTTCGCGATCTTGATCAGGGCCACGGCCAGCGCGCGGAGGGCGCCACTCGCGGCGACCACCGCGTCGGCCGACGCCTGGGCCGCGAACTTGTTCGGCGCGGGAACGAACGGGCGGCCGGTGAGCCGGGCGATCTCGGCGCACGCGTCGCGGTCGAAGTGCGCCGGGGCATTGAGTCCGGTGCCGACCGCGGTGCCGCCGAGCGCGAGTCGGTAGAGCCCGGGCAGGCTCGCACGGACCAGCGCGAGCGCATCGTCCAGTTGGGCCACGTACCCCGACCACTCCTGCCCGACGGTGAGCGGCGTGGCGTCCTGGAGGTGCGTCCGGCCGATCTTCACCACGTCGACCCAGGTACGGGCGTGGGTGGCGAACGCCTCCCGGAGCCCCTCGATCGCGGGCAGGAGGCGGTCGTGCAGCTCGAGCGCGATCGCGATGTGCATCGCGCTCGGGAACGTGTCGTTCGAGGACTGGGACAGGTTGACGTGGTCGTTCGGATGGATCGGCCGCTTGCTCCCGAGGGTCCCGCCGACGAGCTGGACGGCCCGGTTGCTCACGACCTCGTTCACGTTCATGTTCGACTGGGTGCCCGAGCCGGTCTGCCAGACGAACAGCGGGAACTCGGCGTCCAGGCCGCCCGCGATGATCTCGTCGCAGACGCGGGCGATGAGATCGGCCTTCCACGGCGGGAGCAGACCGTCGCGGGCGTTGACGAGCGCGGCCGCCTTCTTGACGTAGCCGTAGGCGCGGTAGACCTCGATCGGCATGCGGTCGCCGCCGATCGAGAAGTGGACCAGCGACCGCTGCGTCTGGGCGCCCCAGTAGTGGTCGGCGGGCACGTCGATCTC
>JASIBA010000066.1 GCA_030041735.1 Thermoplasmata archaeon | reverse complement strand
AGCACGCGATCTGGGAACCCGACCTCGACCTCTAACGGAGGCGTCGACGAAAGTTGATTAGCCGCGACCGCTTGGGGGCGGTTGCGGTGGTCCGTCCCGCGACGGACCAGGGGCGCGCGATCCTGCGCGCGCCCCGAACCAGGATGAAGCTCGAAGGAGCAGCCGCATCGGAGTCGGACGGGACCGAGGTCCCGCTACCCGAGTCCGGCGATGAGTACTGGCCCGCATGGTTCGACCGCTGGCTCAACGGCAAGCTCGACGTCTCGTCGACGTCCGAGCGCGCGGAGCTCGAGCTCCTCCCGAGCGTCTCAATCCCAACCCTCACGGATCCCACTCACAAGTTCATCGGCGGTGGCCTGCCGCCCCCGAGTGACCGCGGGGAACTGACCGCCCCCGCACCACTTCCACCAACCCCTTCGAGGAACCGCATGCCGTCAGTACAGCGGCGGTTCCGAGAGTCGGTCAACCACCATGTCGACGTGCTGCGCGACGAGCGCGATCAGCTCGGCGCCCTCACGGCCGCACATCGGCGCCGGGACCTTCTCCGCTGGCCCACCATGGTCCGGCGAGCCGGACTCGACGGGCGCATCGCGGGAGCTCGGGACATCACGGTCGACCAGGTCCTCGCCGTCAAGCGGTCGGGGATTTGGCGGACGACGTCGCTCAAGCCGATCTTCTCCGGCGTGCGGACGTACTGCGCGCTCGAGGGGAACGCGGAGCTCGCTGCGGTCGACTCCGTGTGGCGCCTTCCGCGTCGTACGGACGATCGCCGCGTCTGGCTCAACGAGCAGCAGCTCAACGAGTGCTACGCTCGGGCTCGAGGGCGGGTCAAAGTTCGTGTCGCACTCCAGGGATTCCTGGGGCTGCGCGAGGACTCGGCCCGGGACCTCCGGGCCCGCGACCTCCAGCTCGAGAGTCCTTCGCCTCGCATGAGCTTCGGCGTCAAAGGCTCGGACGGAGAGCGCCTCACGATCTCGGTCGACGCCGAGGTCGCGGGCTTGCTCCGAACCTGGCTCGAGTCAAGAGGCCTCCGCGGCGAGGACTGCGTCTATCCCGTCGGTCACTCGACCGCGGACGCAGATCTCCGCGAGCTCGGCCGTGAGCTCGAGCTGCCCTTCCCGTTGAGCGGGCACGTCCTCCGGCGGAGCTGGGCGCGAATCGCCTACCAGGCGAACCCGTGCCTCGACCAGGTCCGCAGGATCAAGCGCGTGCTCGGGCACCAGGACGTCGCGACGACGTGGCACTACATCGGCGAGGAGTACCTCGACATGGAGGCCGGGCTTTCGCTGTTCCACGCGCGGATGCGCGCAGCGGCCCGGCCCCCGGAGGCCTGAAACATGGCCGGCTCTCTGACGGACCGGCGTATCACCGGGAGGTCGTCGGTTCAAATCCGACTGGGCCCACGTCCCCTCCAGAGCCGCCTGGATCGCGGGGTCCGATGCACGTCAAGCGGTGATTTCGTTCGAGAAAAACTTCCTTATGAGTACGTTTCTAGCATGCCTGTTGCCATGTCCGCCACGTTCGAGCTCCCCACGCTCCACTGCTACCGCTGTGGGGCAAGCTGGACTCCCCGCCGTCCGATGATTCGGATGTGCCCTCGCTGCAGGTCCCGTCTGTGGGATCAACCGAGGATCCGCATCTCGCCGCCGGGGCGAGGGCTGGGTGTGGAGGATATCATCGCCCCGCGGCGCGACGAGATTCTCGCCCTCGCCCGCAAGTACGGTGCCACCAATCTGAGAGTCTTCGGCTCAATCGCCCGGCACGAGGCCGGACCCGCAAGCGATGCGGACTTCCTAGTCGACTTCACCGGCCGTTGGCACGGACCGAAGTCTCGCCTGTACCTGATGGGTCGGGAGATGGAAGAGCTCCTCGGTCGACCGGTCGATCTCGTTCGAGAGGAGAGCCTACATTGGTACGTTCAACCGCAGATTGTTTCCGAAGCGGTACCGGTATGACCGCTGCGAAAGACGACCGGTATCGTGTTACGCTGATGCTCTAAGGCGCTTGTTCCGACCGGGACGCAGGGCCACGCAGACGTCGGGTCGGATGCCCGGGGCCCGACCCGGCGCATCGCACCGGCGTGACAACTCGGCGCAGGCGGCCTAGAACCGCGGCCCGATTGTTGGGGCGGGTCCTTCCGCGCACACGACGGATCGGTCCGGGATTGAAGGGCCGGGCTTCGACGGACCCGACCCCCAGGGTTCCGACTCGGAGACCGGACCGTGAGAGGCCAAGATAGGGTGCCAGGGTCCCGACCACGGCAGTGGCGGGAGCTGGACAGCGCGTTCGCCGAGATTCGCGAGGAGGAGCATGGCCCCACCGGCCCAGCTCCGACAGACAGCGAGCCACCGATCGATCTCCGAGAACCGGGTCTCGGTCGCACCGGGTCCAGACCATCCCGGTCGCGACCCTCGGGCCTTGAGGAGAGCGCGCACGAACCGCCGGCGGGATCGGCCCTCTTCGCTGTCCGCTCGCGCCCAATCGAGCCGGGAGGCCTCGAGCGTCGTCACCTCCGAAGGGTCCGGAGGAGGCGTCTCGAAACCGTTCTCCCGCAGGTCGCGGATCCGGCCCTGAGCGAGGCGCTCGCGCGCTGCCGCCGGCGGATCGCCGAAAAAGTAGAACGGGCGCGTCTCGCCGTATTCTTCGCCCATGAAGAGCATCGGCACGTAGGGCGAGAGCAGCGTGAGCGCGAGCGCGGCCCGAGCCTGTGCAGGGGACAGCAGGGTCGTGAGACGGGCCCCGTCGCCGCGGTTGCCGACCTGGTCGTGGTTCTGATCGAAGACCACGAAGTGACCCGGCGCGGTGCCGGCGCTGGACGCCCCGTGCCGGCGCCCCTTTCCCCTCGAGAACTGGCCCTCGAACACGAACGGCCGCTCGAACGCACGCGCCAGCGTGGCGAGAGGTCCATAGTCCGCGTAGTACCCCATCCGCTCCCCGGTGAGCGCGGCGTGCAGGGCATGGTGGAAATCGTCGGACCACTGGCCGTCGAGTCCCCAGCCCCCGAGCGCCGTCGGACGAAGGATCTGGACGTCGTTGAGATCGCTCTCCGCGATCAGGATGGGGTGACGTCCCACCCGGACCCCCGCGGCTTCGCTCGCGTCGGAGAACTCGGCCCAGAAACGGTGCGGGGCCCGGTCGTAGATCTCGTGCACTGCGTCCAGACGGAACCCGTCAAGCCCGTACTCCTCGATCCACATTCGGCCGTTCTCGAAGAAGTACCGGCGGACCTCGTCGCTCCCGGCGGCGATCAGGTTCGGGGTCGGGCCCCAGGGGGTCGTCGCCCGCGGATGGAAATACGGACCGAACTCTTCGAGGAAGCCGGAGCCCGGACCCCAGT
The DNA here is from genome assembly GCA_030041735.1 of Thermoplasmata archaeon. Taxonomy (GTDB): domain Archaea; phylum Thermoplasmatota; class Thermoplasmata; order Lutacidiplasmatales; family UBA184; genus Lutacidiplasma. The sequence continues at coordinate 16,301 of JASIBA010000066.1, read as the reverse complement.
GATTGTAGACGACGTCCAACAGGATGGCTACTCCGGCCCGATGGGCCGCGTCGACGAGCCGGAGCAAACCCGCCGGCCCCCCGTAAGCCCGGCGGGGCGCGAACTGGAAAATCGGACCGTACCCCCATCCTCGCTCGCCGCCGTCCTCGACCACGGGCAGGAGCTCGATCGCCGTGATCCCGGTGTCGGCGAGTTCCTCGAGGTGGGGCACGACGTCCAAGAACGTCCCACCCTGGGTGAACGCCCCGACGTGGAGCTCGTAGATGGCCGAGCGCGCGAGCTCCACGGGCGAGGCCAGCGCGGAGGGTCGCCCCGCCGCGGCCAGGTCGGTGAGCGCGGACGGCCCGAGGCCGCCGTCCGGCTGGGACCGGGAGGCCGGGTCGGGCCACCGGTGCTCATCGAGCTGGATCCAATACCGGGTTCCGGGCGACGCCGCCGGGTCCCGACCCTCGAAGTAGCCGGAGGTATGGACCCGTTCCAGCAGCAGGCGATGCGAGTCCGACGCGTACTCGATCTCGACGCGCGTCGCCCGGGGGGCCCAGACCCGGAATCGAAAGCCCCCGGCCGGATCGGGGGTCGCACCTAACGGTCGGTCGTCGAGCCCCGCGTCGTGCGACGAGGATCCCGACACGGGAGGGACGAGTCTCAGTGTCCCAAACGCTCTACGGTCCATCGGAACCGGCCGCGACGCCCGGAGTCCTTGCGAAGGTCGATCGTCCCCGGGCGGCCGTACGCCCCGAAGTCCAACCGGACGGAAGGGGCGCGGCCGTACGTCCGAATCCGGAGGTCGTGAAGCATCGCAGGCGAAGCGTGGTCGTGGTCGGTCGCTGTTAGCGCGATCGCCGCTCCCGAGCGAACGAAGACGGGCAGTTCGTCCAGACGCGAGTCCGAACGGGCGGGGAGCGGGCCCACGATCCGCCGTCCCGTCCAGAAATCGTGCCACGAACCCGACGGCAAGACGGTCGGCGCGCGGGAGCCGGGGATGACCGGGGCGACGAGCAGGTCCTCGCCCAGCAGGTACTCGTCCTCGGACCGGGCCGCTAGGTCGTCCGGGAAGTCGAAGGCGATCGGTCGGACGAGGGGACGCCCGATCCGAACGCCCTCGACCGACTGGGAGTAGAGGTACGGGATCAACCGATATCGGGCGCGAGCGAACTTCCGGAAGATGCGCAAGACCTCCGGGCCGAAGGCCCACGGTTCCCGGGGCGTCGTTCCATGGAGTCGGACATGCGAAAAGAACAGACCGGTCGCGATCCAGCGCGCGTAGGTCTCCGGGGTCGGGCGCCCTCCGAAGCCCCCCGAGTCGAAGCTCGCGAACGCGCCGCCGCTCGCCGCGTAGCTGAGGGCGCCGCGCAGGGCGGCGGCCAGATCCCGAGGGTAGGTCCTGGGATCGCCTCCCCACTGGACGGGAAAGCGGTGGATATCCAGCCCCCCCGAGCGACCCCACACCATCGGGTCGCCGCGGGCGGCCTGCACGGCGTTGAACACGGTCTTGTTGTAGAGCGTCGCATACCGGTTGTGCAGCCCGGGGGGCCCGCCCGCATGGGCCGTCGCGTCGTCCGGGATGGCCTCCCCAAAGTCCGTCTTGATCACGCCGACCCCCATGCGGACGAGCTCCCGGATCCGGCCCGCGAACCAGCGACGGGCCTCGGGGTGAGTGAAATCGACCGCTCCGAAGTCGACGCTCGGTCCGTCGAGTTGGATCCCGACTTGCCCGTCGCCCCGACGCACGAGGAGACCCCGCGCCCGGAGGTCCCGGAACTCCGGCGTGTGCGCCGGAATGTAAGGGTTCACCCACAGGGAGAGCCGCAGCCGGAGCCGGTCCAACTCCCGTATCATCGCCTCCGGCCGAGGGAAACGGCGCCGGTTCCACCGGAAGGTGCATCCGACCCCGTAGAACGGTAACGTCTCGCCGCGCTTCGCGGCGGCGGCCCCGAGCCCGGCCATCACGTCGCCCGGATCCGCGTCCGCGAGGGCATCGGTCTGGGCACGCGAGATCCCGAGCCGCCGGCCCGCGGCGTAGAGGGCGTCGGGCAGGGGCTCGTCCAGCCAGGGTGGATCGAGGTGGATCACGTCCCCCGGCAGCCGGAGGGACCGGACCCGGCGCGCGACCGAGAGGAGTTCGCGCTGGCTGCGGTACGCGCATCGACTGTACCAGACTCCGTAGGACCAGAGGGGCGGGACCGCCGGCGTCCCGCGCCGGGACCAGAACCACCGGATCATCTCGCGCGCGCTGTCGGAGAAGAACAGCCGGAGCGTGACGGGGGTGCGCGGACACTCGATGGATCCGAGCCCGAGATAGCGCCGGCCGAAATCGAAGGCGATCGGGTCCCACGTCTCGACGAGCGCGGCGTACCCCTGCGTCGACCAGAAGAACGGGTAGGTCACGTACGTGCCGTCGTTCGGCAGTCCGAACACGTCGGCGATGCGAGTGCGGAGCGCCTGGCCGGTCCGCTCGATCGGCCCGAAGAACTCCCCGGCGCCGTAGATCCGCTCGCCCTCCGCGAATCGGAGGGGCACGACGAGCCCTGCCCCCTGGAGCCCCCAGGGTTCCGGCCCGGGGAGCTTCCCGGCGGGGAGCTCCGAGGGCACCGCGAAGGTGGGCCGTCCCCGCCAGGAGACGGAGAGAGCAAGAGGTCCCGGCGCGACTGCGACTTCGAGCTCGCCGAATCGAGCCCGGCGGATACGCCGATCGGGTGCTCCCCGGTCGCGCGTGGCGTGCCGGGCCCCGAAACGGAGCGCGAGCTCGCGGGGCCGGTCCGACCGGATCGCGAGCGGCACGGTACCCTCGCGGGCGACGAGCCGAAGATGCCCGAGCCCGGAGCCTCGGACCCGGATCGCCGTGAAGCGCTCACCCGAAGCCTCGGCGTTGCGGGGTCGGCGGCGACGACGGGCGGCCATCGGAACGACCGGCTCAGGGTCCAGCCGGCGCGCCCTCGAGCTCGTCGAGTCGGTCGCCGTCGGCGCCGAAGAAGAGAGCGCGGTCGGGCGCGAGGGTGACGCCCGCCGAATCGCCGACCTCGTACTCGTACGCGCGGGACATCGCCCGCACCGTGACGCCGCTCATGGCGGGGGCGCCCGGCGCGCCGGAACCCTGCAGCTCGAGGAAGAGCAGGTCCGACGATCCGAGCCGTTCGATCCCCCGGACGACCGCCGGGAACGCCCCCGGACCGGCCGTCTTCGCGACCGTGAGGTCCCAGGGTCGGAATCCGACGGTGACCGGCCCGGGAGCGCGGGCGCCGCGCACCGAGATCCGCACCGGGTCGAGCTCGAACGCGAAACCTCCGTTCGCGGCCCGGATCCTCCCTTCGAGGAACATCATCTCGGGCGACCCGACGAACGAGGCCACGAACTGGTTCGCGGGGCGCGAGAGCACGTTCTCGGGCGTGTCGAACTGCAGGAGGTGCCCGTGATCGATGACGACGAGCCGGTCGGCGAGTGTCATCGCCTCCGACTGGTCGTGCGTGACGAACACGAAGGTCTGCTTGAGCTGTTCGTGGATCCGCTTGAGCTCGAGCCGGGCGCTCGAGCGGATCTTCGCGTCCAGGTTGGAGAGCGGCTCATCGAGCAGGAACAGCTCCGGGTCGCGCACGATCGCGCGCGCGAGCGCAACCCGCTGGCGCTGCCCCCCCGAGAGCTCGGCGGGCTTCTTGGTGAGCGTGTCCCCGATGCCCAGGAGGTCCGCCGCCCGCCGAACGCGGTCGTCGATCTCCTCGCGCGTCCGTCGCCGGTACCGGTCGGGGTCGTCCTCCCGCGGAACCTTGCGGACCCGGAGCGCGAAGGCGATGTTGTCGTACACCCGGAGGTGCGGGTACAGCGCGTAGCTCTGGAAGACCATCGCGATGTTCCGGTCCCGGGGCTCGTACTCGTCCACCAGCATGTCGCCGATGTAGACGTGGCCGCGGGTCTGCACCTCGAGCCCGGCGATGATCCGCAGGATCGTGCTCTTCCCGGATCCCGAGGCCCCGAGGATCACGACGAACTCCCCGTCCTTCACGGCGAAGGAGACGTCCTCGAGCGCCGTGGAGTCCTTGAATTGCTTCGAGATGTTCTCGAGCCGGACCCCGGTCATCGCCTCCGTTGCTCCCTATCCCCGGACCGCGCCGAGGGTCAGTCCCCCGATGATGTAGCGCTGGAACGCCATGTAGAAGACGACGATCGGGAGGCTCATCACGATCGCAAAGGCGGTGACCACCCCGTAGTTCGAGGCGCCGGTGTCCGTGGTCGCGATGTTGTACAGGTTGAGCGCGAGCGTCTCCTTCGCGCTCGACGTGATGAAGACGTGGGCGAGCGCGTAGTCCGTGTACGGGCCGACGAAGGCGAGGAACGCCGCGAGTCCCAGCACCGGATAGCAGAGCGGTAGGAGGACCCGGAAGAACGCGCCCGTCCGGGAGAGCCCGTCCATGAGCGCGGCCTCCTCGATGTCGTCCGGGATCGAGTCCATGTAGTTCTTCACGAGGATCCCGGCGAACACGACCGCCCCGGCGGAGTAGGGGATGATGAGCCCCGGATACGTGTCGATCAGCCCGAGCTTTGCGAACATGAAGTAGTAGGGGATGATCAGCAGGAACGAGGGAAAGAGCGAGATGATCAGGATGAAGTAGACGAGCGAGCGGCGTCCGGGGAAGTTGAACTTCGACAGGGCGAACCCGGTGAACGCCGCCAGCCCCATCCCGATCGCCGCCGCGCTCCCGGCGAAGATGAGCGAGTTCTCGAGCAGGCTCGTGAAGGCCGGGTACTGACCGCTGAGCGCCTGCTGGTAACTGCCGAGCGTCAGCTGGCTCACCTTGGGTACCAGGACCTGCGCCGTGATCGCAGCGATCGGGATCTTGGAGAACGAGGTGATCACGATGAAGTAGACGGGGAACAGCGCGAACACCACGGCCACGATCAGGACCGCGTGCGACGCGATCCGCCGCCCGAGCCGGAGCCACTTCCGCGCTCGTCTCCGAGGCATCATTTGAGCCAGTTCCTCGTGAGATCCGTCCGCCAGATCACCACGACCGTGATCGCGACGATGATGACGAAGTCGAGCACCGAGTACAGCGCCGCGGTCGAGAGCTGGGGCGACGCGCCGACACTACCGAACGCCTTGTTGTACGACTCGGTGATGAAGATCTGCGTCGAGATCCCGGGCCCCCCGCTCGTGATGAGATAGATCGGGTAGAAGTTGTTGAACGTGAAGAGGAACCCCATGAGTCCGACGAAGATGATCGTCGGCGCGAGGTACGGCAGCGTGATCCGCCGGAACCGGGAGAACGAGCCCGCCCCGTCGATCGACGCGGCCTCGTACAGGTCCTTCGGGATCGCCTGCATCGTGGCCAGGAAAACCACGGTGTAGAACGGGAACGAGAGCCAGAGATTCGTGACGAACAGCGCGGTCCAGGCCGTGTCGGCGTGGACCAGCCAGGCGACCGGCTTGATGCCGACCGTGGCCAGGACCTCGTTGATGATCCCGTAGTCGTACTGCCACATGTTCGACCAGACGAGGATCGTGATGAACGCCGGCATCGCCCACGGGAGGAGGATCAACGTCCGGTAGACCGCGCGTCCCCGGATCTCCTGGTTCAGCACAGTGGCGAGCCCAAGGCCGACCGCCAGGAACAGGACCACGGAGCCGCCGGCCCAGAACAGGCTGTTTTCGAGGAGGGTGAGGGTCGTCGGCAGCCCACTGTGGAACGCGGTGTAGTAGTTCGTCAGCCCGATGTAGTGGTAGTTGAGGAGCGAGCCCCGGCCGCCCGTGCCGAAGTCGGTCATCGAGATGTAGATGGTGTAGGCGATCGGGTACGCGTTGAGGAAGAGCAGTACGACCACGGTCGGAATGAGATAGATGTAGGCGGGCCACTCGCGGCGGAATCGGAATCCGACGGAGTGGTCGCGAAGATCCGCCATCCAGAACCGAACGCGGCGCTAAGGGCTTCCGAGTTAAGCGCGTTTCGGGCTCCGGGCCCGGGACCCGCATGCGCAGGAGGGGTCCGACGCAGAATTTTGCGAACGTTGATATGTCTCCGGGTTCTCCGCCGGGCCGCGAATTTTGGGGAGCCATGTCATCGAACGGAGCCGGAAGTGGGATTGGGTTCGGTCGAAACGCACGGCGAGCGATCGTCGCGGTCGCCCTGGTGGTCGTCCTCACGGCGTCCTACGCGTCGGTCGTCCGCGGGGCCGGCGGTTCGTCGGCGCTGCCACGCACGGACTCGGCGTACGACGGCACGTCCTACGTCCTGACCGAATCGAACGTCGCGTTCACCGGAGACGTCGCCTCGGACTTCGCGGGCGACCAGATCTACCACAACGCCAACACCACTCCGTGGGACGGCAGCAACTTCACGAACATCTATGCGGCCTACAATTCGACCCAACTCTTCCTCGGGATCAACGGCACGGTCTCGGGCAACTCCCTGATGATCTTCCTCTCGAACGAGACCAACTCCCCCTACGGCACGACCAACATCACCGGCCTCGCCGCCTGGAGCGGTCACGATATCAACTTCACGAGCCCGATCAACTACATCGCTGCGGTCTACGTCGGCGGGCTCAACACCGAGACCAGCGGCGCCTTCGCGGCCCGCATCACCTCCCCGGTCTCGCTCAGCGATACGTCGAGCGAAACGTCGACCGATATCCCGAACAACTGGGTCGTGTCGGCGAGCGGCTTCGAGCTGTCGATCAACTGGTCGGGGATCTTCCCCTCAGGATTCGACGGGGCGGCCGGCCTCCAGTTCTCGGCGTTCATCGCCGGTGGGAGCCAGTACGTGGGCATGGGCGCCCCGTTCTCGCAGGAGGGAGCGTACGGCAGCGGCGATCAGCCGTTCTTCCTCGTCAACGACACGTTCTCGATCGTCGCGCCCGACGTCGTCCAGCCCACCCACGTCCTGACCAACCAGAACGTCGCGTTCACCGGGGACGTCGTCAGCGACTTCTCGGGCGACCTCCTCTACTACAACTACAACGCCACGCCGTGGGGCGCGGACAACAACATCACCGGCCTCTATGCCGCCTACAACCAGACCGACCTGTTCCTCGGGCTGAACGCCGTCGCCGACACCAACTCGATCATGTTCTTCATCGCGAACGAGACCCAGTCGGGCCTCGGGACGACGAACATCAGCAGCCTCACGCTGTGGGGCGGTCGGGACTTCAACTTCACCTATCCGATCAACTACGAGGCCGCGGTCTACTCGGGCGGGGTCAACTCCGGATTCAGCGGCCAGACGGCCGGTCGCGTCACCTCGGCGGTCTCCGCGTCGGACACGACGGACCAGACCTACGTGCTGATCAACAACACTTGGGATTTCGGGAGCGACGGCTACGAGCTCGAGCTCCCGTGGACCGGCCTCTTCCCCTCGGGTCTCGAGGGCCCGGCGGGTCTCGAGATCTCGGCGTTCGTCGTCGGCGGTGGGGGTCCCTGCACCGGCATGGGAGCGCCCTACCTGCAGATCGGGATCTACAACGACTGCTCGGCTTCCGGGAACTTCGAGGTCAACGACACCATCTCGATCCTGGCGCCGTACCTGAACGTCCCCTCGAGCGTCGCGCCCCCGACGGTCCCGATCAGCCTCGACATCATCTTCAACGACCACCAGCCGTTCTACGAGTCGATCGCCTCCACGACGTCGTACCTCCCGTGGACCGTGGTCCACCTCGAGGAGTACGCGGAGCAGGCGATCATCGCCGGCGAGGCGCCGACGGTCAACGTGACCTACTCCCTCTCGGGCTCCCTGCTCTACCAGATCGAGGCGATCGGCGCCGGCTACTACAACAACAGCTACCTCCAGACGGCCCTCATCCCGTCCTCGCAGTGGTCGGACACGGTCTACACCGAGATCAGCCAGCACGGGGACTCGTTCCTCGAATCGATCGTCGATAGCCCCGACTGGAATTCCACGACGGTCGCGCAGGCCATCGAGTTCGACCTCGCCTTCAACACGCCGCTCTGGGTCTACTCCGCGGCCCCGGCGGCCGCCCACCTCTACGACACGCTCTTCGAGCTCGAGCAGTCCCAGCTCGCCTCGGGCGTGACGATGAACACGACCGACCTGACCGACGCGCTGGTCGAGTTCTTCCTGTGGTCGGCGAGCTACCCGATCATCTCGGGTCAGCTCGGGATGCAGTTCGCGAACTCGACCATGTGGTCGCTGTACAACCAGTCGTCGTTCTCCATCTCCGACCTCCGCACGATCGAAGGCTTCTACCCGGTCGAGGCCCGACTCACGCTCAGCGCGTTCGCGGCCGACCGCATGCTCAACGACGGCGGCGGCGGCAACGTCGAGCTCCTGACGACCGCGTTCGACCATCCGATCCTGCCGCTCTTGGAGCTGAACAACTGGACCGGCGAGACCGGGGACCAGGTCGTGAAGGGAGTCTGGACCAACGACACGATCGCCCAGCTCAACATCGGTCGCCAGCTCTACTACGAGGCGTTCGGCCAGTACCCGACCGGTCTCTGGAGCTCCGAGCAAGCCGTCTCCGAGGCGACGGTCCCGCTGATCAACCAGACCGGTTATTCCTGGACCTCGTCCTCGCAGGACACGCTGGCCGAGGCCGGGATCGCGGTTCCGTCGGGCTCGACGCCCACGGCCCAGGAGATGGAGAACCTCTACACCCCCTACCGGGTCCTCGGACCCACGGACACCGACGCCAACTCGACGGTGATGGTCTTCCGCGACGACACGGTTTCCAACGCCTGGGGCTTCGACTACGGCGCGACCGCCGAGACGGACGGATCCTGGGCGGCCGTGGACGAGTTCATGTCGTACCTGCGGAACATCGAGGTGACGATCCCCAACTCCGACCACAACAACACCCTGGTCACGGTCGCGCTCGACGGGGAGAACTGGATGTTCGAGAGTCCGTTCCCCGAGGACGCGGTCCCGTTCCTGCAGGACCTCTACACGGCGCTCGCCCAGAACAGCTCGTGGGTCGTGACGACCACCGTCCAGCAGTACATGGCCTCGCACCCCGACCTCCCGACGCTCTCGAACCTCCCGATCGGGTCGTGGAACCCCGAGCCGTCGGGGCCCGGCATCAACCAGTACCTCGGCCAGTGGGCGGGGCACGGACCCCAGGACTCCACCTGGGAGCAGCTCACGCTGGTGCGCTCGGAGGTCGCGGCGTACGGTCAGACCAACGGACTCTCGCAGCCGGAGAACCTGACGCAGATCTCCCCCTACAACAACTTCCCCGATCTCAGTGCGTGGAACGCGACCACGCTCGAGGGGAAGTACACGGAGGCGTGGACCGCCATCTACCTGGCCGAGGGGTCGGACATCACCTTCACCTTCGACCCGGATGACGAGAGCCTGAGCTCGCAGAACGCCTTCGTGTTCGAGAACGAGTTCCGCAGCGATCTGAGCGACGCCCTCACCGTGCTCGGGCTCCCGCTCACGCCGTTCCTCGCGAGCTCGTACGTGCCGCCGCTCACGCCGACGGTGTGGGGGACGAACGCCTCCGACACGCCGGTGCTGACGGGGTCGCTCTACACCACGCAGAGCTACAGCACCGGGACCGGCTATTCGATCTCGAACAACGATGCCTGGACGGGCGCCTACGAGGAGCAGACCGGGTTCGTGACCTCGACCTCGGGGACGATCGGCCAGGCGTACTACTCCTTCGACGCGGACAACCTCTACTTCTCGGTCGGCGTCAACGGGCCGACCTCCGCCTACCAGGCGCCGAGCTTCTACACGCCGGCGACCGACGACCTCGACGTCTTCTTCTCGGGACCGAACCCCGGCTCCGGGAACCTCGAGAGCCTCGCCGTCCCCGACGCGGCGTACACCCAGGGGACGACCGAGTTCGGCTTCGCGGCGACGTCGGAGGCGACGATCGAGGGGTCCAGCGTCACGCCGACGGGCACGGCCTCGATGGAGCTGTTCCAGACGTCCGGCCCGAACGGGACGTGGACCTACGACTCCGCGACGGCGGGCGACGCCTTCGTGGGTGGCATGCTGCAGCTCGAGGTCCCGCTCCGTTCGCTCGGGATGGTCCCCGGCGACTCGGTCGAGTTCATGATCGCGGCCGTGGACGCGGCGACCGGGGACGTCGTCTCGTTCGTGGGCCCGATGTCCGTGACCGTGCCCGCCTCGCTGGCGGTCCTCACGCCGATCTCCTCGATCCACAACCCGGCGCCGAGCGACGGAACGGGCAACTACACCTACCCGACGGCGTCGACGGGACCGTCGACCAACCCCAACCCCGATTATCCGCCCGGGTCCGTCGACATGGAGTGGCTCAACGTCTCCGACAACCCGTACACGGTCCAGTTCAACATCACGTTCGGGAGCCTCTCGAACGTGTTCGCCGGCGGGGACGGGTTCACGCAGCCGATCATCGACATCTACATCCACGAGCCGGGCGTCGCCGGCAGCACCGCCGGACTTCCCGGGACGCAGATCGACCTCGCCTCGGTCTCCGCATGGGCGTGGGCCATCCAGGCGTCGGGCTATTCGTCGAACAACTACGTGGAGAGCTCGACCGGGGTCGCCTATCCCACCGACATCGTCGTCGGGACGAACTACGTCGGCACCAACATATCCCAGCCGGATCGGACGGTCTCCATCGACGTGCCGACCGCCCTGATCGGCACGGGGATCACGAGCTACACGTACACGATCGTCGCCGGGTTCCAGGACGGCTACGCCACCAACGGGTGGGACACGGTCAACGTCGGGCCCGCGACGGCCTACCAGGGCGGCGGGGCGAACAACACGATGGCGCCGTACGTCTTCAGCTACATCGCGCCCGCGGTCGTCGGGTCGAACCCCGCGCTGACACAGCAGGACCTGTTGAACAACTACACCACGTCGCACTTCGCGACCCTGGTGGGGATCAGCCTGCCGCTCCTGACGGTCTCGACCTCGAGCGTGGCGAGCCTCGGCGCCTCCACGATCGTGAACACCTCGACCGACCCGGAGGGTTTCTACGCCTTCGGCACGGAGCTCTACGAGACCTCGTCGCCGGACGGCGTGACCTGGTCCACCCCCCAGACGATCGCGACGCTGCCGTGGGTCCCGCAGGGTCTCGCGGCGAGCGGCGGTTCCGCCCCCGGCCTCCTCGCCTGGAACGGGACGAGCGTCGTCTTCCTGGACACCGGGACCGGCGCGTTCACGAACTGGTCCGCCTCGGGTCCGATCGAGTCCGCCGCTGTGACGTACTTCGACGGGACGTATCTCATCGCCACCGACATCGCCGGCAGCGTGTCCGTCGGGCCGCCCGGGGGCTTCGCCCTCGGGACCGACAGCCTCGCCGCGACCGCCGTGGGGATCGGGAGCGCCGGCTCGGACGCGTTCCTGGCCTACGCCACCGCCTCCACGGTCGCGGTGATCGAGCTCTACCCGTCGCTCACGCCCGGGGACGACTACGTGGACTTCGGGACCCAGACGATCCTGAGCGCGGCGGTGCCCAGCGGCTCCACCGTGCCGAGCCTCGCCCTCGGGGTCGCGCCGAACGACGGCGTGCTGGTCGCGGTCGATCTGGTCAATGCGAGCGGGTCGAACATCTTCCTGCTCAGCCCGACCGGGAGCGGGAGCGCGACCGGCACGCTGACGGAGATCACCACGGACGGAGCGGACTTCTCGCCGAGCATCCTGATCGGCGGCACCGCCCCGAACTACGACGGCTACGTGGGCTTCACGAGCAAGGCGGGCGTGGGGAACGTGTTCTTCCTGCCGACGTCGGCGGGAACGGTCCAGACGCCCCCCACGCTCACGAGCGCGCCGCCGCCGCCCGAGAAGGTCGTCACGAAGTACTCGAACACCACCTCGACCTCGATCCCCGACTGGGTCTGGGCGGTCATCGGCGTGGTCGTCGTCCTGGCCATCCTGGGCTGGGCGCTCGCCGTGATGCGCGGCGGGAACAACAAGGGCGGCTCGCCCCCGACCGAGTACACGGTACCGACCAGCTCGACTCCGGATGCAGGCACCCCGATGAGCAGCGACGCTACCACGGACTCCAGCCTCAACCCCGATTCTCCGGGATCGGGGGAGAACGACGCCTAGGTCTGGGCGTCACTCCCCCGGGGCCCGCCGCGCCCGGGCGCCAGGATCGGTGGGACGGCGGGGCGTCGTCCCGGGGGCGTCGAGAGCTCAGAGTCGCTCGCACGCCCCGCGCGTCCGCCCGGACGTTCGTCGTATCGAAGAGCCCGGGACCGGCTCGGCGCTGAGGCCGACGCACCGGTTCAGTAGGGCGGGACGCTGTTCTGCATCATCTCGCCGATGATCGCGCTCTGGATCGCTCCCAGCGCGGCCGACGCAGAGATCGAGCCCGAGAGGTAGTCCGAGATCTCCGTGTTGTATGGGTCCCAGAAGTAGGTCATCTGGACCGTGTTCGGGAACGGCTGCGAGTAGTCCATGAACTGCGTCAGGAACCCGTTCTCGAACGGGACGTTCAGGCTCTCCACGTACTGGAAGACCGAGGCGAGCGACGGGATGTCGCCCGACGAGTTGAACAGCTCGCCCTCGACGGTCGGGCTCGCGAGGAACTGAGCGAACTGCACCGAGTCCGCGACGAGCGCGGAGGACGCGCCGGACACCTGACCGGTGCTGACGTACGCGCCGATCGAGCCCCAGAACGGGAGCGGGTGGAGGCCGGTCTGGGAGACGATCGGGATCGGGGCCACGCCCACGTTCTGCGCGCCGAGCGCGTCCACGTACTCCTCGATGTCCCACGGGCCGTCGAAGATCATGCCGACCTTGCCCTCGGCGAAGAGGCCTTCCCAGGTCGACTCCGAAGTGATGTCGGGAGGCTCGACCCGGTACACGGTGGAGAAGTTGTCGACGAAGGTGAGGGCGTCCGTCGAGGCCGAGGTGTTGAGGTCGGGCGCCCCGTCCGGCATGAACATCTGACCCCCGAAGCCGGCCTGCCAGGCCGGATAGCGATACCCGCCGTCGGAGTCGAACGCGTAGATGAGGCCGGCCGTGCTGATCGTGCCGGTCGTGTTCACGGTGATGTTCTCCGCCTCGGAGATCATCTGGTCGGTGTTCGTGGGCGCCTCGGGCACCAGCTGCTTGTTGTAGATCATCGCGACGCCGTTGACGTTGAGCGGGAAGCCGAAGATCGAGCCGTCCTGCGTCACGTCGGCGACGGCCGCCGGGATGAACGGCGTGAAGTTGCTCGCGGGGACCGTCGCGCTCAGGTTGACCAGGAATCCGTCGTACCAGAGGCCGCCCGCGAAATCGCTGGCGCCGATGAGGATGTTGGGCGCGTCGCCGGCCAGCGCGGCGGTCACGTAGTTCGAGGGAGAGGGGGTCGACTCGTTGACCCAGCTGACGGTCTGGCAGGAGTTCGCCGCCTCGTACTGTCCGACCGCCTTCGCGAACGCCGGGAACTCCGTCTCCGAGAAGTCCTGCCAGACGGTGATCGTCTCGGAGGTGCCGCACCCGGTGGTGCCGCCGCCCCCGCCGCCCCCGCCCCCACCGCCGCCCTTGCCCGAACTCTTCGAGTGCGAGATGCCGAAGGCATAGTACCCGATGCCTGCCACGATCACGACCACCACGATCACGGCGATCGCGACATTCCGGCCGACGTGCGACTGACGCTTGCGCGGACCCTGGGGGCCGCGGGAACTCGGCCCCCCGGTCGGGGAGCTGGCGATCGGCGAGGCACTAGAGCCATCGCTCATAGTGGAGGAGGTGGACGCGGCCACACCGGCACAACGCGCCGAGATATTCAAGTCTTCCGAAAGTGTCGGAGACGTACGGAATCTCCGAGCCTGCGTGCGTCGCCGGCGATGCGCGGCGCCCCGGTGGAGCGAGCGAGCCGGCGTGCGAGGCAGGCTCGTGATGCCTGGCTCGTGACGCGGCCCACGCCCCTCCGTCCCGGCTCGGCTCGGCCTCAGCCGCTTCTCCCGAGTTTGGCCGGGCGGCGCCCAGCTCGAAGGCAGTGCGGAGGGGTCCCTCTACCAGATCACGGCATCCGGATCATCGCTCGCGTAGAGGAGCGAGGCGAGGTCGCGTTGGTTGAAGGGCGGGACCACGTAGACGTCCGAGATCGTCTCGGACGTGTCCTCGCCCGAAGACCAGGCGTGCGTGAGTGTGTGGTAGCTGCCGATGGGACCGTCGCAGGCCGCCAGCGAAGTGCAGTAGAACGACTGCAGGTCGCCGTAGTCGGCGACGGCGTTCGTCGAGCCATCCCCGGGACCGCCGAAGACCCATTCGTAGTCGTACGGGAGTCCAAACGGTGCCAGCGCGTCCTTCACTAGGAAGGACGGAGAGCCCCGCCCGGCCGACCCGTACACGAATTTGACCAGGTCGTAGCTCAAGCCGTAGACCGCCGACGCCCCTTCGGTGATCTCACCGTAGAACCGGACGAAGTTCGCCTTGGACGTGTGGTAAGTGTTCACGGTGGTATACGCGTTCACGGTGAAGGGAAGCCCGATGTCGTACACCGTCGCGGCCTCGCAGTAGTAGAACCGAGGCTCGCCTCCCGTGTACGCACAATCGCCGGCCTGGTTGCCGACGATGGTCTTCGGATCGATACACCCCTTGCCCAGGTCCTTATCGGACGGGCAGACGCCGCCGCTGTAGCTGAAGTTCCAGATGTTGTCGAGCCACGTGACGCTGTAGGTTCCCGGGACGCACGGCGCGCTGCAGGACTCATCGTACGCAACTTCCGCGATGTTCTGAGCCCAGTACTCTCCGAGGTGACCCTTCGAGTAGAGCCCCTGGATCACCTGGTTCTGCTGGAGCGTGAAGCAGACGCCCGCCTCCGCATAGGGGTCCAGGCACCCGCCTCCGCCCTCCTGCGTCCCGATGCCCAGCTCCGCACCCGAGTCCCAGTAGGAGAGATCGCCGAGGGACTTGTACGAGTACTCGGTGGTGGTCGCGTTCACCCCATAGTCCGTGATCCCCATCGGGCAGGGCGCGCTCGAACAGATGTACCCCGGTCCGTTCGCGTTGGGCGCCGGGACCGGCGTGCTGGGGGTCGCCGCCGCCGATCGCGGGCCAAACTCCACGAAGGTGGTACTCGCGGACGAGGTCGTTGCGACCGACGGGCCTGGAGCGACGGTCGGTAGCGTGCCCCCGGCGCTCGACGGGGCTCCCGCCGCTGCCGCCACGGAGATCGGACGCGCGAGCGTCGACGACCCCCCGTACGCCGCGACCATCGCGACAATCGCTGCCACCACCACTGCCAGCGTGAGCCCTCGCGTCCAAACTCTCATTTGTTTCCCGACAACCCTCCCGAGCTGACGGGCCCCGCCGCCGAACCGAAGTCTCGTTATTTGGACGTGCCGCTCATTCTCACGCCCTTCGGGCCCCCGAACCTTCGGAACCGGGCGTGAAGCCGCCGCCGACTCGATCGGCGCGGCGGGAACGTCCCAGGCCGAATGCGAACTAGAGGGCGCAATACGCCGGCCGAGGTTCCGAACGGCGTGTTCCCTCCGCCACCTTTTCGTAGCACGAGGTTTGCGGGCGACCATGAGCGATCTGGACCTCAAGTGCGTCAACACGATCCGGTTCCTCGCCGTCGACGCGGTCGAAAAGGCCAACTCGGGCCACCCGGGCCTTCCCCTCGACGCCGCGCCCATGGCCTACGTGCTGTGGGACCGGTTCCTGCGCCACAATCCCGCGGATCCACACTGGTCGAACCGGGACCGCTTCGTCCTATCGGCGGGGCATGGCTCGGCCATGCTCTACGCCCTCCTGCACCTGACCGGGTACGATCTGCCGCTGGAGCAGCTCCAGCGATTTCGCCAATGGGGAAGCGAGACGCCCGGCCATCCCGAGTATGGCCGCGCCCCGGGCGTGGAAGCGACCACCGGCCCTCTGGGCCAGGGCTTCGCGATGGGCGTTGGGATGGCGATCGCCGAGCGCCACCTTGGCTCCGCATGGAACGACGAGGGAGGACCGCTGGTCGACCACTACACCTACGCGATCGTCTCCGACGGCGACCTCATGGAGGGGATCGCCTCCGAGGCGGCGTCGCTCGCCGGGACGCTCGGCTTGGGGAAGCTGATCTACCTCTACGACGACAACCACGTGACCCTCGAGGGTCCCACTTCCTGGGCGTTCACGGAGGATGTGAACGCCCGATTCGGCGCCTACGGATGGCAGACGTTGCGCGTGGAGGATGGCAACGATCTGGGCGCGATCCAGAACGCGATCGAAGTGGCCCGGGCCGAGACCACGCGACCCTCCCTGATCTCGATCCGCACGCACCTGGGCTACGGCAGCCCCGTCCAAGATATGCGCGAAGCGCACGGGGAGGCCCTCGGCGCGGCGAACCTCCGCGCGACGAAGGAGAAGCTCGGCTGGCCGCTCGAGCCGACGTTCCTGATCCCGGACGACGTCCGGACCCACCTGCGC
>JASIBA010000065.1 GCA_030041735.1 Thermoplasmata archaeon | reverse complement strand
GAGATGACCTTCGGCCCCAAGCTCAACGGCTGGCCGTACCCGAATCCGATCGGGAACAATCACCCGTTCTCGGTCTTCCCGTTCGCGACCCGGGACGGCCGCTGGGTCTACCCGTCCGCGGTGTACCCGGCGCAGCAGTTCGCCTGGACGAAGTTCTTCAACTGCGGCGCGGACCACCACCAGGTCGCCGCCGCGATCAGCAAGTGGGACGCCCTCGATCTCGAGAACGCCGCCAACGAGGCCGGCCACACGCTCGGCATCGCCCGCACCGCCGACGAGTGGGCGAAACACCCGCAGGGGCAGTACCTGGCGAAGGAGCCGGTCATCTCGGTGGTCAAGATCGCCGAGACCGATCCGATCCCGTTCGGTCCGGCAAAGCGGCCGCTCGCGGGCGTGCGGGTGCTGTCCGCCACGCACGCCGTGGCCGGCCCGGTCGTCGGCCGGACGCTGGCGGAGCAGGGGGCCGAGGTCCTGCAGTTCAACCGGGTGGACGACTTCGAGCACCCGTGGGTCTACGACGACGCGAACGTCGGGTTCCGATCGACCTACCTCGATCTGCGGCGGCCGGACAACGTCCTCCGCGCGAAGGCCCTGGCGAAGGAGGCGGACGTGTTCGTCGACAACTTCCGGGGCCGCAAGCTGTCCGACTTCGGCCTCTCGCCCGAACAGCTCGCCTCCGACCACCGGGGCATCGTCGTGGTGACGGTGCGCTGCTACGGCTGGGGCGGGCCCTGGTTCGATCGCGGCGGGTTCGACATGCTCGGCTCGGCCGCCTCGGGGGTCGCGATGGCCGAGGGCGAGAACGGCAAGCCCGCGATGCCGCCCACGGCGCTCATCAACGACTACGTGACGGGGTACATGGGTGCCGCCGGCGCGACCGCCGCGCTGGTGCGCCGCGCGAAGGAGGGCGGCAGCTACCACGTGACGGTGAGCCTGACGCGGAACGCGATGTGGTACCTCTCGCTCGGGCTGGTCCCGCCGGAGGAGCGCGCGTTCGCCGAGAATCCGTTCCGGCGGTTCGACGACCTCTACAACAAGCCGGCGGAGCTCGTACCGATGGTGCTCAAGCTCCGGCAGCGGCTGCTGCCGCCCGAGGTCGTCGAGTACGACACCCCGCTCGGGCATCTGAAGCGGCTCGCGCCCGCCGTGCACTTCTCGCGGACCCCCGGCGGGTGGGCCGATCCCGCCCTCACGCCCTACGGCGCTTCCCCGCCGGCCTGGCGGGAGGATCACGGCCGATAGGACCGTGACGGCCGGGGGGCGGGCGGGCGGAGGAGCCCGTCCGCGGGCCCGCTCTCAGGGCACCGTGAAGACGATCCGGTGCGCGCCCCCGGTCGCGCCCCAGAACTGGCCCACTTCGGCCAGGGGATGGGTCGCCACGTTCAGCCGGAATCCCACGGAGGGGATCGCCCGGAGGAACTCCCCGATGGCCGCGCGGGTGTCGGGGAGCGGGTAGCTACCGAGCCCGCTCCCCAGGATCTCCACCCCGGAGGCGCGAAGCGGTGCGGACGGCAGCGAGATCGTCCCGCCGGACATGGCCCCGATCTGCACGAACCGGACCCGTTCCGGACCCCGAGGTCCGTCGGGACCCCCGAGCGCGGAGACGATCGCCTCGGCCGTCGGTCCCCAGAGGTAGTCGAGGACGATCCCCGTGCGGAGCTCGCGCGCGAGCGTGCGGATCGTGTCGCGGAAGCCCCGGAGGTCGGGTTCGATCTTCACCCGGTGCTCGACCCCGAGATGGGCGAGCTCGTCGAGCTCGGCGGGGTTGCGCCCGGTCGCGATCACCCGGTCGGCGCCGAGATGGCGCGCCACCTGCACCGCGAGGTGACCCGAGGCCCCGGTGGCCCCGTTGACCAGGACCGACTCTCCAGGCCGCGGCCGCGCGAGCCGCGTGAGCGGCAACCACGACGAAACTCCCGGAATGGCCGCTCCGGCCGCGACCGCAGGGTCGAGCTCCCGCGGGAGCTCGAGCAGGCCCTCCGCCCGGTACGGGACGCGCTCGGCCATCGAGCCGAAGGGAGCCCGGGGGAAGGAGAAGTAGACCCGACGACCGTCGGGCGTCGTGCCGACCCCGTCGGCCCCGACCACGAACGGCGGCGCGCTCGCCCCGCTGTAGTGCCCTCCGGCCGCGCGCGAGAGCGTGAGGTTGCTCACCCCGGCCGCGAGGACGGACACGAGGACCTCGCCCGCCTCGGTGCGGGGCTCCTCGAACTCTCCATAGACGGGCGCCTGTCCTTCCTCCCGGACCACCGCGGCGTGCATGTTCCTCGACACGGGGCCGAGGCGACGCGGAGGGATGACCCTGTCCGGTCCGATGCGAGACACCCTACCCCGCCTGGGTGGTCCGCATGCGCCGGGCCTCGGCCGGCGTCGGGCGTCGGCCGACGGTGATCCAGACGCCGTCCGGGTCGAGCACGCTCGTCATCCACCCGCCCGTCGTGGCGGGCGAGTATCGGGTCGGTCGGGCCCCCGCGCGCACGAGCCGGCGGTGGGTGCGCTCCAGCGCGGCGACCGAGGCCGCGCCGATCGTGAAGTCGATATGATCGAGCGCGTCCCCCGGCCGGTACGGCCCCGCGAAGAGCGACCCTCGAGGGTACCAGTTCAGCTCCAGGACGCGGCGCGACCTCGGGTCGCGGAGCAGCACCCACAGCCCGCCGCCCCAGGATCGCGTATCGCCCCGCTTCACGATCTTCAGGCCCAGCGCGCGCTGGTAGAATCGAAGCGATCGGGAAAGGTCGGTGACCCGGAGTCCGAGCGCCTCGAGCCGCATCCTTCGGGGGAAAGACCCGGGCTACTTAGAAACCGCTCGGGCGCCTGCAGCCGGTGCGGCGACAATAGGCCTCAAGTTCAAGTAAGCCTAGGCGGGTCGGGGAACCGCGCATGCCCGCCGGATCGAACGCCGATCGCCGTGACCCTCCCGCCGGTGAGCCCCCCGGCGATGGGGTGCAGCTCGTCGACCGGATCGCGGAGGAGCTCGAGCTGCTCTCGCGCAACGTCGAGATCGTTGAGAAGCTCTCCCCAATCGGGGAAGCGCTCATTCACCCAGCGCGAGAGTAGGACGCTGCGGGGACAGCCGATCGGAGCGGCCGGCGAGGTAAGCGAAGACTCGTCCGAACTCATAAACGACCTTCATCCTGTGGTTCCGGTCGTCTAGGGTCGAGTTGTCACGTACGATG
>JASIBA010000064.1 GCA_030041735.1 Thermoplasmata archaeon | reverse complement strand
GGCGAGCTCACCAAGCGGGAGGTCGAGCTCACGCAGCGCCAACAGGACCTCGACCGCCGCGCGGCCGCGCTGCCCGACTCGGAGGCGCGCCTCGAGGCGCGGAAGAAGGAGATCGACCAGAAGACCAACGACCTCCTCCGCCGCGAGGGCGAGCTCACCGCGCGCGAGGCCGCCAACCCGGCCGCCCCGGCGGGCGCCGCTGCGGGCGCCGCCGCCGCGGATCTCACGCTGCGCGAGACCAAGCTCCAGCAGTTCAAGTCGGTCCTGGACGAGCAGAATCTCATCCTGGGCCGCAAGGCACGGGAGAACGCCGACCGTTCGAAACAGCTCGAGGCTCAGCAGCAGTCGGCCGCCGCCAAGGAGGTCGAGCTCGCGACGCGGGAGGCCACGCTCCGCCAGCGCGAGGCGACCCTCGCGGACGACGTGAAGGCCGCCGCCGATCGCCGCGCGCAGTACGACGCCGCGCTGAAGGAGTACGCGGAGCGATCCGCTGCGATCTCCAAGACCCAGGCCGACTCCCAGCAGCGCGCCGCCGACCTCGAGCGCGGCCAGAAGGCGCTCGCCGATCGCGAGTCGGCACTCGTCGCACGCGAGGGCCGCATGCAGTCCGCGATCGCCGACCTCGAGTCGCGCGAGGGCCGGGTCACGGAACGGGAGCTCGCGCTCGCGTCGGCGGAGGCCGAGGTGGGCCTCCGCCGTTCCGCCCCCTCGACCGCGGAGGTCGCGACGACCGCCCGCACGCCCCCGCCGGCCGTGGCGCCCGGCTCGACGCCGGCGGCGGGCGGAGTGCGCGATGTCTCGGGGATGGCGCCGGTGCCCACCGAGACGCTGCGGCCCTCGCCGACCCGGCGCCTCGCCGACCGTCTCCCCTCGGGGACGACGCGGCTCGACGACCTGCTCCTCGGAGGGCTCCCTCCGCACTCCCACACCGTGCTCGTCGGGGATCCGTTCGTCGGGAAGGAGGTCGCCCTGTACGCCTTCCTGGCGGAGGGGTTGAAGCGGGGCGAACCGGTCGTCCTCGTCACGGCCGCACGCCCGCCCGCGGAGGTCACGGAGGGGCTCGGGGTGGTGCTCCCGCAGTTCCGGGAATACGAACAGAAGGGGCTCGTCACGTGGATCGACGCCTCGGGACCGGGAACCGCCCAGCGCGCCGACGCGCATCGGATCGCGACGAAGGGCTCGGACGACCGGGCCGGGATCCTCTCCGCCCTCGTGAAGGGGGCGAAGAGCGCCGGCGGGAACGACTCCGCGCCGTTCCGGGCCGGATTCCTCGGGCTCTCCGCGGTCCTCGCCCACGGGGACGAGCGGGCGAGCTTCTCGTTCCTGCAGAACGTGGTCGGGATCCTCAAGCCCCGCAACGCGCTGGCGATGTACACGCTCGAGCCCGGCGCGCTGTCCGAGTCCCAGCTCGAGACGCTGCTCAGCCGGATGGACGGCGCGATCCTGTTCCGGCAGGACCGGGACAAGACGTTCCTCTCCGTGAAAGGGCTCGGCGAGGTGCAGACCCGGGACTGGGTCGAGTGCCGCGCGACCCCGCGCGGCCTGATCGTCGGTTCGTTCGCGCTCGAACGGATCCGCTGAACCGGGCTCGGGTCCGGCGCCGGATCCGTTCGGGTCCTCGCCCGGCCCCCTCGGTCACGGGGCGGCGGAGGCCGGCCCCGCGTACTCGGACCGGTCGACGATGAAGAGCGGCCGCTCCGACCGGAAGTAACGGGCCAGGTTCACGAGAGCGGAGGCGAGCGCGCGAGGCTGAGCGGCCGGGAGGGCGCTCGCGCAGTGCGGGGTGGCGAAGAAGTTCGGCAGGGTCGCGAGCGGGAACGGCGCGCCCAGCCGGGCCGCCCGGAAGTCCTCCTCCCACCAGACGTCGAACGCGGCCCGGAACGTGGGATGGGCTCGCAGGTGCTCGTACAGCGCCGCCGGATCGACGGTCGCCGCTCGGCCCACATTGACCAGGATCGCGGTCTCCCGCATCCGGTCGAGCTCCGCTCGGCCGAGGGAGCCTTCCGTCCGGCGCGTGAGCGGGCGCACCTCGAAGACGACGTCCGCCTCGGGGAGGAGCTCCCGAAAGCGATCGCCGGGCAGCGTGCGCTCGGCGCCCTCGACCGGGGTCCCCGACCGGTTCACCGCGAGGAGGCGAGCCCCGAACGGCCGCAGCCGGCTCGCGATCTCGGCCCCGATCGCGCCGTATCCCAGGATCGCCGCGGTCGCGCCCACCAGGGTCCGCTGGTCCGGAGCGGGCCGAAGGCGCCCGGCCTGCACCATCTCGCGCGCCGTGTTCAGGTCACGAGCCGCGGCCAGGGCGAGCACCAGGGCTTGTTCGGCGACGAACGGGGCGTACCCCCCCACGTTCCCGGCGATCTCGACCTCGGGTGCGAATCGGTCGAACGGGAAGCCGTCGAGGCCGGTGTAGAGCCCCTGGACGAACTTGAGGTTCGGAAGGTCGGAACCCTTCAGATCGTCCCCTCGACCGGCGAACGACCCCAGCAGCAGAACCTCCACCTGCCCCCAAGCCGCAGGGCTCGATTCTGCCTCGAACGCCCACGGCACGTCCGGGAGCGCCGCGTCGATGGCCGCGCGGGCCGGATCGCCCGGCTTGATCGCGACCAGCAGCCGGGGCGGCGGGGCCGACATGCGCGGCCCAGCCGACCGGCGCTCAAACCGTGCGCGGTGGGGCGCCCGGCGCGAGCGGGGACCCCGTTATAGGGTCGGGAGCGACCCCCCGGAGGATGCCCGCCCGGCCCGCGGTGACGTTCGATCTCTGGCACACGCTCGTGTACCTCGAGCCCCGGGGAGAGGCGGCGTACCTGGCCGGCCAGTACGACGCCGCCGTCCGGGTGCTCCAGGACGCCCGCGCCGAACCCGGCGCCCCGCCGGTCACGGCCGACCAGCTGCGGGCCGCCTACGATCAGGAGCTGCGGCTGGCCGTGGCCGAGTCGCACGCGGGTCGGTCGGTGACGCCCGGCGAGCAGATCGCCCGCGCCGCCCGCGCGCTGGGCCGGGTGCCGAATCCCACGGCGTTCGAGGAAGCGCTCGGCCGCCTCGTCCGCGCCACGCCGTTCCAGACCGCGCCCCATGCGCTCGAGACGCTCGACGCGGTCCGCCGGCTCGGGATGGGCGTGGGCATCGTCTCGAACACCGTCGGTGAACCCGGACGATTCATCCTCGAGATGCTTCGGCCGAGGGGTTTCGACCGCAGCGTCGAGGTCTTCACCTTCAGCGACGAGCAGCCGTGGACGAAGCCCGCGCCCGAGATCTTCCTCCGAACGCTCGACGAGCTCGGGTCGATCCCGGACCGAGCCGCTCACATCGGCGACGGCTGGGCCGACCTCGAGGGGGCTCGGCGCGCGGGCCTCAAGGGGCGGGTCCTGTTCACGGGCCTTCACGCGTACGCCCCGGAATACCGGTCCCTGAACTACGCGCCGACGATCGATCCGGCGCTGATCCAGAAGGAGATCTCGGACCTGAGGGAGATCGTGCCGATCGTCGAGGCCTGGCTCGCGGGCGACGGGGCCGGGGCGCCGTAGGGGGAGCGGCCCGCCCTACTCCTCGCCCATCTGGCGAGGCTTCGGGATCACCCGGGGCTGCTCCGCGAGGGTCGGCATCCCGGTCTTCCCGCTCACGATGTCGCAGTCCTTCCAGTTCACGCCCACCGTCACCTGAGGGAACGCGACCTTGAGCGTGTAGTTCGCGAGCTTGCCGACCACGAGCCCCTGGGAGCCCGTGACGAGGTTCGGGTTCATGACCGAAAGGTCCCTCGTGAGGATGACGCGCGTCTGGCCGAAGACGATCCGCTCGAGGTCGGAGCGATCCTCCATCGGTCGGGGACCGGCACCGCGAGGATATCTCGCTAGCGGCCGGCGACACACGAAGAGCGTCGTCCGTTCGCCGGGCTGTAACAGAATTACGCCGACGAAGTCAGGGTCTAAATATGAGGACGGCGTGCGATGGCCTAACATGCCGGCCACAGCGACGATGGAAACGGCGCATGGATTGGAGGAAGCTCCACCGAGAGTGGAGGAGAAGCCGGAATGGTGGGCGAGCCCCGCAACCCTGGGGTTGTTCGGGTTCGGGATGACCACCATCCTGGCGGGGCTCAACGTGGGAGGCTGGATCGCGGCCGGTCCGGTCCTCGCGATGGCGCTCTTCTACGGAGGGACGGCGCAGTTCCTGGCGGGGGCCATCGCGTTCCGGAAGGGGAACATGTTCGGGGGTGCGGCGTTCGCGTCGTACGGAATGTTCTGGTGGGCGTTCAACTGGTTCAATACCCAGTATGGAACGTTAACCAACGACTATTCCGTCGCCGCGTTCATGTTCGTCTGGTTCCTCGTGACCCTGACGTTCCTGCTCTGCGCGTACAAGCACGGGATCGGAGTGTTCCTGGTGTTCCTGACGCTGACGATCGCGTTCATCCTGCTGACGGTCCTCTTCTGGGACGCGGCGGCGGGTCACGCGCTCACGATGTCGGACGCCCAGATCATCGGTGGCGAGATCGTCCTGACGGGCTTCCTCGCCTGGCTCACGGGGACCGCGGACCTCGTCAACTGGAACTACGGTCGTAAGCTCCTCCCGCTCTGACGGAGCGGGCGGGCCCGGGCCCAACCCTTTCCTTCCCTTTTCCACGGTCCGATCTCGAGCGGACCGGCCCGCGCGTGGGCCGCCTAGGCGGCCGCCCAGAGGAGGTGGCTGTCTCCGAACTCGTGCCAGAGGTATCCCCGCTCGATCGCCTCGCGGTACGACGCGCGGACCCGTCCCTCGCCGCCGAAACCGAACAGCAGGGAGAGGTGGGAGGTGCGGGGATCGTGGAGCCCCGTCAGCAGGCCGTCGACGGCCCGGAACGGACGCTCGGGGCCCAGGACCCGGCTCGTGAACCCGCGGACCGGCTGCACTACTCCGTCGCGCATCGCGGTCTCGAGCGCCCGGATCACGGTCGTGCCGACTGCCACGATCCGTCCGCCCTCGCAGCGGGTCCGCCGGATCGCGAGCGCGGTCTCGGACGGCACCTCGAAGGGCTCCGGATAGACGGGCGGGGTCCCGGCCCCGCCGGGCTCCTGCTCGAGACTGGAGACCCCTGCGTGGAGCCAGAGCCGCGCGGTCCGGATGCCCCGCGCCTCGAGATCGCGCACGGTCCGGGCGGTGAACGGTCGTCCCGCCGACGGCATCTCGGAGCTGCCGGGGACCCGGGCGAAGATCGTCTGATAGTCTCCCAGCTCGTGCGGTCGGGCGAGGTATCCGTATCGGATCGGGGAGCCAGAGCGGCGCATCGCCAGTGTGAGGTCGCCGTCGGCCCGGAAGAACCACAGGCGGTCGATGCCCGGAAACGCCAGGATCGGGTGGAGGGGGACCCCGCCGGCCTCGATGCGGTCCGAGGGGGTGAGCGGCACCGGCCCGGGACGCCCGACGCTCCACCGCGGCTCGGCCAGCCAGATCCGGGGTCCGTACCGGGTGGAGAGATTGAGTCGGAACTCGCCGGCCGGCCCCCGGGCCGGGAGGCTCGCCGGCAGCGTCGCGCTCTCGTTGACGACGAGGAGGTCTCCGGGCCGCAGCAGCTGCGGCAGGTCCCGGAAGAGCCGATGCTCGGTGCGTCTCCGTTCGGTGACGAGCAAGCGGACCTCGTCGCGCGCGAGCCCGCGGTCCTCGGGCGTGTCGGTCGCCTGGAGGAGCGGGGGCCGCACGAAGTCGAGGGAGGAGGCGCTCACGCTCGGACCCCCCAGTGCTCGGCCTGCGCAAGGAAGCGTCGCCCGGTCACGGCGTCGTGGGGCTGTCCCAGCAGCCAGATCCAGAAGGGAACCGTGGAGTCCGGGGGAGGACGCTGAGCGAACTCCTCGGCGGAGAACGCGCGCTCGGCGCCGGGCGTCCGCATTTCGCCCGGATCGACCGACGTCACTGCGATCCCGTCGGCGGCGAGCTCGTGCGCCAGCGTCAGCGAGGCGAGGTCCAGCGCGGCTTTGCTGGCCCCGTAGCCTCCCCACGTCGGATAGCCCCCGACGGCGGCATCGCTCGAGAGATTGACCACGAGCCCGTGGCGGACTGCGAGCGGAGCCCGCAGCTCGCGTACGAGGGCGATCGGTCCCACGAGATTGACGCGGTAGATCTGC
Organism: Thermoplasmata archaeon; assembly: GCA_030041735.1. Lineage (GTDB taxonomy): Archaea > Thermoplasmatota > Thermoplasmata > Lutacidiplasmatales > UBA184 > Lutacidiplasma. The sequence continues at coordinate 4,639 of JASIBA010000064.1, read as the reverse complement.
TCGAGCTCTTCGGGTCGGAGGGCCAGGAGCGGCAGGAGCGGCGTCGGGCCCAGGGTTGCCGCGTTGTTCACGAGCAGATCGAGGCCGGATCGCCGCCGAACCGACGCCGCGACCCGCGACCGGAGGCCCGGGTCCGTCACGTCGCCCGGGAGCGCTTCGACGTCGGAGTCCCACGTCCGCAGCCGGTCCCGCACGGCATCCAGGGCGGGCCCGTCCCGGGCCGTCAGCACCAGATCGAACCCTTCGCCCGCCAGTACGCGGGCGATCACTTCCCCGAGCCCGCGGCTCGCTCCCGTGACGACGGCGAGCGGTCGGTGGGCGCGCGCGGTCATCGTTCCTCAGGTCGGGGCCGGACGAGAAATCGACAGACCGGGTCACCCGCGACGACGCGATGCGAGGAGTCGACGCGTGCCTTCAGCATCGACTCGAACATGCGCCGCTCGACCTCGCAGGCCTCGGGGTACTGGCCGGCGATCGCGAGGATCGGGCAGTTGTGCTCCCGCATCTCCGTCGTCCGGCCCTTGGTGGGCCCGAGCTCCGCCATGTAGCCGCCCTCGGACCGGATCCGAACGAGCGAGGCGACGCGCTTCTTCAGGTCCGGGTCGCCCAGCTTGGGACGGTTCCGGTCGGCCAGTTCGTGCGCCCGTTCCTGGAGCAGGGTCACGATCGCATCCCGCCCCAGACGCCGCTCGATGAACTCGAACGCGGTGAGCGACATCTGGGTGTACGCCTGCGGGAAGATCCCCGTCGACTTCTGACTGAGCCGGAAGTGCACGGTGGGTCGCCCGAGGGCGCCGTGCGCGTACGATCGCTCCACGAACCCTTCGTTCTCGAGCGCCGCGAGGTGATGGAGGGCCGCGACCTTGGACGTCTGACGGGCCGTCGCGATCTCGGCGAGCGATAGGTCCGGTCGCTGCTTGAGCAGCAGCAGGATCTCCCGCTTCGCCGAAGAGAAGCCGGGGTTCTCCGGTTCCTGAGGCGTCATCACGACCGGGAAGGTCGGGGTAGTTTATACACTTGAGACTTAACAAAATTTATCAACGGGACGGGGCGGACGCGGGGGAGCCCGGGGGAACCCGCCGCAGCTCGAGGCCGATGACCCCACGCACGACGAACCCGACCGCGACCACCAGCGGGATGAGGATCAGGTCGGCGCCGGGCCAGGTGACCCCCAGTGCCTCGCCGGCCCAGAAGATCGCGAACGAGATCACGAGGCTCGTCCCTCCGAGCCGAAGCAACCGCACCTTGATCCGTCGGATCCGGTCGTGGACGATCAGCGCCGCGATCACGAGCAGGACGCCGGCCGTCACCGCCCCGACGAGGGCCGAGAGCCCCGAGCCGCCCGCGGCGAGGGCGAGCAGCACGATCACCGCTTCCGTGGACTCGATCAGGCCGACGGTGAACCCGCCCCCGAACTGGAGCGCCCGACGCTGCGGCGGAGGCGGAGATCCGCCGGGCTGCGCGGCGCGACGGTACGCGCGGAGCGTTCCGCGGAACATGAATCCACCGAACGCCGCGAGCACGATCGCGGCGGCGCCGAGAAAGTACGGGCTCGGGATCGAGGACAGCAGGGCCCCGAACCCCAGGGCGATCCCGCCGATGACCGCGACCCCGGCGACGGCGCCGTAGGCTCCCGGACGGACCGAGGTCGCGTCCGAGCTGAGGGCGAAGACCAGGGCGACGACCTCGGTCATCTCGAGAAGCGTCACCAGGAACGCGACGATCAGGGCGGGCGGGTTCAGTCCCATCATGCCGGTCTCTCCCTCAACCGGCCGGGGCCCCGCAGCTCGGACATCTCCGCGCGGTGATCGGCATCGGGTTTCCGCAGTAGCGGCAGGGGACGCGCGGCACCGGTGGAGGCACCCCCGCGGCGATCGCCGCCACGATCTCGTCGCGGCGCTTACGACGGGCCTGGAACTCGGCCTGCACGGCCGCGCGCCGCTGATCCCAGGCGCGACGCGCGTCCGGGATCGCCGCGGCGACCTCCTCGGCCACGGAGTACGGGTCCTCCACACCGGCCCGGATCGCGGCCTCGCCCTCGTCGTAGGCCGGGGCGATCTCCACGAACCGGCCGAAGAGGACGCGCGGGGGTTGCACGTTGTACAGCATGACCTCGGGAGAGACTTCCCACTCCTTGGCTCGCAGCAGTTCTCGCCGTCGCCAGAGCAGCAGGCACCGCAGCGTCGTGAGGACCAGGAAGCCCCGACCCGTTCGCCAGCACCGGCGCACGACCTCCCCCCGGATCGGGTCGATGGCGCGCCACGCCTCGGGGGGCAGCTGGTCCGGTAGCGTGGCCTGGCCGGGCGGGGGCTCCGTCGAGCTCGCCGACGCGCTCACGTCGGCGCCCGTCAGGGGACCGCTCCCTTTTACCCCTCTCCCCGGGCCCCCCGCGCAAGTCTTACGCCCGGGGCGACCTTGTCGCATCGATGGCGACCCGGAGGACCCGCCCGCGTACCGGCTCGGGCAACGCCGGCGACACCGCGGTCGTCGTGCTCGCCGCCGGCGCGTCCTCCCGGATGGGGCGCTCGAAGCCGCTCGTCGAGATGGACGGCGCCCCTCTGCTCGCTCGGGTTCTCGAGACGGCCCGCGCGGCGGGCGTGGGCCCGACCGTGCTGGTCCTGGGCGACCGCGCCGCCGAGGTGCGGGCCCGGCTCGACCTGAACGGCGGGATCGTCGTCGAGAACCCGGACTATCGCCGGGGGATGTCGACCTCGCTCCGAGCCGGGGTGGCGGCCGTCCCGCCGGGCGCGCGCCGGGTCGCGATCGTGCTCGCCGACCAGCCGTTCGTGTCCCCGGGGACGCTCCGCGCGCTCGCCGCAAGGGCCTCGACGGGCGACGGGGCGATCTTCGTTCCGACGTACCGGGGCGTGTGGGGGAACCCCGTGATGTTCGACCTCTCTCTCTCGCCCGAGCTCGCGTCCCTGGACGGGGACGTCGGGTGTCGGGGCATGTTCCCTCGCCACGGCGCGGAGATCCGCGAAGTCCCGGTGGACGACCCGGGCATCCTCGTCGACTTCGACACCCCGGAGGAGATCCAGGCGGTCGGCTCGGCGCTGGCCGGGGGCCAGGACTTGCGGTCCGTGCTCGACGCGGCCGCCGCTCCGCGGATCGCGCTGCACGCGGATCCGCGCGACCATCCGGTCGCGCGCCGGCTCCGCCGGGGCCCCGACGTGGACGCGGTCGCGACCTCGTTGCGCCGCGACGGCGTGCCGTTCGCTCTCGCCACGGTCGTGCGGGCCGTTCGCCCGACTTCGGGGCGACCCGGATACAAGGCGGTCATCCGGGCCGACGGCAGCCACGTCGGCTGGGTCGGAGGCGCGTGCACCGAGCACCTCCTGATCTCGGAGTCCTTGCGCGCCCTCCGGGAGCAGACGCCCCGGCTGCTTCGGGTCGCGCCGGAGGCGAACGAGCGCGCGGCCCCCGCGGAGGGGGTGGTCGAGCGCGCGATGGTGTGTCAGAGCGGAGGGACCGTGGAGATCTTCATCGAACCGAATCTGCCGAAGCCGACCGTCCTCGTCGTGGGAGACTCCCCCGTGGCCGCGAGCCTGGCGACCCTGGCGCCCGTGCTGGGCTTCCGGGTCGTCCTGGCGGCCCCGGGAGCGGAGCCCCACGACCTCCCCGAGGTGGATGCCTTCGTCGCCGACCTGAAGGATCTCCCGAAGCACCTCGAGGCCGGCACCTACGCGGTCGTCGCGAGCATGGGGAAGTACGACGAGGCCGCCCTGGCCCCGATCGCGCGCTCCCCGGTGGCCTTCGTCGGGCTGGTCGCGAGCCGCAAGCGCGCCCGGGCCGTGTTCGCCGCGGTGCGCGAGGACGGGGTTTCCGAGGCGCAGCTCGCGCGCGTGAGGGCGCCCGCCGGGGTGGACATCTCGGCGTCCACGCCCGAGGAGATCGCGCTCAGCGTGCTGGCCGAGATCGTCCGGGTGCGACGCACGACGGCGTCACCGGACCACGAGGAGAGCGTGCCGGCGGCCCGCACCGCCTCGGTCGCGATCGATCCCGTCTGTCACATGGAGGTCGCCACCACGAGCCCGCTCACGCACGTCCACGCGGGCACGACCTACTACTTCTGCTCGGATGGGTGCCGCCGCCAGTTCGCCCGGGCACCGGCGAAGTTCGGAGCGCGGTCCGCCCGCAAGCGCTAGGTCGGTTCGAGCTTCTTCCGAGCGTTGTCGAACAGCCCGGCCGCTTTCTTGTCGACGGTGCTGCGGACGATCCGTTCCCCCAGCGTCGCGATCGGTCCGCTGAGCGCGACCTCGCCCGACCAATGCACGGACGTTCCGCCGTCCGCGGCCGCGAGCTGGATCTTCAGGTCGGCGTCGACCCCGCTGCCGAGGCCCGAGCCCTGGATCTTCGCCTCGAGCGAGGTCGGAGCCGTGCGGGCCGCGTAGGACCCCCGGACCCGGAACGTGCCCCGAATGAACGAGACGCCGGTGGTGACTGTGCCCTCGAAGTGGTCGGCGTCGACCGCGTGGACCTGGTGAGGATCGTCGAGGCAGTCCATCAGGGCCACCGGGTCGCCGAAGAAGGCGAACACCTTGTCGGGCGTCGCCCGGACGCTGAAGTCACCCTCGATGTGCATCGGAGGGTCCCGGCTCAGTGCGCGTCCGCCCCGTGGATCGCCCGCCAGACCTTGTGG
>JASIBA010000063.1 GCA_030041735.1 Thermoplasmata archaeon | reverse complement strand
CGCGACCAGGTTGTGCGACGACTCGTAGAAGATCACGTTGAACGTGTCGAACACCGCCGGGTAGAACGTGTACGAACTGAACCAGCCCGAGAACGTGTCCGAAGCGAGCGCGACGTGGCTCACGTCCCAGAACCAGCTCTGCAGGTCGTTGGTCGTCGGGAGATAGTAGCCCGGGAACGCGAAGGCGTTCGTGTCCGAGACGAGCGAGCCGCCCTGGTAGACGTAGGTCGTCGCCGTCGTTCCGTGCAGGAAGATGCCCGGGAAAACGGGGAACGCGTAGTCGTTGTACAGCCCGAACACCGGCGAGAGCGGAGCGAGCTGGTTCGACCACAGGATGTAGGGCTGGAGCTCGGTCCCGAAGCCCGAGTACGATATCGCGGCGAGCTCGGCGTTCGAGAACGCCCAGAGCGGCGTGTACACGCCTTCGAGCCAGTTGAGCCGAAGATGCGTGGACGTCGAGATCGGCGTCGAGCCGACCGTCAGCGTGAACGACACGGGCGTGTAGTCGGCGAGCCCGACCTCGACCTTGTACGTCCCCGGGGTGAGGTAGAACGTCTGCCCATAGACCGCGGGCACGGCCACCGGCTCCGGGATCAGGAAGTTCGCGAGCGCCGGGGTGTTCGCCACCGGCGTGATCACATACCACGCGTTGCCCGGGCTGACGCCGAGGGTCACGGGCGTCGCACCCGACGGACCCGCGGCGTTCCAGAGTCCGCGGAGCACGGTCGGGCCGTTCGTCAGGACACCGTGGGGACCGTTGGCCCCCTGGGTCCACGCCACGTTGATCCCGTCGACGGTCTCCCCGGTCTCTCCGCCGTAGTTGTACGCCGCGGGGATCGCGCTGTAGCCGCTCCCGGTCCAGTACGAGAGGCCGAGCGTCGCCTGCGCGGGGCCGATGTCGGCCTGGCTGCCGCCGCCCGGGCCGCCGAAGATCAGTTCGTAGTCGTCCGTGAGCCCGAGGGGATTGTAGGAGACTCCGTTCGCGAGGTAGTCGGAGGCGGTGGTCACCTTCGGCCCGTGGGGCACGGTCGAGTTGAAGATCACGTAGTCGTAGGGCGCCGAGAAGCTGCCGGACTCGCTCGAGACCGCGATCGAGAACGCGACCTCGTTGCGGCCGTGGTTGACGGTCGAGTTCATCCAGAGCGTGAGCGAGAACGGGTAGCTGACGGGGAACGGCACCTCGGCCTCGGCGTAGTAGTAGCCGAGCTCCCCGGCCTCGTTTGTCCCGTACGGCCCGTGCGCGTAGATCGCGTTCTGGGTCATCGAGGCGGTGGGCGAGGAGAAGTTCCAAACGTTCGTGACGAGGACGAGGAAGTCGGAGGTCGCGTAGTACTCCACCACGTTCTGCGTCCAGAATGAATAGGTGTCGTTGCCGAACAGCGTCACGTTGGTGTCGACGGCGTTGAGCTGGATCCCGTAGCTATCGGGGGAGCTCTGGAACAGGTCCTGCGGCTGGACGCCGGTCGCGCTCATGTCGACCGTGCCCTTCAGGCGCGTGGTCCCGAGCGTGGTCGCGGCGATGGAGCCGCCCGCGCCCTGGCTCAGTCCGTAGTAGGCCAGGCCGACCGGGGCGGGGACGCCGGTGTACAGCGGAGTCACGTGGCCCTGCGCCTTCGCCTGGGCCTCCTCGGCCGGCGTGGCGGACGCGCGGGGCGGGAAGACGTCGTGCGGGCTCAGGCCCGCCGCCGCCGTGGTCTCGAGCGCGTGCTCGCCGGCGGCGCCGGCCGGATTGTCCGAGAGCGCCGAGGAGGAAACGGTCGCGGCGGTCGACGAGCTGGTCGAGGTCGAAGCGACCGAGGGGGCCGCGGCCGGTGCGGCGGCCGCCGGCGCGGCGGCCGAGCCCGCGAGCGCGAGCGCGGAGACGACCATGATCGAGGCGATTCCCAGAGCGAGCGCGGCGCGGCGACGCCAAGCGTGCATGCGCCGTGGAAAATCGCGAGGGTTATGAATCCGCCGATGGCGCGCCGCGGGGTCGGGAGGCCCCTCCGCGTTCACTGGGCCATGCGCGGGTAGAGCCGCGACTCGACCAGGATCAGCACGATCGTCGCCCCAAGCAGGACGGCGAAGTCCACGGCGAGCGGGAAGACGCTCGTGCTGGCCGGGATCATGAGCTTCCGCACCGCGTCGACCAGGTAGGTGAGCGGGTTCGCGTACGCGATCGGCCGCAGCCACGTCGGCATTATCGAAATCGGGTAGATTGCGCTACTCGCGAAGAACAGCGGCATCGTGAGCAGCTGCCCGATCCCGAGGAAGCGTTCCTGCGTCTTCACGAGGCTGGCGATGATCATCGAGAGCGTCGCGAAGAGCGACGCACCGAGCACAACCGCGACGAGCACCCCGAGGATGTCGAGCGGGTCCAGGCTCGGGTGGACCCCGAGGGCGATGGCGAGCAGGTAGACGATCGTCGCCTGCGAGAGACCGCGCACGCTCGCGGACAGCGCCTTCCCCGTCACGAGCGAGATGCGCGAGGCGGGGCTCACGAGGAACTTGTAGATGATCCCGAGCTCGCGCTCGCGGATCGACGCGATCCCGTAGAAGATCGCGATGAAGAGCACGCTCTGGGACAGGACCCCGGGGGCGAGGAATTGGAGGTAGGTGAGATTCCCGGTCGGGATCACGTGGACCTCGGTGAATACCTCGCCGAAGACGAGCAGCCAGAGCGCGGGCTGCACGGCGCGCAGGAGCAGCTCGGAGGGGTCGCGGCGGAGCTTTCGGACCTCGTAGTCCACGATGGCGAACGTCCGGTCCAGCTGCGTCGCGAGCCGACGTCCGAGGCCGACCGCGGGGACGGACGGCGTGGCGGCCATCTCACTCCAGCCGGATCGCGGTCCGACGCGTGCGCTGCGTCTCGCGGAACCCGACGCCCGTGTCGAGGCCCTCCCCGGCGAAGTGCGCGAAGACGTCCTCGAGCGTCGCGCCGGGGGTCCCCATGTCGGCCTTGAGGGAGGACGGGGGGCCGCTGGCGACGATCCGGCCCCGATGCATGATCGCGAGCCGGTCGCAGAGGCGGTCCGCCTCCTCCATGTAGTGGGTGGTCAGGACGACGGAGGTTCGGAACTCCTCGCGCAGGCGCTCGATCTGGCCCCAGACCGCGTCCCGTGCGACCGGGTCGAGTCCCACCGTCGGCTCGTCCAGGAACAGGATCCGGGGACGGTGAAGGAGCGCCTGCGCGATCTCGAGCCGGCGGATCATGCCGCCGCTGTAGTACTTGACCGGCGTCCGTGCGAACTCCGAGAGTCCCATGAACTCGAGCGCGCTCTCGATCCGGGCGTCCCGCTCCGCGCGCGGGACCTGGTAGAGGCGCGCGAAGACGCGCAGGTTGTCGTACCCGGTCACGAGCGGGTCGGCCGAGATGAGCTGCGGCACGTACCCGATGACCGCCCGGACCTGGGCGGGCTGCTGGGTGACGTCGAACCCCGCGACCGTCGCGGTCCCACTCGTGAGCGGCAGCAGGGTCGTCAGGACCTTGATCGTCGTCGTCTTGCCGGCGCCGTTCGGCCCGAGGATGCCGAACACCTCGCCCTCGCCGACCTCGAACGAGATGTGGTCCACCGCCGTGAACCGGCCGAACACGCGAGTGATGGACTGCGCGACGAGCGTCGACATCGGGGGTCCGTTCGGGGCACCGAACGGTGGGTTTGTGCGCGCCCCAGCGACGGGACCTATTTTTCTCTATCTCGCGATGGGAGCCTCGCGCACGCGGCGGACCTCAACGGGGTCCGCCGACCGTCCGGCTATCCTGGCCGCGCTCCCACAGACGGAGGAAGAGGTCCTCCGCCCAACGGACCCCCACCGGTTCGGTGAGGAGGATCATCGTCGACATGTCGACCGTCCCGTCGAGCGACGGCAGACACACGCCCGCCTGGTCGTCCAGGACCGCGAGGAAGAGCTCGACCTTCGGAAGCAGGCGCAGAGGAAAGTTCCGGCGCACGTCCCGGCCCGCGCGCCGCTCCTCCTCGACCAGCGGTCGGGGGCGCACGACACGCACGTCGGCGCCGGCGTCGTGCTTCTCCCGAAGGATCGGGATCGCCTGCTCGAAGCGCTGGACCGTGACGATCCAGGCGCGGCGTCGGACCTCGCGCAGGGCCTGCTCCTGGACCGCGATGACCTGGTAGGCCCCCTCGTTGAACGAACCGCGGCCGAGCTCGCCGAGGCGGGCGACGAACGTCGGGTCCAAGATGCGGGTGTCGTGCCGCAGCAGGTACTCGCGGTGCTCGGGGAGAAAATTCAGGAAGGGCAGCCCGGCCCAGAGCAGCTCCCCCATCGGCGTCGGCCCGTAGGCTCCGGACGCCTGCTTCGCCACCAGGCCCGCGGCGGCGAGACGGGCGAGGTGGCGGGTGGTCTCGGACCCGGTCATCGAGAGCCGGCGGGCGATCTCCGAATGCTTCTGCGGTCGCTCGATCACCGCGGCCAGGATCTCCAGTCGCTCGCTCGACGCGATCTCGAATAGGAACGCCGCGAGACCGCGGGAATTCATCCGGCGCGCATCGTTCGGTTCGCTACTAAGGACTTCGCATAAGGAGCACGGAGCGTATTTCCCGCGCGCCGCCGGTCCGCGTTCACCTCCTCGGCGGCCATGCATGCGCGCGGTCTCTCTCCACATGTACATGACCCTGGACGGCCGCGCGGAGTTCCCGGAGTATCCGGGCTCGGGGGATCCGCCGGACGGAGCGCCCGACCCCGTGTCGACCGAGATGTGGCTGCAGCACCTCGACGCGCTGGATACCGTCCTCCTCGGCCGGCACGCGTACGAGCGGTGGGCCGAGTTCTGGCCCCGGGCGAAGCGGACGCCCGGCGAGCACCCGTTCTATCACGAGTTCTCGCGCTTCCTGGACCGGGCGGAGAAGGTGGTCTTCTCGGAGACCTTGCGCGAAGCCTCGTGGGAGAACTCGCGCATCGTGCGGGGCGATCCGGGCCGCGAGATCCACCGGCTGAAGCGCGCGCGCGGTCGGGGCATCGCCGTCGGCGGGGGTCCCCGGTTCGCCCAGGCGCTCGTCGCGCGCGGCCTGGTCGACGAGTACTACCTCACGGTGTTCCCGGTGGTCCTCGGCCGAGGCTCGCCGATGTTCGGCCCGATGGAGGGCCAGCAGACGCTCGAGCTGCTGAGCGCCAAGAGCTACCGGTGGGGGGAACTGGTGCTCCACTACCGGACCGCGCGATGACCGTCCGATGCCCCGCGCTCCGCAGGGACCGTTCCGTCGCCCCTCGCACACACCCTTCAAGCCCTCGGGAGCGCTGGCCGGGGGCGTGACGCGGATGCTCGACGTGCACCTCGACAGCTGGCTGCGCGAGTTCGGGCCGCGGAGCCACGAGAAGATCGCGGCCGACTCGGTCGACCAGCTCCTGGACGCGCTCGAGTCGCGGTACCCCCGGCTCCGCTTCAAGCTGCGCGACGAGACCGGCCAGCTCCGGCGCTACGTACGCGTCTTCGTGGACGGTGAGGACGTCAGCGCGACGACCGGGGTCGCGACGCCGCTCACGCAGGCGGAGTCCATCGATATCCTTCATTCGATCGCCGGAGGATGAGGGAGGTTCGAGGCATGAAGCGGGACAACAAGGTGCGGATACTGGTCGGCACGCGCAAGGGAACGTACGTCGTGGAGGGCGATCCGTCGCGCCGGCACTGGAAGGTCGGCCCCGCGGCGCACGTGGGCAGCGAGGTCTACCACGTCGTGGCGGACCCGCGCCATCCCGGGGACATCTACGCGGCCGTCAACAGCGGGTTCTGGGGCCCCACGGTCCAGCGCTCGCGGAACTGGGGCAAAACCTGGAAGGAGATCGCGACCCCGCTCTCGCCGATGCAGAAGGACCGCAAGCCGCTGTTCGACGACTCGGGCAACCAGAACGAGGTCGAGCGTCCGATCGCGAACCTCTGGCACATCGAGCCCGGTCGCCCGTCCGAGCCCGACGTGCTGTACCTCGGGGCCGATCCCCACCTGCTCTTCCGCAGCTCGGACCTCGGAGCGTCCTGGGCCCCGAACCGGGCCATGAACGAACACCCGAAGCGCAAGGACTGGTCGCCGGGGGCGGGGGGCGCCTGTCTGCATACCATCCTGCTCGACCCGCGCAGCCCGGACCGGATGTACGTCGGCCTCTCGGCCGTGGGCACCTTCCGCAGCGACGACAACGGCGAGAGCTGGACCCCGACGAACCGCGGCGTCGAGGCGCCGTTCCTGCCCGACAAGCACCCCGAGACCGGGCAGTGCGTGCACGACGTGGCGATGGACGCGGCGGACCCCGACACGTTCTATCGGCAGGACCACGGCGGGATGTACGTCTCCCACGACCGGATGGGGAGGTGGACGCGGATCGGGAAACCCCTCGGCGACGACTTCGGGTTCACGGTGGCGTCGCCCTCGACGGCGCCGGGCCGGGCGTACTTTGTCCGGCTCGACGGCATGGCACGCGTGACCGGCGAAGGCCACTTCCAGGTCCACGAGTGGAACGACCGGACCCGGCGCTGGCGCAAGCTGCTTTCGCCGGCCGCGTTCCCCGGCCATTTCGGAGTGCACCGCGAGGGGATCGCCACCGACACGCTCGATCCCCCAGGGATCTACGTCGGGACGACCACCGGGCACCTGTTCGTCAGTCCCGACGCCGGGCGGAGCTGGCAACTCGTGCGGTACTCGTTCCCAGGGATCCACTCGGTGAGCGTCGCGAGCCCCGGGGCGCGCTGACGCCTCGACCCCGAATCGATACAGTGGTCGCCGGCCGGCGCGCTCGCGACGCCGAGTCCGGTGCGCGTCGCCGCCGGGGGCCGGCGCGACCCGAAGGGGCCGGTGAAGCGCCGTCGCTCGCTCGGGCGGACATCGGCGAGCTTCACGCACGGGTCGAACGAGCGACCAGCTGGACAGGGTTTCCGTCGGGATCCGCGATCCAGGCGCCTCGCAGGGTCCCCGCGAAGTCGTGGGGTGGACTGAGCACCGGCGCGCCCACCGCGCTCAGCGTGCGGAGAGCCGCGCCGAGATCACGGACCCACAGGACGACCTCCCCGCGCGGAGGACCACCGCCGGCCGAGATCCCGTGGTCGCGTTTCAACGCCTCGAGCGTGGACACCGCCACGTTGAGCCGGCCGAGTTCCAGCTCCACATGGTCGGGAGCGCCGGTCTTCGGGGTCCGGAAGGTCTCCGTTCCTCCCAGCAGCTCGCGGTAGAACGGAAGGGATACGTCGATGCGGGCGGTATAGAGGTTGTAGAGGTGGTTCGAGAAGGCCGGGCGCACGGACGTGTCCCCCGGAACGGAGACGGGTAGTCGATGCGTGAACACCACCGGATTCCCATCGGGATCCGCGACGGTCGCGCTGCGCACGTACCCTCCGAAGTCGTGCGGACGGCTGAGGGTGGGCGCGCCCCGGGAGACCGCCCAGCCGTAGGCCGCGTCGGGGTCTTCCGTGAAGAGCGCGATCTCGGCCCGGGGAGGGCCCGGGCGGGTACGGACCCCGTGATACCGCTCGAGGGCGGCGAACGTCGCGAGCCCCAGCCGGAACGGGCCAAGCGCGAGCTCGACATGGTCCGGAGGCCCGTTCTTGGGGGTCCGGAACGTCTCTCCGAACCCCAGATCATCGCGGTAGAACCTCAGCGATCGTTCGATATCCTGTACGTAGAGGTTGACCTGCGCGTCGTCCACTCGGACGGTTCCGGTCTCTGCGGGTTCGGACATCGACACCTCGCTCGGTCGCGACGCACTCCGCTCCCGGCTCGGCGAGCCGGCTCATAAGACGTCGGGGAATCCGGCTCCTCAAATCGTCGTGGCGGCTGCTCTCCGATATGGACCGGATCGACCTGCGCATCTTCTCCCGGTTGGTGTCCGATCCCTTTCGATCCGATGCGGCGCTGGGGCGGGAGGTGGGGCTCACCGGCAAGGCCGTGCGGCTACGCCGGCGGCGGATCGAGGCCCACCGCGTGATCTCGGAGTACGGGGTCCACCCCGCCGCGCAGGTACTCGGCCGCCACCCCGTCACGTGGCGCTACGTCGGCGAGGAACGGGAGGACCTGCCGATCGCCGAGCTCTCCCGGATCGAGGACCTGGCCTACGTGATGCGGTTTCGACCGGCGTTCCATCGCGTGGTCCGCTTCACGCGGGACCCGGACGCGCCGCCGGACCCGCGCCTCGCGCGGCTCCTGGGCCGACCCGTCGGAGGACCCCTCGGCGAGACGATGCCGGCTCCCGCGATCCCCGCCGAAGCGCTCTCCCCGGTCGACTGGAAGGTCCTCGAGGCCGTGGTCGCCGATCCGCGGGCCCCGTTCGCCACCGGCGCGCGTCGCGCGCGGCTCTCCCCGCGCACGTTCCGGGTCCACCGAGCGAAGCTCGACGCGGCCGGCGTGCTCCAGAACGCGATGATCCTCGACCTCGAGCACGAGGTCGGAATCGCTACGTTCGGGATCTGGCTCCGGGTCGACGGGTCGTTCGACCCGAGCGGCCTGGATCGCGTCCGGCTGTGGGACCGACCCCATTGGACGCGCCACCCGCGGGGCGTCTACCTCCTGGGCAGCGCGGACAACTACTTCGAGGCGCGTCGGCTGGAGCTCGAGCTTCGGTCCTTGCCGGGGGTGGTCGGAGCCGACCCGCTGATCCCGGCGGGCGGATTCTTCAATCGCGACCGGTTCGTCGGCTGGATACGGACCGAGCGCGAGCGCCGATCCCGGTCGCCGACGAGAGCGTAGACCGACATCGATACCAGCGGCCCACCGCGCCCGTTGTAACGCGGAGCGGTGACTCGATGGCTCTCGAGCGTCAGAAGTGGCGGGCGAGCCAAGCGTGGACTTCCGGGATGCGCCGCTCGAACAACGACAGGTGGCCTTCGTCGGCCTCCAGATGCGCCTCGGCATGAGGCAGGTGGGCCACGAGCCACTCGCCCTGCGCGAACGGAACGAACCGGTCCTGCGCCCCGTGCCAGAGCTGCAACGGGATTCGGATAGCGGAGAGGTCGAATCCCCACGGAGCGAGCTCGGCGAGCGCGTCGTCGCGTCCGCCGGCGAGGCCCTCCCGCTGGCCCTCCCGCTCCGTCGCGATCGCGTAGTCGACCAGCTCGTCCGTGAGCGCGTCGCGGTCGACCTCCGAGAGGAGGGAGGAGACGCGCGCTCGAAACTGCTCTCGCGTCGCGATCTCCGGCGCGCTCACCGTGTCCAGGATCGTAGGGTCGTGCATCATCGCCCGGTAGAACTGGGCGTGCCAGTCGCTCCAGCCTTGGAACCAGTCTCCCCCTTCGGCGGTGACGACGCTGAACGGCGCGTCCGCCGCGAGGCAGCTCGCGGCGACCACACGTTCCGGCAGCACGGCGGCGCACGCGAGGGCATGGTGCCCGCCTCCGGAGTGACCCCACACCGCGAATCGATCGAGACCCAGGTCGTCGGCGATCGCCAGGACGTCGCGCGCCGCGTCCACCACGCGTCGTCCCCGCAGGGGAGAGGACTCGCCGTAGCCCGGGCGATCGTACCCGATCAGCCGCAGGCCCTGCAGAGCCGCGTCCTCGACGTGTTTACGGTACAGCATCCGGGACCCCGGCGTCCCGTGCAGAACGAAGACCGGACGTCCGTGAGGGTCCCCATCCTCAAGCACGCGCAGGACGCGGCCGTTCTCCCGACGCACGTCGCGGTCTCGGGACGTCACAGAGCACCGGACGGCGGCGTCCGACCAAAGGACTTGCGACGGCCGCGCGGCGCCGGCTGCCGGACGGGGGCCTCCATCGGCCGGACCGTCCCGTGGCGGCAGCGGTAGCGCCGGGCGCCAGCTTTATCCCGCGCGCTCCGGATGAGCCGGTGCCTCGGGGTCGCCCGCCGACCGTGCTCGCGCGGGTCTCCCCCGGTCGCGTATGAGCGCCGTCAAGACCGAGATCGGGACCCGCTCGCCGCTCGACCCGACCCGGCGCTCGGCCGATCTCGCGATCCTCTACGAGCATCCGGCCTGGTTCGAGAAGGTCTTCGCCGAGTTGGATCGCCGTGGCATCGACTACGTGAAGCTGCATGCGCCCGAGCATTTCTTCGACCTCGACTCGAGCGAGCGGCCGTGGCCGGTGCTGTTCAACCGGATGAGCCCGTCCGCCTGGCGCCGCGAGCACGGGAGCGGCCTGTTCTACACGTTGAGCTACCTCGGACACCTCGAATCGCTCGGGACCCGGGTCGTCAACGGATCGAAGGCGTTCCGGCACGAGCTGTCGAAGGCGCTCCAGCTCTCGCTGCTCCGGTCGCTCGACCTGCCGTTCCCCAAGAGTCGCGTCATCCACGAGCCCGAACAGGCTCCGGCCGCGGCCCGGGGACTGCGGTACCCGGTCGTCGTCAAGCCGAACATCGGCGGCAGCGGGGCCGGCGTCGTCCGCTTCGACCGGCCGGAGGACCTCCGTCGGGCCGTCGACGATCACCAGCTCGCGCTGGGCTTCGACCACGTCGGGCTCGTGCAGGAGTTCATCCCGGCGCGGGGCAGCTTCATCACCCGCGTGGAGACCCTGAACGGCCGGTACCTCTACGGGATCCGGGTCCACCTGAGCGGCCAGACGTTCGATCTCTGCCCGGCCGACATCTGCCAGACCACCGCCGGCCAGGACCTGACCGCCCCGGGCTGCGTCGTCGAGGCGAGCAAGGCCGGCCTCCGGGTGGAGGGGTATCAGCCGCCCGCCGAGGTCATCCGGGCCGTCGAGTCGATCGCGCGGGCCGCGGGGATCGACGTCGGGGGGATCGAGTACCTCGTGGACGACCGGGACGGCCAGATCTACTACTACGACGTGAACGCCCTCTCGAACTTCGTCGCGGACGCGCCCACGGTCGTCGGCTTCGACCCGTTCGTGCGGCTGGTCGACTTCCTCGAGGAGACGATCGACGTTGCCCGGCGATGAGCGCCGGCGCCTCCGCTTCGGCTACTGGATGCCGGTCTTCGGCGGCTGGCTCCGGAACGTGGAGGACGAGCGGATGGAGGCGAGCTGGCCCTACGTGCGCGACCTCGCGCTCCGCAGCGAGGAGATCGGATTCGACCTCACCCTGATCGCCGAGCTCAATCTGAACGACATCAAGGGGATCCGGGCCCCGGCGCTCGACGCCTGGTCCACCGCGGCCGCGCTCGCGGCGGTCACGCGCCGCCTCGAGCTGATGGTCGCGGTGCGCCCGACCTTCCATCTCCCGACGCTGCTGGCGAAAGAGGCGGCGAACATCGACCGCATCAGCGTGGGCCGCCTCGCCCTCAACGTCGTGTCGTCCTGGTGGGAGGAGGAGGCGCGGATGTACGGCGTTCCGTTCGATGCCCACGACGAGCGCTACGCGCGCACGTCCGAGTGGCTCGACGTGCTGGACGGGGTGTGGTCCAACCCCTCGTTCTCCCACACGGGCCGGTACTACCGGGCGGAGAACGCGGTCCTCGAACCGAAGCCACT
>JASIBA010000062.1 GCA_030041735.1 Thermoplasmata archaeon | reverse complement strand
ACGCCTCGATCTCCCGGTGGGACTTGAGCCCGTGACGCTTCTCGATCGTGAGCTCGACCGGCAACCCCTGGCAATCCCAGCCGGCCATCGCGCTCACGATCGCGTGGCCGCGCATCCGGCGGTAGCGGAGCACCACGTCCTTGAGCGTCCGCGGCTCGACGTGTCCGAGATGCGGCGGGCCGTTGACGCCCGGCGGGCCCTCCGCGAACCGGAACACCGGTCCCCCCGGAGCCCCCGGCACCGCGCGCTCGGGGATCCGCCGGGCGTCCCAGAACGCGAGGACCCGGCGGTGGATCTCGGCCGGCGACGGGGCGCCCGCCGCGCCGTCCTCACCGTCGCTCGCCGGCATGGGCGGGCCCGACGGGGTCACGGCGGATAAAGGCGAGCCGGCCGGCGCTACGGCGAGAGCCCGTGGGGTGGGCGGCTACGGGACTCGGGACCGACGTGGGCGCTCGGGTGCTGGCGCACGATCGTGCCCACCACCTCCGTGACGTGGGCGCCGGGGCCGAGCACGACCGAGGGAGCGCGGACGTACGCGACGGTGACGGCCGAGAGCTCCACGCGGTCCGCCTCGATCCGCTCCACCATGACGTGGGCCGCGCCGCCGAAGACCCGGCGGAGGATGGACGGGACCAGGCCCGGAGGCGGGCCGCGAAGGACCACGTCCCGGGCGGTGATCGGGCCGAGGCTCGAGTCGCCCCGGAAGCGGGCGTGGACCCCCGAGAGGGAGACGATCTCGCCGGGGATGTTCGCGCTGCCCCGGAGCTCGAGCAAGCCCGCCCGTACGCTTGGCGCCTCCAGGGCGCCCGCGACCTGCAGCATCCGATCGACCCGGAGCTCCCGCGCGACGCGCGCGATCCCGCGGACGTTGCCGGCGCCGAGATGGACCGGTCCCATCGGTCGAAAGGTCCCTTCGAACACGCCCGAGCCGCGGACCTCGACCGGCCCGACGACCTCGAGCGTGCCGTGCACGGTGAGGCGGTCGGCGGTCAATCGCCCGCCGACCGCGGCGAGGCCGCGGAGACGCGCCTCCCCGACGGCGACGTCGCCCGTGACCTTCGCCGTACCCGACAGCGTCCACCGCGCGGCGTGGACGGCGTCGTGGCGCTCGGCGCCCGTGTCCCGGACGAGCCCGCGGAGCGCGGGCGCCGGAGCGGGGGGCGAGGCCGTGGGAGCGCGCGGCGGGGCCGGGGTCGAACTGGGAGTCGACATCGATCCTCAGGTCGGCGGTCCGACGGCGCTGATCCCGAGCCGCTGGTGCTCGGTCCGGACGCACAGGTTCTCGAACGCGAGGCCACCCGAACCCCGCACGCTCTCGGCGGCGGCGGCGTTCTCGATCCCGAGCTGCATCCAGACCGCGGGGACCCCGCGCTGGATCGCCTCCTCCGCAATCGGCGGCACCTGGTCGCTTCGCCGGAAGATCACGACCAGGTCGACCAGGATCGAGTCCGGGATCGCCGCGACCGAGGGGTACGCGGTCTCCCCGAGCACGCTCGTCACCGCGGGATTGACCGGCACGATCCGGTAGCCCTGCGCCTGGAGGTACCGCGCGATCTCGTACGAGTCGCGGTCCGGCTTGTCCGAAAGGCCGACCACCGCGATCGTCCGCGCGCGGGTCAGCACCTCCCGGATCTCCCGGTCGTCGGCGCCCATCGCCGGTCCGACACGGGTCGCTTACAAGACGGTTCCGGGAGGAACGCGGCCGGGCTCAGGCGCCCGGCGGCGGGGGAGGGGAGGGGAAGGAGAGCAGCGGCGCCTCCCGCGGGCCTCCGAGGTAGCGCAGCGTCGCCGCGAGCGGGCCGGTGTCCCGGAGGAAGTACGCGACGAGCGCGAGGAGGAATCCGACCAGGATGACCAGGTAGCGGAGCAGCAGCCCGGCGTCGGTGTTGACCAGCGCGAGGAACGCCGAGGCGTCGTAGGCGCCATGGAGAAGGGCGATCATCACCAGGTTGCCGCCCGAGGTCTGGTAGCCGGCCGCGAACGCGAAGCCGAGGAAGAACAGCATCGGGAAGATCAGCGGGGCCGCGACGCCGTAGGTCGTCCCATAGTAGAGGTGGACCGACGCGAAGAGCAGGCTCGAGAGCACCGCCGGGCCGAGCCACGACGCCGTGCGGTCGCTCCAGAAGCCGAAGATCCACCCCCGGAAGATCGTCTCCTCGAACGCTCCGATCACGAACGAGAAGCCGACCCAGAACCACGGGTTCCCCGTCGCCTCAGCGAGCGCGGGGTTCTGCCGGCTCAGGAGCTGGAGGGCCGCGGGATCGACGGCCTCGTAGACCGCGACCGAGACGAAGAACACGACGAGCGAGATCACCGAGAGGAGTCCGTACCAGCCGAGCGCCTCGCGGACCGCGCGGCCGGCGTGGGACGCCCAACCGCGCAGCGGGCCGGCGCCCACGAGGACGGAGAATGCGATGATCGGGATCCCGTAGACGACGAACAGGTCCCCGGCGAGGCTGGAGTAGACGGGCCGCAGCGCCGGGACGGACTGCGGCAGGAAGTACTGGCTGACGATCGCGAGGACGGTGATCACGACGCCGGCGAAGTAGCGGGTCACGGAGCCGGACTCGCCGGCGCGCGGCGCGGGACGTCCGGCCACGGACGCCGACCCCCCCGCGGGTACTTATCCGTCCGCGCCGGGTCGGGGGCGGGGAGCGGGCCATGGAGCTCCTCGTCCTCGTCAAGGCGGTCCCGGGGCTCGACGAGCTCCGCTACGACGCCGCGCGTCGGCTCGTCGACCGTTCGGCGACTCCGCTCTACCTGAACCCGTTCGATCAGCGCGCGCTCCGGGTCGCCCTCGACCTCCGACGGCCGGGCGAGAACGTGACGGTGGTCTCCATGGGTCCGCCCGCCGCGGCCGATCTCCTGCGCGACACGATGGCCGCGGGCGCCGACCGCGCGATCCTCGTCACCGACCCGCACCTCGCCGGTTCGGACACGCTCGCCACCGCCCGAGTCCTGGCTGCGGTGGCCCGGCCCCTCGCGCCCGGGCTCGTGCTCGCCGGTGCCTGGACGACCGACAGCGAGACCGGGCAGGTCGGGCCCGAGGTCGCGGAGCTGCTCGGGATCCCCGCGGCGCTCGGCGCCCGCTCGGTGGAGCGGGACCCCGACGGGCTCGCCGTGGCGGTCACGGCGGACCACCGGGACGGCTGGATCCGCTTCCGCGTCCCGACGCCCGCCCTGATCGCGGTCGGGGAGAAGATCGCGAAACCGATCAAGGTCGACGACGACGCCCGGGCGCGCATCCCACCGGACCGGGTCGAGCG
>JASIBA010000061.1 GCA_030041735.1 Thermoplasmata archaeon | reverse complement strand
GACGCGCGCGCGCGATCGGCGAAGGTGCTCGCCGGCGGAGAGCGGCCCCCGGGTCGGACCGAGGGGAACTTCTACGAGCCCACCGTGCTCGACGCGGTGCCCGAGGACGCCCGCGTGCTCCACGAGGAGCCCTTCGGCCCGATCGCCCCGGTGGTCCGGTTCTCCGGCCTCGACGACGCCGTCCGCATCGCGAACGCGACGCCGTACGGCCTCCAGGCCGCCGTCTACACGCGGGACATCGCGAAGGGCTTCGCGCTGGCGAAGCGGATCCGGGCCGGCGGCGTCCACCTGAACGACCCCACCAACCTCCGGTGGGACGCGCTGCCCTTCGGGGGCGTGAAGGAGAGCGGGCTGGGCCGCGAGGGCCTGCGCTACGCGATGGAGGAGATGACCGAGGTCAAGCTGATCTCGGTGAACTTCTCGGGCGCCTGACGGCTACGACGGCTCGGCGTCGGGCAGCGTACGCCCCGGCACCGGCGGCAGGACCGGTCCCGGCCCTCCGGGCGCCGGGGCGAAGTGGGGCTCGGGACGGCCGGCGCGCCCGGCGGGGGACGGCCCGGTCCGCACCGGAGACAGCGGCGCATCGAGGCTCGCGAGCGACTCCGCGAAGGCGGCGACCCCGCGCTCCAGCAGTTCGTCCTCGATGACGAGCGGAGCCATGAACCGCAGAACCTGGTCCCATGCGCCCGCGGTGTGCATCAGGACCCCGCGCGCGAACAGCGCCGCCCGCATCGCCTTCGCCCGATCGGTCCAGGGCGTCCGGGACACCGGGTCGCTCACGAACTCGACCCCGATCATGAAGCCCCGGCCGCGCACGTCGCCGATCGCCGGGTACTCCGCCTGGAGCGCGCGGAATCGTTCGACGAGCGCGGCCCCACGGTGCCGGGTCCGGTCGACGAGCTCGCCGTCCTTCAGCACGCGGAGCACCTCGGTGCCCACGGCGAGCGCGAGCGGATTGCCCCGGAAGGTGCCGAGGTGGAAACCGCGGGGCAGCTCCGGGACCAGGTCGTCGCGGTAGGCCACGAGCGAGAGCGGGATCCCCCCGCCGATCGACTTCGCGATGCAGAGGATGTCCGGCGTCACGCCCGCGTGCTCGACGGCCCACATGCGACCCGTCCGCCCCAGGCCGGTCTGGACCTCGTCCGCGATCAGCAGGATATCGTGCCGGTCACAGAACTCGCGGAGCGAGGGGAGGAAGTCGTCGGGCGGAAGGACGTAGCCGCCCTCGCCGAGGATCGGCTCGACCAGCACGGAGGAGATCGCGTCGACCCCGGAGTGGGGATCGTTCACGAGATGCTCGAGGTACGCGATCGTCCCGGCGGCGCCCTCATCCGCCTCGAGGACCGGGCGGTACGGATCCGGGAACGGGACGCGCACGACGGTCCCGCCCCCGAACGAGCTGGTCGCGTGGTACCGGCGGCCGCTGGTGAGCCCGACGACGCCGCCGTGGACGCCGTGGTAGGCGCCGGAGAACGCGACGGTGCCTCGCCTCTTCTGGGCGAAGTCCGCGAGGTTGACCGCGGTCTCGATGGCATCCCCGCCGGTCACCGTGAACAGGACCCGAGAGTGATGGCGGAGGGTTCCGGGCAGCACCCCCGCGAGTTCCTCCAGGAACCGGATCCGGGCCTCCGTGGGGAGCTCGAGCGCGTGCCAGATCGCGTGCGACTGAGCCTCGAGCGCCGCGACCAGGCGCGGGTGGCGGTGCCCCAGGTTGAGGACCGAGATCCCCGCGACCCAGTCGATGTAGCGGTTCCCGTCGACGTCCTCGATCGTCGAGCCCTGCGCCACGCGCGGGGCCATCGGGAAGTAGTGCGGGTATCCGATCGCGTCGGTCTCCAGGCGCCCCTGCTGCGCGAGCAGCTCGCGGGACCTCGGTCCCGGCGGCGGGGTCACGATGCGCGGGGCATCGGGAAAGCTGAGCCACTCCGACGGACCGGTCATGCGCCCATCCCGTTCACCCGACCGGCCCAGAAAAACCCTCCGGGCGCCGCCCACGCGTCGTGTTTTCTCCCGGAGCCCCGTGCGGACCGGGATGCCGCTCCCGGAGACGGTCCCGATGCGCGGGGGAGGTTCGGTCACGATCCGGCGGTCGCGACCGGAGGACGCCGAAGCGCACATCGCGAACCTGACCGCGATCGGTGCCGAGCGCCTCTTCCTCATGACCGAGGAGTTCACGCGGACCGTGGACGAGGTCCGCGCCCAGTTCCGCGACGCCGACCCCGCGCGGGCGCTCTGGCTGGCGGCCGAGGTCGACGGTCGGGTCGTGGGCGGGGCGAACGCGGCGCGCGGGCGCTTCTCGAAGAACGCGCACACCGCCGACTTCGGGATCGCGATCCTCGCGGCCTACCGGGGCCGCGGGATCGGCGAGGCGCTGCTCCGGGTCGCCATCGACTGGGCGCGCGCGGTCGGGATCCGCAAGCTGACCCTGGGCGTCTTCGCGACGAACGAGCGAGCGATCCGGCTCTACCGGAAGCTCGGGTTCCAGGAGGAGGCGCGCCTCCGCGGCCAGGTCATGCTCGAGGGCCAGCCGGTCGACGAGGTCCTGATGGCGCTGTGGCTGGAGCCGGCGCCGTCGTCCGGGCCGCCGGCGTGAGCCTTTTCCATCGACCGCGCTCCGGGGTCCGGCCGTTCGGGAGGGTCCGGAGATGGGAGGCGTCGACACCCACCTGCACCTCAGTCGATGGTGGCCGGATCTCCCGCACACCGGCTACCGGCCGGACCTCGACTACACGGTGTCGGGCCTCCTCGCGGAGATGGATGCCGCCGGCATCGACTGGGGCCTGGCCATCCCGGTCTACGAGGCCCCGAGCCCGCCGGAGGCGCTCGCGGAGAGTCGCGCCCAGTTCGCCGCGAGCCGCGGCCGCCTGCGTACGATCGTGAGCGTCGACCCGACCCGGGGCGCGGCGGCGATCGAAGCGGCGCTCCGGCTGTGGGCCGAGGAGCCCGAACTCGCCGGGATCAAGCTGTTCCCGGGCTACCAAGCGTTCTACCCGCACGATCCGGCGCTCGCGCCGCTCTACGAGTTCGCGCACCGTCGCGCGCTGCCGGTGCTGATCCACCAGGGCGACACGCTCGACCGGAACGGGCGGATCAAGTTCGCCCGACCGATCGAGGTCGACGAGGTCGCGGTGCGGTACCGCGACGTCCGGTTCGTCCTCTGTCACTTCGGCAACCCCTGGATGGACGAGGCCGCCGAGGTCGTCTACAAGAACGAGAACGTGTACGCCGACACCTCGGGGCTGCTCGCGCATCCCTCCGCGCCGCTCTTCCCGCGGATGATCGACCAGGCCCGGGACCGTCTCGAGCAGGCGATCCTGGCGCTCGGCGGCGTCGACCGGGTCCTGTACGGCTCCGACTGGCCGCTCGAGGAGCTCCGCGTGGCCGTCGCGCTGGTCGAACGCCTCGACCTGCCGCCGGAGGACCGCACGAAGATCCTCGGCGAGAACGCCCGTCGGCTCTTCCAACTTCCCTCGGCACCGAGGTGACCGGCGCGGGACCCCGCGCCGCTCCCGCGGAGTCGCGGAGCCGCACCCTGCACGCGGCGCCCCGACCCGGTCCGGAGATCGCCGAAGCGTCCATAGCGGACGGCGCCTTCGCCGCACGGGGGGACCCGATGATCTGCGCAACGGCGACGACCAAACCGCGGCCCGGCCGGGAACGCGAGCTCGATCTCGCCGCATCGGAACACGCGGCCGCGCTGCGTCGGCAGCCAGGCTGCCTCGGAGCCTACGTCATGCACGACCGGGCGGCCGGAAGTCAGGTCTCCCTCTCGATCTTCGCGACCGCGGAGGACCTCGATCGCGCGCTGGTCGCGACCCGGCCGATCATCGCCCGACATCCGCTCGACGACCTGCGCGAGGGCGGTACCGACTTCCGGTTACTCGAGGTGGTCGACCCGGCCCGGGCCGGTTCGCCCGGGACGGAAGTCGTCGGGCCAGCCGATGAGTGAAGTGCCCCGGCGCACGCGCGACCGGAGCACGGACTACCTAGACTACGGCAACTTCGAAAGGCCGTCTGATTAGGGCCCCGCGACCTCGCCCTCCCCGGGTCTTCGCGTGGCGTCGGCGGACCGGAACCCGAGCGGTGCAGCCGAGCAGGGTGGCGTCTCGCTGCTGAGGAACGACGCCGGCGCCGAGTTGCTCCGGCGACGGGTCGAGCGGCCGGCGCGCATCGGGCTCCTCGTGCTCGGGACGCTGGGGGCGGTGACCACGGCCGCGGGGCTGGCGCTCTGGCTCACCGACCGTTCGCTCCTCGGCCTCGCCTTCGCCGCCTTCGGCCTCGTACTGGTCGCGCTCGGAGGGCTCCAGCTCCTGTTCCTGCGGCGCGATCGGGAACACTGGCCCGACCAGGTGCTCCTCTGGGACGGAGGCGTCGAGCTCGTCCTGCACAATGGGGAGGTGCGCGGAGTATCCTGGGACGATCCGGAGCTCGCGCTGAACCTGGTGTCCCGGCGCGCCCCGGCGCCCGCCGAGCGGGAGTACCTGCTCGTCTGGATGTCCGAAGGCAAGATCCCGTCGGCCGAGCTCTCGCCCGAAGGATTTCTCGCGCTCCGCCGGGCCGCGGAGGGCCAGCTGCTGCAGGTCACCGAGCCCCGCCCCTCCCGCCGGCCGGACGGACTCCAGTGGGTCGAGATCCGGGCGAGCCCGTCGGGTCGGCCGGCTGCACCGGGGACCGGGTCCGGCGAGCCCGCGACACCCTGACCGAACGGCCACGTTAAGGCGGAGGCCCGACTGGCCGCGCCATCGCGGGGCGGGCGATGGACGGCGAGGAGATCCAGCGGATCGTCCGCGAGACCAACTACGTGACCTGGCGACGCCAGGGCGGGTGGAACCCCCTCGTGGTGACCCGCGCGGAAGGCTCGAAGTTCTGGGACGCCGCGGGCCGGGAGTACCTCGACTTCTCCTCGCAGCTGATCGCGACCAACCTCGGCCACCAGAACCCCGCGGTGGTCGAGGCGATCGCCGCCCAGGCCAAGGTCCTGAGCTACGCGGTCCCCGGCTTCGCGACCGAGCCCCGGGCGCGCCTCAGCGCCGCGCTGCTCGAGGTCCTTCCGAAAGGGCTCGACCGGTTCTTCTTCAGCACCTCAGGGACCGAGGCCAACGAGGCGGCGCTCAAGATCGCCCGCGTGGCGACGGGTCGGACCAAGGTGGTCGCCCGGTACCGGTCGTATCACGGGGCGACGGCCGCCTCGATCTCCGTCACCGGCGAGGTGCGGCGCCGCCCGATCGAGCGGGTCCAACGCGTGCCGGGCACCGTGTTCGCGCCGGACTGCTACTGCTACCGGTGCCCGCTCGGGCTCACGTACCCGGACTGCGGCGTGGCGTGCGCGGAGTACGTCGACTACCAGCTCGAGCGCGAGGGCGACGTCGCCGCCATGATCGTCGAGCCGGTGGTCGGGACGAACGGCGTGATCGTGCCGGTCCCGGAGTACCTCCCGCGGATCCGGGAGATCACCCGGGCGCACGACGTTCTCCTGATCGCGGACGAGGTGATGAGCGCCTGGGGCCGAGTCGGCGAGTGGTTCGCGGTCGATCACTGGGGCGTGCGACCCGACCTCCTGACGACGGCGAAGGGGATCACCGGCGCCCACATCCCCCTCGGGCTGACCGCGACGACCGCGAAGCTCCACGACACCTTCCGCGACGCCTATTTCCCGCACGGTCACACCTACGAGGCGCACCCGCTGACGCTCGCGCCGGCGGTGGCGGCGATCGGGGAGTACCGGCGGCTGGACCTGATCGCGAAGTCGGCGCGCGACGGGGAGTACCTGCTCGGGCGCCTCCGCGAGATCGCGGCCCGGCACCGCTCGGTCGGGGAGGTGAGGGGGCTCGGGCTGTTCGCCGCCGTGGAGCTCGTCAAGAACCGGGTCACCAAGGAGCCGTTCAACACCGAGGCCGACAAGCTCGCCGGGCGCCCGCTGGTCGCGGAGGCGGTCACGGCGGCGATGATGCAGCAGGGGGTCTACTGCGTCGCGTGGGTCTCGCACCTGGTGATCGCCCCGCCGCTCATCGTGACCCGCGAGGAGCTCGACCGCGGGCTCGACGTGCTCGACGGGGCGCTCGCGGTGGCGGACGCGAAGGCGGACCCCGGGCCGGAGACGTAGGCCCGCTCAGAACCAGCGGGTCGTCACGACCTTCTTGCGCGTGTAGAATTCGATGGCGTCCCGGCCGGTGGCGTGCAGGTCCCCGTAGAACGAACCCTTCCACCCGACGAACGGGAAGTAGGCGGCCGGCGCGGGGACCCCGATGTTCACGCCGACCATGCCGGCTTCGATGCGGTGGGCGAACTCGCGCGCGGCCTTGCCGTCGCGCGTGAAGATCGCGGCCGCGTTGCCGAACCGGGCGCGGTTCGCGACCTGGATCGCCTCGTCGAGCGACGGGACCCGGATCACGGAGAGGACGGGCCCGAAGATCTCCTCCTGCGCGATCGCCATCTCGGGCCGGACCCGATCGAACAGGACGGGGGGGACGTAGAAGCCGGCCGGGCCTTCGGGCACGGTCCCGCGGGCCGCCACGGTGGCCCCCTCGGCCACGCCGGACTCGATCCACTGCAGGATGCGGGCGCGATGGTCCGCGCGGATCACCGGGCCCACGTCCGTCGCGGCCGCGTCGGCCGGGCCCATCGCGAGATGACGCACCGACTCCGCGAGGCGCTCCACGAGGGGGTCGCCCACCGGCTCGACGGCCACCACGACGCTGCCGGCGAGGCAGCGCTCGCCCGATTGGCCGAACGCGCTCGCGACGATCGCCGGGACCGAGCGTTCGAGGTCGGCGTCGGGCATCACGATCAGGTGGTTCTTCGCGCCGGCGAGCGCCTGGACGCGCTTGCCGTGGGCGGCGGCGGTCGTGTAGACGTGCCGTGCGGTCGGGGCGCTCCCCACGAACGACACCGCGTCGATGCCGGGGTGCTCGAGGATCGCGTTCACCGCCGCGGCATCGCCGTGCACGAGGTTGAACGTGCCCGCCGGGAACCCCGCCTCCCCGAAGAGCCGCGCGAGGATCGCCGCCGAGAGCGGGACCCGCTCCGAAGGTTTCAGCAGGAACGTGTTCCCGCAGACGAGCGCCAGCGGCGCCATCCAGAGCGGGATCATGACCGGGAAGTTGAACGGGGTGATCCCGGCCACGACGCCGACCGGTTGACGGAGCAGGGTCGTGTCGACACCGGGCGTCACATCCTCGAGGAAGGCGCCTTGGAGGGTGGTCGGGGCCGAGGCGGCGAACTCGACGGCCTCGATGCCCCGCCGGACGGAGCCGCGCGCCTCGCCGATGGTCTTGCCGTTCTCGCGGACGACGCTGCGGGCGAGCTCCTCGGCCGCGGCCTCGATCAGCTGGCGGAGCGCGAGGATCCGACGGGCGCGGTCGGCCACCGGCACATCCCGCCAGGCCGGGAACGCCCGCCGGGCCGCCGCCACGGCCGAGTCGACGTCGATCGCCCGAGAGCGAGGAACCCGCGCCAGGAGCGCGCCGGTCGACGGGTCCGGCACGTCCAGGAGGTCGGCGCCGCCGACGGGGGTCCACGCCCCGTCCACGTAGTTCTCGAGGACCGGCGCGTCCGTCATCGCCCCGGGGCGGAGACGTACCGGCTCTTGACGCTCTCGGAACGGCGGACCCGAGGGGGTCCGCGGCTCAGGCGCGGCGGGCGGTGTAGACCGTCGTGGTCATCCGGAACCGCACCCGGCCCCCGAACTCCTCGCGGGCGACGCGTTCGACCCCATCGAGGAGCCGGCGCTTCTGCGCGGCGGACATCTTCCAGACGTTCCCGAACGTCCCCCACAGGCCGCGGACCTCCGGGGGTGTGAGGGTGGCGTTCCAACGCAGGAGCTCGAACGAGATCCGATCGAAGCGGCCGGTCCGAGCGAGGCGGGCCAGTCGCCGGGCGACCTCCTGGCGCGAGTCGCGACGCTCCTCCTGTACCACGCTCTCCCACGAGCGTCGGGTCGAGGACCGCAGCCGCATCACGGCCCGGTGGAACTCGCTCGGATCCTCCGGATCCATGTGCCGGTTCCACCACATCGCCCACCAACCGCCCGGCCGGAGCAGCCGCGCGACGTGGGGGATCCCGCGGTGGGCGGGGACCCAGTGGAACGACGTCGCCGCCACCCCGAGATCGAACGAGCCCTCGGGCAGATCCGCGTGCTCGAAGGTCGAGGGGACGATTCGGAGACGGCGACCGGCGTGCAGCGTGGAGGCCAGGTACCGCCGGAAGCGCGGATCGGGCTCGACCACGTAGAGCGGGTCCGCACCGGCCCGCAGCAGCTCCCGGCTCGCGAGCCCCGGGCCCGGACCGATCTCGAAGACGGTCGCCCCGCGGCGAAGGCCGCACTGGGTCCGGAGGATCTCGAAGACGCGGGGCGGGTACGGCAGACGGTAGCGCAGGTAGCCCGACGGATCGGCGCCGAAGGCACGGCGACCTTCCCGGCGGAGGAGAGAGGGGGCCATCGCGGCTCCCGCG
This sequence comes from Thermoplasmata archaeon, assembly GCA_030041735.1. Taxonomy (GTDB): domain Archaea; phylum Thermoplasmatota; class Thermoplasmata; order Lutacidiplasmatales; family UBA184; genus Lutacidiplasma. The sequence goes on along the minus strand of JASIBA010000061.1, from coordinate 8,583 downwards.
GGCGGCCGGGAAAGATGAGGTTGCCGCCGGGGCCCACGCCCGGCCGGGAGGGCTTTTGTAAGCGGAGCCGCTCGCCGGCCGAGCGGACCCGCCTCGCGCGCGGCCCGCCGAGGGAGATGGGAGTCTGGATCCCCGCTTCGCGACCGTCTTTGCGGAATACGAGCGACGGACGCCCCGCTCGCGCGAGCTCAGCACCCGGGGCCGGGCGTGGAGTCCGCTCGGCGTCCACTCCAACTACCGGTTCCTAGACCCGTACCCGTTCTACGTCCACCGCGCGAGCGGGGTGACCCTCTGGGATGCCGACGGGAACGACTACCTCGACTTCAACATGGGATTCGGGTCGCTGCAGAGCGGCCACGCGCACCCGAAGCTGGTCGAGGCCCTGACCCGCCAGCTCCACGACGGGAGCGTCTACGGCTACGAGTGGGAGCGCACGCCCGAGGTGGCCGAGCGGATCTGCCGCCGGTACGGGATGGCCCAGGTCCGGTTCAGCACCACCGGGCTCGAGGCGACGCACCACGCGATCCGGTTCGCCCGCGCCTTCACCAAGAAGCGCTACGTCCTCAAGTTCGAGGGATCGTACCACGGCTCGCACGACGAGCTCCTGGTGGGCGTCAAGCCCCGGATCCAGGTCGCCGGTCCTCCCGAGCATCCCGCCTCCGCACCCGCGTCCCCCGGCATCCTCGCCGAGGTCGCCGAGCGCACCCTCGTGGCGCCGTTCAACGACCTCGCGGCGACCCGCAAGATCGCGCGCGAGCACCGGGACGATCTCGCGGCCGTCATCGCCGAGCCGATCCCGATGAACATGGGATTCATCCTCCCGGAGCCAGAGTTCTTCCCCGGGCTGCGCGCGCTCTGCGACGAGCTGGGCGCCCTGCTGATCTTCGATGAGATCAAGACCGGCGCGAAGTACCCGCACGGGGCCGCGGAGCGCGTCGGCGCGCGCCCGGACGTCCTCACCCTGGGAAAGTCGATCGCGTGCGGCGTGCCGCTCAGCGCGATCGCGGCGGGGCCGGGCATCCTCGACGAGGTCGGCCCCCGACGGGTGGCCCATGCCGGCACGTACAACTCCAACCCGCTCGCGATGGCGGCCTGCCTCGCCTCGCTCGATCACATCCTGACCGACGACGCCCTCGCGCGCTCGGCGGCGCTCAACGCCCGCCTCGCGCGCGGCTACGCCGAGGTCTTCCGCGACGCGCACGTCACGGCGCACGTCGCCTCCGACGCGGTGTCCGGCACGGTCTACTTCGCCGACCATCCGGTCCGGAACTGGCGGGATTTCCTGACGGTCGACGGCGATCGCTCGATGCTCTACTACTACCTCTGCCTGAACCGCGGCCTGATCCCGTCGGGCACCGGGCCCGACGAGCAGTGGACGATCTCGGTCCAGCACACGGAGGCGGACGTCGATCGCCACCTCGAGATCCTCGGGGCCGTCGCCGCCGAGCTCGCGGGCGCGCCCCAGGCCGGCGAGATCGAGGAATCGGTCTAGGCGCGAGGATCGGGGGCGCGCCCGCCCCTACGGGGCGATGCGCTCCGGCGGTGCGAAGACGACCAGGAGCACGAGCTCCTCCTCGATGGCGTGGAAGCGGTGCGGGACGTGGGCCGGCACGAAGAGGACGGTGCCGGGCGTCGCCTCCGAGTCGACGCTCCCGTGCTGGATCCGGCCGCGACCCCGCACGACGTAGTAGACCTCGTCCTCCGAGTGCGGCCGCTGCCGGTCGACGGCGCCCGCCGGGAGCACATACACCCCCGCGCTCATCGTCATGGACCGCAGGAACTCGGCCCAGCCGCCGGGCGCGACCCGGGCGCGAGCGACCTCTGCCTCGAGGTCGGTCATCGTGCCGGGAAGGCCCGCCCCAACTTATCCGCTCGCGCCCCGTCGCGCTCGCTCCCGAAGGCCGTAAGGCGCTCGACGTGTGTCGCCGCGCCGTGACGCCACCGCCCCGGGGAGGCGCCTTGCCCCCGGTCCCGGCGGAAGCGCCGGAATCGGCGGCGGGATCCCCCACCACGCCGGAGGGACGCCGCTACTGGGATCCGTCGGTGTACGAGATCGAGCTGGACCGATTCTTCTACCGGAACTGGCTGTGCGTGGGGCGCGAGGAACAGCTCTCGAAGCCGGGCGACTTCCGGACGCGCGCGGTAGGCCGGGAGCAGATCCTGCTCGTCCGGGACACCGACGGGACCCTCCGTGGATTCTACAACCTCTGCCGTCACCGTGGAAGCCGGGTCGTCGTCCCGGCGGAGGGAACCGGCGCGCGCTCGTTCATCTGTCCGTACCACGCCTGGTCCTACGGCCTCGACGGCCGGCTCCTCGGGGCCCCGCACATGGACGGCCAGCCCGGTTTCGAGCGGTCCGAGTCGGGTCTCCATCCGATCCGCGTCGCGACCTGGGGCGGGTTCGTCTGGGCGAACCTCGAGCCGGCCGGGAAGAGCCTCCCGGGTGCGCTCGGTCCGTTCTTCGCCCGCTTCGACCGACTGCCGCTCGCGGACCTTCGGCTCGGAGGCCGACGCGAGTACGAGGTGGAGGCGAACTGGAAGATCCTGGTCGAGAACTTCTCGGAGTGCTACCACTGCGCGCCGGTGCACCCGGCCCTCAACCGGCTCACGCCGTACCTGTCGGGCGCGAACGACGCCCGGTTCCTCGGGCCGTCCGGACCGGGCCCGTTCGCCGGGGGCTACATGGAGTTCGCGGGCGACTTCGAGTCGATGACGCGGACCGGGTACACCCGGCGACCCCGGATCCCGGGCACGACCGCCGAGGACCACCGGCGCGTCTACTACTACGTCGTCTTTCCGAACCTCTTCTTCAGCCTGCACCCGGACTACCTCATGGTCCACCGGTGCTGGCCGACCTCGCCCACGCACTCGCGGATCGAGAACGAGTTCTACTTTCCCCCGGCCGCGATGGCCGACCCGGCCTTCGACCCGGACGACGCGATCGACCTATGGGACGAGATCAACCGCCAGGACTGGGAGGTCTGCGCGCTCGCCCAACAGGGGATGCGGTCCCGCGCCTGGAGCGGTGGGCGGTACAGCGACAAGGAGCCGCTGGTGCGGGACTTCGACGCGTTCGTCGCGCGCGAACTCGCCCGACCGGATCCCCCATCGGGCAGCGGCGAGCCCTAGCGGATTCTGCACGCCCCGTTCGGCGCTCTTGGAAAGGGTTGGTCCGGCGGACCTGCCCGATCGGGCGGGACCGCCGGAGGCGTGAGGCGGCTCGGCCTACCCGGGGGCGGGCTCGAGGGCCGCCTCGGGTTCGGTCTCCGACTTCCTCGGGGTGCCGAACCACCGCCGGATCCGCGCCCAGACGCCCGGTCCGACGGCCGCGCGGGCCGAGGGACGGGTCACCTGGGCGACGACCCAGTGGTAGTCCTCGCGAGGGAACTCGCGAGCCGCGAATTCCCTAACGCCGACCCCCCCAGGAAGGGAGGCCGCAGCGCCGTTGGTTCGGGCCATCTGCGTTGTCAGCATACTCTCCCTCCTCGGTCATGGTCACGGTTCCCAGCCTCTAGCCCCTATATGACGGAGCCGGTCGCGAGGAACGATACATGGCAGGGCATGGCACGCCCTGGGGCCTCAAAATCACCTCATATAGCCAGCGGGAAGGTGCTGTCGCTGCGGTCGCTACAATTGACACTGATCCAGCGGGGGAAAGGGTTGGGCGTCGGGGCTCGCGAGCCTACGGAGGGCTCGCCAGGTGGGCCCACGCCGCGGTGAAGCCGTAGGCGACGGCTGCAATGCCAGCGAGCACCACCGCGATCAGGAACAGCCCGACCAGGGTCCGCCACAGCCACGGGTACGCGGGGGACGGGGGCGAGGGGAGCGGCGCGGTCTTCGGGTCGACCGGTCCGGTGATGAACCAGTCTACGAACAGCGTCGCCGGATACGCCAGGATCGCCACGCCGCCGAAGGCGAGGTACAGCAGGAACGTCTCGAGCGGGTCCTCGGTCAGGCCCAGCTGGTACGCGCGGGCTCCGTAGTAGATGATACCGGACCCGGCGACCGCCGCGACGATCCCCACGAAGTGGGTGGGGAGGCCGCGGTAGAGCACGAACCCGAAGCCGATCAGGATGATCGAGAGCATGAACAAGGGGTCGAAGAAGAACAGGTCGTACGACCCGAACGCGACGGGGATCGGCCAGGTCAGCTCGCCCCACAGCGCCACGAGCCCGATCCCGCCGCCGAGGAGCGCGAGCATCGAGGCCCCGCCCTTCAGGTGGCTCACCGCGCGCTCGTGGTCTTTTCTCCGGTACTGGACGAAGACCGTGAACGCCGTGTAGAACACGACGACGGTCACCAGCACCAGCAGGTCCAGGATCAGGGTCAGGTCGTCGATGAACGCCATGTTCGTGCTCCTTGCCCGTGGGGGTTCCTCGCGTCCCCTTCGGGGGACCCGCTTGAATAGGCTTTAGTAAATTGAACCTGACCGAGCCCCGGTCCGCCCCTGCGACGCGGGGCGACCGGCACGCTAAAGCCCCGCGCGGCGCTCCGAGGAACGTGGAGCGGACCTTCGACTCGGTCACCCAGGTCTCGTTCGATCGGGAGACGCGCACCCTCCAGGTCGTGACCGGGGGCCGGACCATCACGATCGATGGGGTGGACCGCTTCTACGTCCGATCGGTCCCTTGGACCGAGGCCGACGGGACCGTGCGGCTCGCCCGGGGTCACCTCTCGGTGAACGGCAACGTGGCGGCGCTCGACGATTGAGGGGCCGTCCGACGCTCACACCGCGCCGGCCTCGAACGAGACCACCGACGACGAGTCGTGGTCGCTGGCGAACACCAGCTCCTGCGTCGGGTCGTACGCGAGCTGCCACGGCCCGTCGCCGGCCGCGAGATGTCCGATGAGCTTGTTCGTGACGGCGTCGAAGATGCTGACGTTGTCCGAATTCGTGTTCGCGACGACCACGGTCCCGGAGACGGGGTCGAGCACCGCGCCATGAGGCTCGCCGCCGACGGGGATCGTGCCGAGGACCCGGTAGGTCGACGCGTTCAGGAGGACCACCTCGTTCGCGTAGTGCAGCGTCACGTAGACCGTGTTCGAATCCGGGTCGTAGAAGGTTCCGTCGATGTACGCCGCGACGGTCAGGTTGGCCACGACCAGGTTGGTCCGTGTGGAGATGACCGTCACGGTGTCCGAGCCCCAGTTCGCGACGAACAGGGTGTGGTTGGTCGGGTCGATCGCGATGCCGCTGTTCGACGTGCCGCCCGAGACCTCGATGTATCCGAGCACGGAGTCCGTGGCGCCGTCCACGACAGCGATCTCGCTGGTCTCGTCACACTCCACATAGACCCGACCGTTCTGAGGGTCGTACACGACCCCGACCGCGTAGGTGCACCCGACGTCGAGGTTCCGGGTCACCGTGTTGCTCGTCGTGTTGATGATCGTGACGTTGCCGGTAAGGTCGTTCGCGACGAAGAGCTGGCCGGTCCGGGTATCCAGCGCGAGTTCCCACGCGTTGTACCCCGTCGGAACGGTCGTGACGAGCTTCCCGGTCTTCGTATCCACGACGGTGACGCTCTCACCCGCATAGTTCGCCACGTAGAGCCGGTTCTTCGCGGCATCATACGCCAGTCCGGTGGGCTCGGAGCCGACCGTGATGGTCCTCGCGATCGAACCCAGCGGAGGAGCGACGAACGCGGAGCCCGGCCCGGGGATGCTCCCGAACCGCAGCGCGCCGGCGGGTGCGGCCACGAGCAGGCACCCTACCGCGACTCCGGCCACGATGGCCGCGAGCGACCACGCACGCGTCATGGGAATCGCCGGAGACGCCCGAGGCGTAAATCTCCTCTCTCAAGTCCCCCGGGCCCAGAGCCGTAATGGTGGTCGAGGCTGCTGCGCGCCCCGTGCGGATCCCTCCCCGACTCCGACGGTGGCTCACGGGTGCCGCGTCCGACCCGAGCGTGCGGTGGCGGTACTGGACCGAGGTTGAGGGGAAGGGCCCCCGGGATCCCCGCGTCCGCGCCGCGCGACGCGCGATCGGGCGGACCGGTTGGGCGGCCATGCTGCTCGAGCACCAGTTCCCCGACGGGCACTGGGTCACGCTGCCGGCCCGGGGCGCGGACCTGTACCGGCCCAAGTACATCGTCACGAACTGGCGGATGATCGCGCTATCCGATCTTGGCATGACGCGCGCCGATCCCCGGATCCGACGGGCCGCGGAGACGGTGCTCCGCCAGTGGGGACGGCCGAAGTGGGATCTCTCGGGAACGGCCGGCGAGATCTGCGTGACCGGCAACGCCGTGCGCTACCTCGTGCGGTTCGGATACCTCGACCACCCGTTCGTGCAGCGGTCCATCGCGTGGATCGTCCGGACCCAGAAGGCGGACGGAGGCTGGCACTGCTTCCCCTCGCGGACCGGGACCCTGGACGGATGGGAGGGACTGGCCGCGCTGGCCGAGATCCCCGAAGCGTCCCGCGACGCCGCGATCCGGCGGTCCATCGAACGGGGGGCCGAGTTCTTCCTCGAGCGGCGGCTGATGAACGAGGGTGCGGAGCGCTATCCGCCCTGGTTCCGCATCCACTACCCCAACCACTACTACTACGATCTCCTGGTCGGGCTGCGCATCCTCACCCGGCTCGGGTACGGATCGGACCGACGTCTGGGTCCCGCGCTCCGGTGGCTGCGCGACAAGCGTCGGAGCGACGGGACCTGGGCGCTGGACGCCGACCATCCCGATCTCGACCCCCGCTTCGAACCGTACTCCACCTCGCAGCTGTTCCTGCCGCTGCGGATCGAGCCGCCGGGGGAGCCGAGCCGTCTCGCGACCGTCGAGGCGCTCAGCGTGCTCCAGCGATCGGGTGCGAACTGACCCAAGTGGCGTGCGTTCACGTGACCGCGTAGAGCGTCCACGTGCCCTCGAGCCCTTTCAGCGGAGTCGGCGCACGTTCCTCGAACTTGAGGTCGGATCCGATCGAGAGGTCGCGTACGGTCCGCGAGGCGAGAAGCTCCCCGCCGCGGGCCTGATTGCAGATGCGCGACGCGATGTTGATCGCGGTGCCCGACACATCCGTCCCGATCGAGAGGCACTCCCCTGTGTGGATCCCCGCCCGCAGATCGACCTGGAGTCGCCGCGCCCGGTCCAGCAGCCCGCGGGCGCAGCGCGCCGCGCGGGTGGGACCGTCGAACACGGCGAGGAGACCATCCCCGGTCGACTTGACGACCCGGCCCCGGAACCGGGGGACCTCGTTCCCCGCGGTATCGAAGAGCGCGCGCAGGGTCTCGCTCCACGCGCGATCCCCGACCGCGACCGCGCGCTCGGTCGAGCCGACGATGTCGAGGAACAGCACGGTCAGGAGGATCCGGTCCTCTTCCGGCGTTCCGCCGGGCAGGGACTGAACGAACTCCCGCTGGAGCTTCAGCGAGGCGGCGAGCGCGGCCGAGTTGGCCCAGAAGAGGTGGTCGATGCCGGGAACGCTGACGAGTCGGGCCCCGGCGACGTGGGCGGCGACGTACTCGGCGTTCTCGGACCGGATGTAGCGGTCCTCCGGGCAGTGCATCACCAGCGTCGGGACGTGCACCGCGGAGAGCGCGGGACGGACGTCGAGCTCGAAGTTCATCCGGGCGAGGGCGAGGTCGGAGGAGGGCGAGGAGCCGAAGCGGATGACCCGGCCGAACCAGCGCTTGAACGCCTCATCCTGGAGGCGGCTCGGCGCCAGGCGCGCCACGACCCGATCGACGTGGGCGGGCGACCCCCAGTCCTGCTCGGAGAGCCGCTGGGCGCGTTCGAACTCCTCGCGGGTCGTCCCCCAGGGAAAGTCGGGGGCCCACGAGCCGCGCACGAGCGGGCTGATGAGGATCAGCCCGAGGGTTCGCTCCGGGTACGTGGCCGCGAAGAGGAGCGCCATCGCCGCGGTGTCGGAGGCGCCGAAGATCACCGCGCGCTGCGAGCCGACGGCGTCCATGACGGCGCGCACGTCGTCCATGCGGTCCTCGAGCGTGGGCGTCCCGACCGCGCGATCGGAGAGCCCGACCCCCCGCTTGTCCCACTCGATCACCCGGGCGAAGGTGCTGAGTTCGCGGAAGAGATGGGCGACCTCGGGTTGCTCCCAGACCAGCTCGAGATGGGAGATGGCGGTCCGACCGTAGATCAGATCGAGGGGGCCGCTGCCGAACACCTGGTAGGCGATCCGCACGTCGCCGCTGCGGGCGTAATGCGTCTCGGGGAGCTCCGCGGGACCTCACCCGGGGGTCGGAACCGGTTCGCGGTATATGGATGGGTCGCACCGTGTTCGAGCCCGGGGTCGGGCGGATCACGGGGCGTCGGAAGGCCCTGGGAAGCCCGTCGTCCCTCCCGGACCACTCTCCTGCGTTCGGGCGAAGATCCGGGCCGGGTGGCTCCACCAGTAGTAGAGCCCGATCGCCACCACGGCCGCACGGAGGTAGATCGAGAGTCCCATCTCCCAGGAATCGACGTTGATGGCCACGGGCCCCGCCTGGAAGATAGTGACCAGGCGGTCGCCCCGGAACCCAAGCTGACCCTCGATCCAGGGCCCGAGGTCCTGGTGAAAGCCGAAGAGGAGGTTCCCGACGAAGTAGTATCCGACGTCGTTGGCGAGCGACACCAGGAGTCCGAGGCT
>JASIBA010000060.1 GCA_030041735.1 Thermoplasmata archaeon | reverse complement strand
GAGCCGGCCTCCGACCGCGCCGGTGCCGAGCACCCGGGCGAGCAGCGCGACCTCGCGGCCGTCGGCGCCGGCGCTGTGCGCCCGCTCGAGGAGGGCCGCGAACTCCTCCGGCGCCATCCCCGCCGGCGGGGTCGCGAGCGATCGGAGCGCGCCCGGCGAGAGGAGCACGAGGAGAAGGTCCTGCTCGGTCAATCCCTCCGCGAGCTCGAGCGCGGAGTGCACGGCGGACTCCGCGAGCCGGTCGCCCGGCCAGCCCGGGGGCACCGTGAGCCCCCGGAACGGGACTTCGTCGGCGACCGGCTCGGGCCCGGCGAGGAATCCCTGCGTGAGCTGCTGGCCGAGCGCGTGGAGCGCGCCGAGCGCCATCGAGTTCGCTGCGTTGCCGAACGCGAGGAACGCGACCTCGCGGTACCGCCCTTCGGGAACGAACCGGTTGCCGACGCGGAGCGTCCCCCCCTCCCGGCGTAGGGCGAGCCGGACCGCGTGGTAGGCGTCCGCGGCGGAGACGGCGGAGCGGAACGCGAGCGACGGCACCGGGTCGGGCCCCTTCGGGTCCGGCTCGCCGGGAGGGAACGGGTCCCACGGGAACTGGCCGATCACGGGATCACCCGAGCTGGAGGCGCTCGACGGACGGCGGCCGCTCGCTCGAGAGGAAGCGGGCCGGCGAGAACGTCGCGGGGTCGAGGTCGACCGTCTCCCCCATCGCCGCCCGGGCGACGCGGCGCGAGGCGGCCGGTGCGAGCATGAAGCCGTGCCCGCCGAACCCGTTCGCGTGGACGAACCCGGGGCGTCGCGGGTCCTCCCCGATCACCGGGAAGCCGTCGGGCGTGTCGTCGTAGAAGCCGGACCAGGCCCGGAGAACGCCGAGCGGGGCGAGCCGCGGGACGAGCCGGACGAGCGCCCGGGCCATCCCGAGGAGGAACCGGGGAGAGGTCGGCATCCCGCCCTCGACGCCGGTGCCGTTCGTCCCCGTCACCCCGCCGACGATCTCCCCGCGCATCGTCTGGCTGAAGTAGAGGCCGTCCGAGACGCGGACGACCATCGGGTCGAGGAACGGCTTCATCGGCTCGGTCGCGAGGATCTCGTGCCGGGTCGCGGTGTTCGGGCTCGGAAGGCCGGCCCGCTGCGCGAGGTCGGCCGACCAGCCACCGGCTGCGTTGACCACGATCTCCGTCTCGATGCGGCCCCGGGAGGTGCGGACGGCGGCGACCCGTCCGTCCCGCGCGTCGACCCCGAGCACCTCGAGGCCGAGCGCGACCTCGACGCCCCGCGCGCGGACGTCCTCGTAGAGCCCCCAGATCGCCGGGAACGGGTAGAGCACGCCGTCGCTCGCGAGGTAGGTGCCGCCGACGGCGGCGCCCGCAGCGATCCCCGGCACGAGGCCGGCGACGCGGGCGGGATCGAGGATCTCCGACGGGAGCCCCTCCGAGCGCACGAGGTCGTGGACGGCGCGGAGCCGGGCGAGCTCGCGGTCGTTCTCGGCGAGGAACAGGTAGCCGCCCTGCCGGAACCAGAGGTTGTAGCCGAAGTCCCGTCCGAAGCGCCGGTAGGCCGCGACCGACTCGCGCGCGAGGCGGACCGTCGCCCGGGTCTCCCACTGCTGTCGAACCCCGCCCCCGTTCCGACCGGAGGCGCCGCTCGAAAGGAACCCGCGGTCGACGACGAGGATCGGACCGGCGCCGGCAGCGGCGAGGTGGTGCGCCGTGTAGAGGCCGATCACCCCGGCACCGACCACGACGACCCGGTAGCGGGAACGGGACGGCGCGCTCACGGACCTCCGGTTTCCGGCGGGGCGGTGCCGATCGCAGCGAGCGCGCCGAGCGGGGTGGGGACGGCCGGCGGCCGCTGGGTGATGTAGCCGACCTCCGCTGGCGTGCGGCCTTCGAGGAGGGCGAGGACGAGCAGCGCGTCGGGCAGGCAGTAGCGCCCCTGGCAGAGGCCCGTGCCCACGCCCGTGTAGCGCTTGATCACCTCGATGCCGCGATAGCCCGCGCGGTTCGCGGCCTCGATCTCGTCCAGCAGGACGTCCTCGCACGCGCACGCGATCCAGCGTCCCCCCGGCCGCCCCGCGAGCAGCTCGCGGTAGTACCCCTCCAGCTCCGAGCGGTCCGGGGTGGAGGCCGCCTCGGCCGTCGCCGGCCCGGCCGCCCGGAGGAGCCCTTCGGCCGCCCGCTCCCCGCTGGCGGCCGCGTCGCCCTCGACCGCGCCCGCGGCCGAACCGGCGGCGTAGAGCCCGGCGACGGTCGTCGCACCGTCGGTGGTCAGCACGGGGAAGTACGCCCCGGCGCCCGCGCGCCACTCCACGCGCGCGCCGGCCTGGAAGAACAGCTGCGTCGACGGGAGTCGCCGATGGGCCAGGACGACCGCGTCGCACGCGAGATCGAACCGCGTGCCCTTGCCCCGGGACCGGAGGCGGAGCCGGCGGACGCGCGCCCGCCCGGTCGCGCGTTCGACGAGGGTGCGCGGGTAGAGCGGCACCTCGAGCTCCGAGGCAATTCGGACGACCTCCGGCACGATCGCGAGGGGCGCCACCACGGCCTCGACCCGGTGGCCGAACGCCCGGAGCACGGCGGCGGCGCGCGGACCGCCTCCCACGACGATCGCGCGCCGGAACGGCGGATGGTCCGGCCCGCGCGCCAGGGCGAAGGCACCGTCCGCGGTGAGGATCCCGGGCCGATCGTTCCCTTCGAAGAGCAGCGATCCGTCGTATCCACCGGGGGCGACGACGACCTGCGCGGCCGTCACCCGGATCCCCTGGTCCGGCTCGGAGAATCCGAGCAGGACGAACGGGTCTCCCGGGGCGGACCGCGGCGGGAGGAACGTGACCGTGCCGCGCAACCGGGGGACGTCCGGGGCCCCCGCCGGGGGATCGGCCGACCGGTCGATCACGAGAACGTTCCGGCCCGCGGCGCGCAGCTTCGCAGCGGCCGCCGTGCCGCTCGGACCACCGCCGACGATCCCGACGTCGACCTCCCGCGCGATGGGAGGAGGCGGCGGGACACGGGCGCCCTCCGGCGTGGGGGGCGCACCGTAGCCGGCGAGCCGTCGCACGACGCGCTGATACGCGCCCGTCAACGCGGCCGGGCGGCGAAAGCCCCGCAGCGTGTCGACGCCGCCGGGGAACAGGAAGTCCAGCGCGCCCATCACGTCGAACCGGGGCGACGGCCAGGCGTTCTCCGTCCGCACGCGGTCGCCCGCGGCCGGCACGTAGCGGCAGGCTCGCACGTTCGGGGCGCCGTTCACCCGGACGAGGCAACCGGTGCAGTACCCGATCCCGCAGAACGGGGCGCGCGGGCGGTGGTAGCGGATCGACCGCTGGAGCACGGGGACCCGGTCCGAAGAGAGGGACGCGGCCAGCGGCACCGCCCCCGAAGACTCCCGCGCCCGGCCTTCGAACTCGAACCGGCGCGCCGGAGCCCCCGCCATGCCGAACGGCGGGGACGCGCGCGGCCGCTCAAAAGCGTGGGCCTCTCGCCGGAGGCCCGGGGACCGCGCCGGGCCCGCGCGGACGGCTCCGGGCGCCCGAGAATGGGCGATGACTATATAGAAACCAAACGTTCCGCCCGACTACGTACATGCGCAGCACCGGTGGGTTCCACGGACGCAGGATCCAGAAGACCGGCGGATCGACCTTCATCATCTCGCTGCCCAAGAACTGGGTCGTCTCGCGGGGGCTCGGCGCCGGCGACACGCTGTTCTTCACGCCCCGCGCGGACGGCTCGCTCACCGTCTTTGCCGAGGCCGGGGAGTCGGGGGAGCCGGACCGCCGGGTGGTCGAGGTGTCGAACGACCTCGACAACGAGCACCTGTTCCGCCGCCTGATCGCGGAGTACATCGCCGGCTACCCGCTGCTCGAGATCCGCACGCCGACGCGGATGAGCGCCCGGACGCGGGAGGTGATCCGCAGCTTCGCGCAGCGGATGATCGGGCCCGAGATCCTCGAGGAGACCGCCGAGTCGGTGATCCTGCAGGACGTGGTCGGGCAGAACCCGCTGCCGATCCCGTCGGTGATCCGCCGGATGCACCAGATGGTGCGCGCGATGCAGACGGACGCGATGGCCGCGTTCCGCGCCCGCGACCCGTCGATCGCCCGCGACGTGATCGAGCGCGACTGGGAGGTCGACCGGCTGCACTGGTTCCTCCAGAAGCAGGTGACGAGCGCGCTGCGCGACGCGCGGATCCTCGTCACGCTCGACCTCACGCTCCCGGAGTGCTCGACCTACCTGCTCGCCTCGCGCGTCCTCGAGCGGATCGCGGACCACGCGGTCCGCATCGCCGAGACGGTGACGATCCTGGGCCGCGAGCGCACGCCCGACCGCCTGCTGGCGGAGCTCGACCGGATGGCCGACGCCTCGGCGAAGGCGCTCTCGGACGCGCTCGACAGCCTCGACTCCCGCGACATCGCGAAGGCGAACGCGGTGGTCGACTCGGCGAAGCGGATGACCCGGGAGCGCGACCACGTCCTCCACGAGCTCACGAGCAAGCGGGGGCGGCTCGCGGTCGGTCTCGCCTACGTGCTCGAGAGCCTCGAGCGGAGCGCGTTCTACGCGAGCGACCTCGCCGAGATCGCGATCAACCGCGCGGTCGAGTCGCCCGCGGCGGAACCGGAGTCCCCGGGGCGCGGTCGCGTCGAGCGCGCGGCCGCGGTCGCGGGCAACTAGCGCCCGCGCTACCCGACGACCTCGCGCGCGAGCGCGCGGAGCTCGTCGTCGGTCGGCACGCGGGGGTTGCTGAGCACCCCCGGGGATCGGCGGGCCCGACGAACGGCCCCGTCCAGGTCCGCGAGGGCCGCGTCCGCGCTCCCGGCGGCGGCGCGGACGGTCGCGGGGAAGCGGAGGTGGTCGGCCAGCCGACGGACCCGGTCTGCGAGCGGGAGCCCGGTGGACTCCCCGGCCGGGCGGACCCGCTCCGCGAGCCGCTCGAGCCGCTCGCGGGCCCCCGTCCGATCGAAATCGAGGACGAACGGGAGCGCGATCCCGAGGAGGCGCGCGTACGGGAGGCCCGTCGTCGGACCGAGCGCGCGGGCGAGCGCGTGGGCGAGGCCCCGCTGCGCGTTCGACGCCGCCAGCCCCGCCTCGGTGGCGGCGTAGTGCAGCGCCCCGCGCGCGTCCGGGTCCTCGCTCCAGCGCAGGGCATGCGGCAGTCGCTCGAGGACGGTGGCGATCGCGGCCACCGCGAGGGCGTCCGAGAGCGGGTTCGACCAGGCCGAGAGGTACGCTTCCGCCGCGCCGGCGAGCGAGGCGAATCCTCCGTCCACGATCCGGTCCGGCGGGAGGCCTTCGGCGAGCGCGGGGTCGACCAGAGCCCAGTGGGGCAGGAGCCCGCGGTGGGCCGCCTCGACCGGTGTCCCGTCGGCCTCGGTGAGGTCCGCGGTCCACGTCGCCTCGGCGCCGCTCCCGCTGGTGGTCGGTAGCGCCACGAGCCGGCGGCGGGCGGGATCGGGCAGCTCGAGGAGCGGCGAGATCGACGCGAGGTCGATCGCGGGCGACTCGGCCTGGAAACGCGCCGCCTTCGCCCCGTCGAGGGTTCGGCCGCCGCCCACGGCGACGACCAAATCGGTCGAGGAGCGCCGCAGCTGATCCGCGAGGTCCCGGACCGCCGCGAGCGTATCCGGGGTTTGCGGGTCGACCCGCACCTCGACGGTGGCCTCCGACTTCGCGAGCTCCTCGACGATCCGGCGTTCGCCCCGCCGCGCGGCGACGGCGGGGTCGACCACGACGAGCACGGCCCGGGCGCCGAGGCCGCTCAGTTGCTCGATCGCGCCGGTGCCCCAGCCGATGCGCGGGGCGAAGAAGAACCCCGTCATCCCCGGCGCCCCGGACCTCAGCCGCCGGCGCCCGGTCCCTCGCGGCACCGCCGGCAGGCGCCGGTCGCGGAGAACGCGATCCCGTCGACGCTCCAGCCGTCGGGATGCCGGCGGGCGATCTCGGTCAGGAGGTGGCGGTCGAGCTCCGTGAGCTCGAGCGCCTGGATCCGGCCACAGTTGCGGCAGACGATGTGCGCATGCGGATCCTCCCCGAGGTCGACCCGCACCACGCGCTCGGCCACCGGCGGAACGGCCGCGATCTCGGAGGGGCGCCGCGGCCGCGGAGCCCGGCGCGGCCGCGGGGGGCGGGCCTTTCCTGCCATCGGCGCGCGGGACGGTGTCGCGGTATTAGGGAGTGGCGGGCGCGCTCTACCGCTCGGCGTAGAGCACGCGGTTCTCGAAGTTCTGCCAGACCGTGCCGACCGTACGGAAGCGGGCGGCGCGGAGGTAGTGCTCGTGCACGTCGAGCGGGCTCGCCGGGCGGGTGGGGTGGCTGGCCCCGCGCCGGCGGTGCTCGCGGAAGGCGGCGCGGAGCGCGGGCTCCCGTCGCGCGCTCGCCCACCAGGCGCGCCATCCGGACCAGCCGGCGCGCCGGTCCCGTCGGGAAACCGAGCGCTCGAGCACGGTCCGGGAGAGGCGGGACATCGGGCCGTTCGGGGGAGAGAACGGGAGAGAGTCCCCGTTCAGGAACACGCCACCGTGTCGGAGCAGCCGTCCGAGGTCCCGGTAGAGCCGGGCGAGATCGGGCCGGCTCAGCCAGTGGAGGGCGGTCGTGCTGAGCGCCACATCGAACTTCCCCGCCGGCAACGCCCGGGTCCAGCCGGGGGCGCCGAGCTTCGCATCGACCCAGGTGAGCCGGCCGCCGACCGTGCCGAGCGCGCCCTCGCCGACCTGGCGGACGACCGGATCGTAGTCCACGGCCGCGACGCGGGCCCGCGGGAATCGCCGGAGCAGGCGGATGCTGAGCGAGCCGGGGCCGCAGCCGAGATCGAGCGCGGAGAAGCGGGAGCCCAGCTTCGCCTCGACCACGTCGAACATCAGCGAGAACCGGGCCTCCCGGGTGGGGTTGAACGCCTCCTGCTGTCGGTCCCACGCACGCAGGTACGCCTTCCAGTCGGGCCGACGCGGACGGGGCGCCATCGCGGGGCCACCCGCGTCCAGAGAATAACGGGAGCGGCGACGGGGGGCCGATCGCGGGACCCGGGGAGGGTCCGTGCGGCGCGCGGAGAGCAAGGCGGGAAATCCGACGGGCCCGTAGGAGTCGAGAGCCGGAAAGCCGACCGAGGCAAGCATGGGAGCCGATCCGACGCATCGAACCGAGCCCTCCGAGCCCGGGCGCGTCGCCGCCGGTCGCACGCTCGGAGCTCTGCTGGCCTACCACGTGCTGATCTTGGCCGGCGGTGCCCTCACCATCGAAGGGATCCTCGGGGGGTCGCCCGACCTTCGCGATCTCGGTCTGGCGGTCCTCGGGGCCGGGATCGTGACCGTGGTGCTCGTGCTCGTCGGTTCCGGGCGGCGGGCGCTCGCCGCGGCCCGGGCCGCCCAACGCTCCGGGGCCTTGGAACGACCGGTCTCCGCCGTACGAAGCTGGACCTGCCCCCGATGCGCGGCGCGCGGGACGGGACCGACCGTCACGTGCCCGCGCTGCGGCGCGCTCGTCGCCGGAACGGGCGCGCCGACCGCCGGCGGTCCGGCCCCGGCGCCGGTGCGTCTCAGCCGCTGAGGATCGATCGGATCGCAAGGGCCCCCAGCGGGCCCCCGGAGCTCCGGGTCTCGATCACGTTGCGCGTGATCTTCTCCTGGACGTAGTAGGTCGTCGAGTTGTCCTCACGGCCCGAGAGCAGGTGGTAGTAGTACGTCTTCTGGTTGACGCCGGGGCCGCGCTCGTCCGTGGTCAGCGAGTAGACCTTCGTCGTCGTGTGGAGCGACGAGGAGATGGCCGTGATGATCGCGTAGCCCGGCCCGATCTCGAGGACCGAGACGAACGTGCCGTTGGTCCGCTCGATCATCTCGTTCAGCGCGAGGCTCGAGCTGGTCGTGATCCCGTCGAGGTGCGCGACCGTCTGGTCGTTCTCCTGGTAGCCGACGTTGACGTCGTAGAAGTAGCTCGTGTAGTTGTAGAAGGTGTTCTGGCCCTGGGTGTACAGGTACGCGATCGTCGCGCCGAGGTTCATGGCCAGCGGATACACGAGCGTCTGTGTGGCCGTCACGGTGCCGGTGAGGCCGGTCTCCTGGTACGTCGTGGTCTGGGTCGTCGCGGTCGTCTCGCTGCCCGTGATGTTCTCCCAGACGAAGTTGATCGCCTGGTAGTTCTCGTACGTCTCCGTCGTGGCCAGGTTCACGGAGTACGACCCCGTCGCGGTCGCGACCGTCGACGCGTAGCCGTACTGCACGGTGTCGGCCTGGTCGTAGATCGCGTAGCTGTTCCCGTTGGCGTTGTCCCCGTCGTAGGACGAGTTCACGACGTCGAAGGTCTGCACGTTCCCCTGGTCGAAGTGGTACCCGGTCGACTTCGCGCCGGTCACCTGCGGGTTCGTGTAGATGAGGAGGTTCGCGATCACGTCCGCGCCGAGCGAACCGGAGGGCGCGCTCGCGGTCAGCGTCTTGTGCCCCTCGATGAGGCCGAGCGCCCCGGTGAGGTTGAAGTACTCCCACTGGTGGTTCAGCATGTTCACCGGGTAGATCGGCCGCCACGAGAACAGGTCGATCCCGCCGGAGTTGATCCACGGGTACTGCAGGTAGCTCGCCACGTCGTGGCTCCCGATCGCGACCGTGACCGCGGTGAAGTCCGGGTCCTCGGTGTACCAGAACTCGCTGCCGATCGCGATCATCTGCAGGACGACCGCGCTCGCGTCCTTCGGGATCGTGATCGCGGCGCTCGCCGGGTCCCCGTTGAACTGGAACAGCGGCTCGATCTCGTTCGCGTAGCTCGGGCCGGTCCCGCCGGCGGGGATCGGGTAGAACAGGAACGTGATCCAGTTGTCCTGGACCCCCTCGAAGTTGGTCCCCGCCCCCAGGGCGGGGCCGGAGATGCTCATCGAGGACTGTCCGTCGAAGAAGGCGAGGAACTCGGTCAGGTTGACCAGCTCGGTCCAGTGGCCGGCCTCGGGGTTGACGCCGACGTACACCATCGCGCCGTCGATGGTGACCGTCTGGAAGTAGTCGTACGCCGTACCGCCGGTGTACCCGGTGTAGTTCATCACGACGGTCTCCCAGGTGCCGACGGGCAGCGCGACGGTCCCGTAGCTCGTCAGGTTGAGCACGACCGGCGTCGTGGACGGCACGGCGGGGTCGGGCTCGATCTGCGGGTTCGAGTACTTCGCGACCGGGAACCCGGACGGATCGGAGGCGAGGTCGTGCGCCCCGGACGGCGTGAGCGGGGCCGAAGCCCCCGGTGTCGCCGACGCCGGAACGGCCATGATCACCGCGATCAGCACCACCGCGCCCCACAGACCCGCCGAGCGGAATTCCTGCATCGATTCTCCCGGCGCCCGCGGACCGCGGGCGCCCGCGGCGCGCCGAGGGCCGGAGGAAATAAAACTCCGCCGGAAATTCTCGCCGTCGGGCGTCGCGGGCGTCGGGACGGGAGGGAGAAGCTCCCGGGAGGGGGGGCCTTTCTCGCCGGGGCCTATATCGGGCGCAGACGCTTCGTCCCGGGATGCGCCCGGTACCGGGGCGGCGCCCGCGGGCGCCGCCGAGCGCATTCCGGCGCTACGTCCTGATGCGGGCCGCGCTCGTGCCCGGCCAGCTGCTGTTCGTCCTCGTGGTGCTGTACCTGGTGATCCAGGAGCCGGTCAACCTCGCGACCCAGCAGAACCTCGGGATCGACGGCTTCCTCACCGGCTTCTGGCAGATGGTCGTCAACGATTTCACCGGCCACTGGGGCACGTCGACGTTCCTGCAGTACCAGGGGATCCCGCTCGCGCAGCTCTACGCCTGGATGCTGCCGCAGTCGGTCGAGCTCGCGCTCTTCGCGCTCGGGATCAGCGCGGCGATCGCGTATCCGGTGAGCCTGTGGGCCGGCTGGACCGCGCGCCGAGGCGCCGAGAGCGCCGTCGAGATCGCGAGCCTGGGGGGGACCCTCGTCCCGCCGTTCCTCATCGGGACCGCCGTCGTGACGGTCCTGTTCTTCGCCTTCCTCGCCCAGTTCCACGACCTTCCGAGCGGCGGGGTGACCCCCGGGAACGACTGGTGGCTCTACTACTACGGGGGGAACTACCCGGCCTGGATCATCGACACCCGGTTCACCCAGCCGACCGGCATGCCGCTCGTCGACGGGTTCCTCCACCAGGCCTGGAACTTCGAGCTGGTCACACTGATCAAGACGTTGCTGCAGGCGTCGGTCATCGCGCTCGTCTACGTGACGATCTTCCTGCGGCAGGCGCGGGCGGTCGTGCTCGAGGCGAGCCAGGAGCTCCACCTCACCGCCGCCCGTTCGCGCGGCGTCTCCGAGCACACGCTGCTGTGGAAGCACACGGCCCGCCGGGTGCTCCCGACGTTCCTGCTCGTCTTCGCGCTGACGCTCCCGGCCTACCTCGGGACGCAGTTCGTGGTCGAGGTGACGTTCGTGGACCCGGGGATCGGGTTCCTCGCGCTCTCCGCGCTGACGGGGCAAGGGACGACGGGGAACGGCCTCGAGCTGCTCGAGGTGATGATGTTCCTGCTGACGGTGTTCGTCATCGTCTGGCTGTTCGCGACGGACGTGATCGTGCGTCGCTGGGACCCGCGGGGGTCGGCGGTCCGATGAGCGAGGCGGAAACCACCGTGCGCCCTTCGTTGGGGGCGAGCCGGGACGGGAGACCGGCACCGCCGCCAGCGCCCGGGTGGCGGGAGCGCTGGCGCCGTCGACCGCTCGGATTTGAGCTGGGGACCGGGATCGCGCTGCTCGCCGCGTACGTCGTGGTCGCGGTGAGCGCGATCGTGGTGTTCTGGAGCACTCTGGGCGCGTTGGCGACGAACCCGGCGTGGGTACCGCCCCCGCCGTACTTCCGGGCGACGCTCGGTCCGTCGTCGGCGCACCCGTTCGGGGTCCTGCCCGGGATCGGGACGGACCTCTTCCGGGCGGTGTGGCAAGCGACCCCGTGGGATCTCGCGATCGTCGCGGGCATCCTCGCGTTCGATGTAGCCTTGGGCTGGCTGCTGGGCGCGGCCGCCGGGATGAGCGAGGGCGGCGCGCTCGACCTGGCCGTCACGTTCGTCGGCGACACGATCGGCGCCGTGCCGTCGTTCTTCTGGGTCATCGTCCTCGCCGCGGGTCTGGTCACGATCCGCGCCGGCGCGCTCACGATCCCGGCGTTCGTGGTCCTGTTCGGGCTCGTGATCTGGCCGGCGACGGCCCGGACCACGCGCGAGCGGGCCCGCGCCCTCGCGCGGGAGCCGTTCCTCGAGGCGGCCCGCGCGTCCGGTGCGCGCCCGTCGTACCTGTACTTCCGGCACATCCTGCCGAACTCCACCTCGCCGCTCCTCGCGCAGCTCCCGATCGACGTGGCACCGATCTTCTTCGTCCTCGTCACCTTCCCGTGGTTCTGGGACTGCTCGGGACCGAACATCGACCATGCGGGGGGTTCCACGGGGATCCCGCCGCCCTACCTCCTCCCGAGCATCCCGCCGTTCTCGCCGCTCCCGGCGCTGAACTTCCCCGAGTGGGGCAACCTCCTCGCGGTCGGGGCTTGCGAGGGGTTCCCGATCACGACGGCCGGACCGGTCTACCTCTGGATGTTCCTGCCGCCGCTCGTCGCCATCGTCGGGCTTGGCGCGGCGATCTCGCTCACCTGCGACGGGATCCTGCGGCGCAGGGCCCGGCACGGCGAGACGACCGGAGGCCGGGGACCCTCCCGGCGCCCGCCCCGGGACCGGGCCGGCGGATGATCACCCCGGACGCGGAGCGAACGGGGAGCGCCGCCGGTTAGGCGGGACCGCGGGCGGGATCACGCCGGTGCCCCCGGGGGAGGGACGACCGCGCCCTGCGGACGGCGGCCCTTGAAGCGCCCCCGGCGCGAGACGGTGAGCGCCAGGTCGATGTCCAGGCCCGTCGGCCCGATGCGATATGGGTGCAGGCGCGCGTCGTGCGCGCTGCCGCGGAACTTCTCGATCCCGATCGCCCGGACCGTCATCCCCCCGTGCTCCCAGCGGAAGAGACGGATCTCCCCGCGGGCCAGCATGCGCTCGGTCGAGGTCTCCTCGTCCGAAGGCGACTCGACCGTGAGGAGCGTGGTCACGTCCAGATCCGAGAGGAACCGCAGGAACGTCTGCGCGCCGGCCATCTCATCCATGCCCTTCATGCAGAAGTACTGCATCGCGGTCAGCGAGTCGATCACGAGCCGGGAGTATCCGCTCCGCTGGACCTCGGTCCGGAGCATCTGCTCGAGCCCGGTCGCTGTCACCTCCACCGCGGTGAGCTCGGGCGTCCGGCGGATCAGCCACGGGACGCGCCCGAACGGGAGGACCGTGCGCACCATCGAGACGTCGTTGAAGGGGACGTGCTCGTAATGCATGACGTCCGGGATCGCGTCGAACACCTCGACGCGGACGAACTCCGGACCGAGCCCTCGATGGTTGTACCGGCACTCGTTCGGCGGTTCCTCGAGCGTCACGAGGAGACAGCGCTCGCCGCGTCGAGCCCCGTCGCAGAGGAACTCGAGCGCCAAGGTCGTCTTGCCGGTGCCCGCGGCCCCGGCGACCAGGTACGGACGCCGGGCGATCAGCCCGCCCTCGAGCATCGCATCGAGGCCGGCATTGCCGGTCGAGATCCGGGGTTCGGCCTCCGCTGGACTCCGTTCGTTCGCGGTCGCCGCCGACCCCCCTCGGCAGAGCCTGGACGGGCGCCGCCGCGAAGTGGGATGCGTGCCCTCGCCTCAAGTAGTTTCGGCGAAGCGAAACTGCGCCCGGGGCGTTTGTTAATCCGGTAGTTCATCATCTCGCGCCTCCCTCTCGCCGCGGATCGCCGGAGGCACCGGCCGATGGGATCGGGAATCGACCGCGCACTTCCGGACTCCCCGGGGGCTGCCCCACGCGGACTGCGGAGGTCCCCCGCGAGCCGGCCGTTCCAACGTCTGTTCGCCGCGGGCGCTGCCTCGACCCTCGGCGCCGCGGTGTCGCTGGTCGCGGTCAACTGGATCGTCTTTCACTACACGCACAGCGCGGTCGACATCGCGTATGTCGGGCTCTCCGGGGTGGTTCCGGGGATCGTCCTGGGTCTGTTCGCCGGCGTGGTCGCCGACCGGTACAACCGGCGCTCGCTGATGGTCACGGCCGACCTCACGCGCATGGCCGGCATGGCCGCCCTGACGGCGGTGCTCCTCTTCGTCGGTTTCGCGCTGCCGATCGTCCTCGCGATCATGGTCCTGGTCAACTCGTTCTCGGCGCTGTTCACGCCCGCGAGCCAGGCGATCCTACCGCGCCTCGTCGCGAAGGAATCGCTCGAGGATGCGAACGGGCTCCTCTATTCGTCGAACGGAGCGGCCTGGAGCGTCGGATCGGCCGCGGCGGGCGGCATCGTCGTCGCCCTCGGGGCGACGTGGGGGCTCGGGATCAACGCGTGCACCTACGCCCTCTCTGCGATGCTGCTGCTCGGGATCGCCGGGGAGCTGGGCCGGCCGGGCCCGAGCCCAGCGAGTGCGCGCCGCTCCTTCGGCCAGGATCTCGCCGAAGGACTGCGCTACGTCCTCGCGAGCCGGACGCTGGTCGAGGTCTCGTTCGGATATCTGCCCTCGAACTTCCTCTCGTCGTTCGTCTCTCCGTTCCTGGTCGTCTACGCGGCGGACCGGTTCGGGGGGAGCGCCCTGGCCTACGGCACGCTCGTCGCGGCCTGGGCCGCCGGCACGGCGGCGGGAGGCTTGCTCGTCGGCCGGTTCGCCACGCGCCGCATCGCCGGCTGGCTGATGGGGATCTGTCTGCTCGCCGAAGCGGCCACCTACGGGCTCCTCGCCCTGTCCACTCTCCTGGTCCTCTCGCTGGTGGCGGCCCTCGGCGCGGGGCTCGCGATCGGATTTTCGAACACGGTCTATTACTCGACGATTCAGGCCGTGGTACCGGGCCGCGTCCTCGCGCGCGTGCTCTCGATCGGGGATTTCGGGTCGTTCGCGGCGATCCCGGCGGGTCTGGTCGTCGGGGGACTCGTGATCGCGGCGTACGGGGACGGCGTCGCGGTGAGCGTCGCCGCCGTCGGCATCCTCCTGACCGGGGCGACCTTGTTGTGCCTCCCGGATTTCCGGGCCTTCGGGGAGCGTTGAGCCCGAGCTCGCGCCGCGGCGCGGGCGACGCGGCGCGTCCGGCCCGCCGAGCCGACCCCGATCACTATGGTGGTCTCCGGTGGCCCTCGAAGACTTCGAAGAGCGGAGCCGCGGCCGAGAATCACGTCGCGCTTTAAGAACGGACCCGCGGGTTCCACGCTCCCCCGGGAGGTTTCGACGATGTCGAGCAGGGCACGATGGGTCATCGCGGCGGTCGTGGTGCTGGCCGGAATCATGGCGTCGAGCGCGCTGGCGTCCGCCGCCCCGACGGCGACGGTGGTCCGGGACCAGCCCACGGCCCTGCCGATCGCGGCCAAGACGGTGGTGTCCTCGTGCAACGCGACGGTCCTGGCGTCGGCGGTGGCGAAGGGAGGGACAGTCGCGATCCAGACGACGGATTGCACATTCCTGCTGAACTCGACGATCACGATCGGATCGGGTCTGACGGTCACGATCACCTCGGCCGGATACTCGGGCAATTGGCTCGACACCAACAACAACCTCCGGTTGTTCAACGTCACCGGCGGAGATCTGACCCTCAAGAACCTCTGGCTCGAGGGCTACATCGACGGGAGCGACGGCTCGCAGGGGGCCAACGGACACAGCGGCGCGAACGGCAAGGACGGCACCGCCGGCACGCCGGGCGGCGTCGGTGCGGCGGGAGGCGCCGGCGGCAACGGAGCCGTCGGCAAGAGCGGCACGAAGGGCGCTACGGGCACCGCCGGGGGCAGCGTGACCGGCGGCATCGCGGAAGTGTTCTCGGGCTCGGCGACGTTTGACCTTTGTACCTTCTACGGGCAGATCTCTGGCGGCAACGGAGGCAGCGGGGGTAACGGGGGACCGGGCGGCAACGGGGGCGACGGAGGCGCGGGCGGTACCGGCGGGGCCGGGGCGACCAGCGCTTCCGGCGGGGCCGGCGGGTCCGGGGGTAGCGGAGGCGCGGGCGGCTCCGGGGGGGCCGGGGGCGCAGGCGGCGCGGGCGGTTCGGCCCAGGGCGGAGCGATCTACAATCTCGGGACCGTGGTCCTGAAGGGCGACATCTTCGAAATGAACGCGAACGGCGGCACCGGCGGATCCGGCGGCGTCGGAGCGAACGGAGGCACCGGTGGGAACGCCGGTCCGGGGGGCAACGGCGGCAGCGGAGGGAACTCCCCGAACGAGACCGGGGGCAATGGTGGCGCGGCCGGCCTAGGCGGTCCAGCCGGGGCGGGCGGGCCCGGCGGCGCCGGTGGCGCCGCGGGCGCGGTGGGCATCTCCGAGGGGGCCGCCATCTACAATGCGGGTACGCTCACGGCGAGCTCCTCGGACATCGAGTACTCGGGCGCGAATGACGGCGTGTTTGGCTACAACGGAGGCAACGGAGGCGCCGGGGGCCCCGGAGGGGCCGGCGCCCTCGGGGCGTCCGGGGGCAGCGGTGGCGCCGGGGGGAACGCCTCCGGCGACGTGACCGACGGGTACATGGGCGGCGACGGCGCCGACGGCGGGGCCGGCACTCCAGGGGGCGCGGGAGGAAGCGGCGGCGCGAGTGGATCGGGCGCCGTGGCCGCGCTCGCCCTCGGCGGAGGGATCTACAACGTCGGGACGCTGATCCTCAGCGGCTCGGAATTCTTGGACAACGGCGTGGGTGGGATCTACGCGGGATACGCGGGCATCGGCGGTCCCGGAGGCACCGGCGGGCCCGGTGGGGCCGGCGGCGCCGGGGGTGCCGGCGGACCGGGCGGTAACTCACCGCCGGCTTCCGGTTCCACGGACGAGGGAGGCGACGGCGGATACGCCGGCTACGCAGGGAACGGCGGCGCCGGCGCGTCGGGCGGCGCCGGGGGCGCCGGAGGAGCCGGCGGCGCCGGGATCACCGGCGCGCTCGCGGCCGGGGCCGGGATCTACAACGGCGCCCCGGGCGTCCTCACGGCGACCTCCACCACCTTCGTTCTCAATTACCTGAACGGAGCCGACGGCGCCGCCTCCGGTGCCGGCGGGCAGGGCGGCACCGGGGGCCCGGGCGGGGCGGGCGGCTCCGGAGGCGTCGGAGGCAACGGCGGGAACGCTACCGACAACGCCCGGCTGGGCTACATCTTCGTGGGGGGCAGCGGCGAGTCGGGCGGGACGGGCGGCGCGGGCGGCAACGGCGGACCCGGCGGCGCCCAGGGGAACACGCCGGCGAGCGGCAAGGGCGGACCCGCCGAGGGAGCCGGTCTCTTCAACAGCGGGACCGCGACCCTGTCCAAGAAGTCGAACCTCTACGGCAACGACGCGTTCGGCGACGATGGCAGCACCCCCGCGCAATACACCACCGGCGGCCTCGGAGGCCCCGGCGGGATCGGAGGCGCGGGAGGCGCGGGGGGGAACGGCGGCAATGCGCCGGACTACAACGACTGCGAAGGGGGGGCCGGTGCGAACGGCGCGTCGGGCGGTCCGGGCGGGAACGGCGGGCTCGGAGGGGCCGCCGGGACCATCGCCTCGGCGGGCGCGGGAGGCCCGGGCTACGGCGGAGGCATCTACAACTCGGGGACCCTCACCGTCACGGGCTCGCAGATCGACCAGAACGGGGCCTACGGAGGCACCGCCGCTGGCGGACTCAACGGCAACCTCGGCGGAGGCGGAGGCCCGGGCGGTACCGGCGGCGCCGGAGGGAACGGCGGGAACGGGGGGACCGGCGAAGAGTCGTATCCGTTCATCCCGGCGCCCGGCGGCGACGGCGGCAACGGGAGCGTCGGGGGCAACGGGTCCTCCGCGGCGCCCGGGGGCAACGGCGAGGTCGGCGGCAACGGCGGAAGCGCCGAGGGCGGTGGGATCTACAGCACGGTGGTGGTCTCCGTGAAGGGCGTTTCCGACAACGACGTCTACGCCGGGAGCCTCGGCCTCGGGGGCAACGGAGGCGTGAGCGGCGAGTTCTCTGGGGCCGGTGTCGGGGGGAGCGGCGGAACGGGGGGCTACAACGGGCTCGGCAGCGGCCAACAGCCCTCCGGGTCCACAGGAGCGACGGGCAACGTCGGAACACCGGGAGGCCCTGGCGCGGGCGGAGCGACGGGCAAGAACGGCGTCGCCAAGGGTGCCAACATCGAGGACTGAGCTCGCGCCGTCACCGGCGCGCGCTTCGGCTCCCGCCGGAGAGACCCCCGCTCGCACAGGACCTTCCCGTCCGAGGTAGTGGGTGACCGGGTCCGACCCGAAACGGCTGTGAAGTGACGTGCGATCGCCGGGGCGGCGACGCGGATGTCCGGCGAGGTCGAGTCTCGTCTCTCAGGATCGCTCCGACGCACCGTGCGTTGGGGGGCACTGGCCGCCGCGGTGGCGGTCGTCCTGACGACGGCGCTGCCCGGCGCTGCGTCGGGCATGCCGACGGCGGGCAGCGTCGCGCTCCCTCCCCCGGATACCTGCATCGCGCCCATCCTTACCTGCTACATCGTCCTCTCGATCACCTCGGGCTCGCACGGGAACCATGAGAACGTCACCGGGGAGCGGTTCTGGCCGGGCGAGCCGTTCACGGTGTACTTCTGGAACGGGACCCCCGGTGCGTCCGCATCGATCGTCGCCTCCGGTTCGACGGGCACCGGCAGCTTCTCGGTGACGTTCCCCATCCCCACGGAGCCCGTCGGCAACTACACCATCTTCGTGACGGACGTGGCCGGCGACAACCAGTCGGCCGCGTTCCACCTGACCCACCTCCGCGCGAGCCCGGGCTCGGGAGCGGTCGGGAGCACGATCGCGCTGAACGGACAAGGGTTCCTGCCGGATCACGAGGTGAAGTTCCGCCTGCACGGCACGCACGCGCCGCCGGTGGCGACCTGTCGCACGAACGGGTACGGAAACTTCTCGGACTGTCGGATCTCGGTGCCGAACGTCCCCGCCGGAAAATCCACGCTCGTCGCCACCGACGGGACCTACACCGCGCGCGTCGAGTTCGCGGTGAGTTGATCGGATTCGACCCGCGACGAGACCGGGCGAAGCCGTCGGCGGAACGGACCGACGGCCCCCGCGAGTCCCTCTTGCGAGGCTATGGCCGCGCGCGATGTCGCCGTGCGAGGGAAAGATGACGCGAGAGCAGAACGTCCGGGCCGTCCGCCGATGGTTCACGGAGGGCTGGACGGGAAGCCTGGACCTCGCCGAAGAGATCTTCAGTCCCGCGTTGAGGACCAACGGGATCCTGGTGGGCACCGACGGCCCCAAGCGGAACAACCGCAATCGCCTCGCGGGATTCCCGGACGTGCACGTCGTCCTCGAGGATGTGATCGAGGTCGACGATCGCGTCGTGGTCCGGCTCGAGTGGACCGGGACCCACACGGGCGAGTACAGCGGCGTGCCGCCGACGGGGAAGGCCGTCCGTGTCCCGGGGCTTGCGATCTGGCGGTTCGCGGACGGGAAGGTCGTCGAGATCTGGTCGATCCAGGATCAGTTCTCGCTGCTCCAACAGATCGGAGTCCTCTCTCCGGAGATCGGCGGCGTCCAGGTCCGGCCGGGTCCGTCCTGAGATCACATCGTATTGAGCAGCCATCCGCCGTCGGCGGCGATCTCGGCGCCGACCACGAACGAGGAATCGTCCGAGGCGAGGAACGCCGCGACCTTGGCGACCTCTTCCGGGCGACCCAGACGCTTGACGGGCGATCGGCTCACCCGGGCGACGTCCTGCGCCT